>DAIRGH010000020.1:0-35384 GCA_036794585.1 Solirubrobacterales bacterium | reverse complement strand
GCTGCCCGTTCGCCCGAGCCGGCACGAGGCGCCAGCGGTTTTCGCTCGCCAGCACATGGCCCTTCAGGAACGCGGCCACCGCCTCGCGCCCGCGGTACCAGGTGGGCAGGGGCGGCATCGTGAACGCGCCGTCGGCGGCGAGCATCTCGACGACGGCGTCGACGTCGGCGCGCTCGAAGGCGTCGACGTAGCGGTCGACGATCTCGCGCAGGCCCTGGTCGTCCAGCGAACCGAGCACCGCCTGCTGGCTGCGGTCGGGAAGCCGTTCGTCGACGGCTTTGTGGGCGCGCTGCAGGGCACTGTCGACGCCTGGCGGCGACATCTCCAGCGCCCCGGCCGTCTCGCGCGCCGAGAAGCCGAGCACGTCGCGGAGGATGAGCACGGCGCGCTGGCGCGCCGGCAGGTGCTGGAGCGCGGCGATGAAGGCGAGCTCGACGCTCTCGCGCTGCTCGTAACGCGCCTCCGGACCGGCGAGCCCGTCCTCGAGGCCGAGCCGCTCGTCGGGATAGGGCTCGACCCAGACCGATTCGACCAGGGGTTCGGCCAGACCGTCGTGGGGGTCGGCGGCGGGCGCGTAGTCGATCGGCAGCACCCGCTTGGGCCGCCGCTCGATCGCTCGCAGGCAGGCGTTGGTCGCGATCGTGTACAGCCACGAGCGCAGCGAGCTTCGCCCCTCGAACTTCGCGAGCCCTCGCCAGGCGTTCAGCAGCGCGTCCTGGAGCGCGTCCTCGGCGTCGGCCACCGAGCCGAGCATCCGGTAGCAGTGGGCGTGCAGGGCGCGGCGGTGGGGCTCAACAAGCCGAGCGAAGGCATCCTCATCGCCCGCACGGGCGGCCTCGAGCAGCCGGGCGTCGTTCACGACGTTCTCCGTTTCGGCTGCCAGAAGGCGAGCTCGCCGCCAACGGCGGTGCGGACCACGCTTCGCCATCCGGCCGGGCCCTCGCGGGGCTCCAGGAGGACGGAGGCGCCGAGCCCGCGGGCCCGGTCGGTGGCCTCAGCGATCTCGTCGACCTCGACGTACGGCAACCAGAGCGGGCCCAAGACAGGGCACTCGACGATCCCTCCCTCGAGCCCGTCGCCGAGCTCGAGGGATAGGTAGGCGCCGGCCCGGGTCTCGATCCATTTCGGCCGCCAGCCGCAGAGCTCCGCGTAGAGGTCGCGGGCCTGCGGCAGGTCACCCGTGTGGAGCTCGAGGTGGACGACCGGGTTGGAGCGGAGCGGCGTCATCGTCTGGTCATCACAGTGTGATCAGCTTCCGCCCGCGCTCTCGAACGCCGGGACCGGACCGACGGGGAGGGACTCGGCTGTCGGACGTCGGCCCGGCAGGGCCAGGGCGACGATCGCACCGAGCCCCGAGAACCCCGCGAGGACGGCGACCGCGGGCGCGAACCCGTCGAGGAACGCGTCGGACGAGGCGTAGCTGCCGGCGCGGGCGAACACCGCGGCGGCCACCGCGATCCCGAAGACGCCGCCGAGCTCGCGCATCATGCTGTTGGCGCCGGCGGCCTTGCCGATGTCCTCGACGGAGAACGAGCCGACCACCGAGTTCTGCGCCGCGGGGATCGCCATCGAGACCCCGACGCCGGCGAGGATCGACGGAAGCAGGAACTCCGAGTAAGTGAGCCCGGAGTCCGCGATCAGCGCGATCCATCCCATCGCCACCGCCTGCAGCGACAGCCCGGCGACCATGAACGGACGCTCGCCGACGCGGTCCACCAGGTTGCCGACGACCGGGGCCACGGTGATGAAGGTGACGGTCCAGGGCATCAACCGCAGGCCCGCGTCGAGCGGTCCGTAGCCGAGCGCCGTCTGCAGCATCTGCGCGAAGAAGAAGACGGCGCCGAACAGCGAAGCGAGGGTGAAGAAGATCGCCGCGTTGCCCGCCGAGAACGCTCGGGAGCGGAAGAAGCGCATCGGCACCATCGGCTCTCCCGCCCGCAGCTCCCAGGCGATGAACGCCGCCACCAGCACCGCGCCTGCCGCGAGCGCTCCGATGATCTCGAGGCTGTCCCAACCGACGGAGTTCCCGCGCACCAGGCCCCAGACCAGCCCGAAGGCGCCCGCGCTGATCAGCGCCAGGCCGGGAATGTCGAGACCGGTGTCGCCGCCGTAGCTCTCCTCGATCTTCCTGAGCACGAGCGGGATCGCGGCCAGGCCAATCGGCACGTTGAGCCAGAAGATCCACGTCCAGTCGATGCCCTCGGCGATCGCGCCACCGACGAGCGGGCCGAGCGCGACCGCGATCCCCGTGACCGCGCTGAACAGGCCGATCGCCGCTCCTCGCTTCTCGGGCGGGAAGGCAGCGGTCAACAGCGTGAGCCCCAGCGTCAGCACCAGCGCCGCGCCGGCCCCCTGGGCTGCCCGGGCCGCGACGAGGAAGCCGACGCTGGGCGCGAGCGCGGCCGCCGCCGAGGCCGCGGCGAACAGACCCAACCCGATCGCGTAATAGGCCCGGCGCCCGTATCGGTCGCCGAGGGCGGCGGCGGTGATCAGCAACACCGCGAAGCTCAGGTTGTAGGCGTTCACCGTCCACTCCAGGTCCTCGATCGAGGCGCCCAGATCGAGGCGGATCGTGCTCAGCGACGTCGAAACCACCAGTGTGTCGAGGGCCGCCATCAGCGAGCCGATCGCGGTCAGGGCGACCACCCAGGCGGTCGTCGTCTTCTTGCGTGTCTGAGTGGTTTCCGAACTCATCTGGCTTTTGCCTTTCCGGTCGTTTGGCGGCGGAACTGCCGCTTTACGAACAGAGATCCAGCGAAGGCCGGAAATCCATCGCTCGGCCGGAAGAAAGAGCCGAGGCGACTAGGGGCGTCCTCGTCGCAGCCGGGAAACGAGCCAGGCACGCCCCAGCAGCAGCGCTGCGGAGGCCCCGCTGACCAACGGCAGCAGGGCCTCCTCGACCGGCACGCCTCCGACGTGGGCGAACATCAGCCCCCGCTCTTCGTCTGCCCCGCGGCCCGGCCACGCTCGACCTGCACGGCCATCGACTCGGCCGCCTCCGAGCCGGCCGGCGCGTCGTACTCGTCGTGGCGCCTGAGCCACAGATTGGCCGGGGTCTGTGGGTAGCCCTCCGGCGAGTCCTCCCAGTCCTCCTGGCGCCCGAGCGCGGTGACGTCGAGATACGCCCAGGTACCGCCCAGCGCCTCGTCGCCGCGGCCGTCGACGAAGTACGTGCGGAAGATCCGATCGTCGTCGTCGCGGTAGAAGACGTTGGTGCCGTGCCACTCGCCGACGTCGAAGTCGGCGTCGAAGTCGTCGGTCAGCGTGTACCACGGAAGGATCTCCCAGCCCATCCGCGCCTTCCAGCGCTCGATGTCCGGCTGCGGGGCGCGCGAGATCAGCGCAATCGTGGTGTCGCGGGCGTTCAGATGGGCGGGGTGCGTGATCTGATCGGCAACCCAGGAGCAGCCGGGGCAGCCGCCGTCGGGCCACCCGTGGACGCCCGGCTCGAAGAAGAACCGGTAGATGATCAGCTGCCGGCGCCCCTCGAACAGGTCGAGCAGGCTCGCGGGGCCGTTCGGGCCCTCGAACTCATAGTCGTTCTCGACGGCCATCCTCGGCATGCGGCGGCGCTTGGCGGCCAGCGCGTCGCGGGCGTGGGTCAGCTCCTTCTCCTCGACGAGCAGTTCTTCGCGCGCCGCCTTCCACTCCTGCGGCGACACGGTCGGGGGCATGTTCATGGTCATCTGGTCCTCGTTTTCTGGTCGTTTTCCGGGGCGGGACATCGCCCCTTTGACAGCAGAGATACGTCGAGGGTCAGAAATCCATCGGTTGGGCGCCGAGGCCGGCACCTCGCCGCTGGGCGGCGGCGGGGCGCGAACCCCGAGCTACACCTGAGCGGGGCTCGAGCCGTTGACTGCGCGCGGCGACGCCGAAATCGGATCAGGCTGGACCTGGCCGGAGCACCCTGACGCGGCCACCCCGCTGTTTCTTTCACGCGAGAGCGGAAGAGGGGTGAAACTGACTACGCGACGTTGCCGTTGTAGCTAGTCGTGGGTCACGTCGGCGTCTGCGGCCGCCTGCTTCCGCGCAGCCTTCTTGGCCTGCTTCTCCTGCCGACGCTCGAGGAGTCGACGTTCACGGTTGAGCTTCGCCATCGTGGTCTTCCGCTTGCTGCCTGAGGCCATGCCTCGTCTCCTTAAAAGCGCGTGGACGTTCGTGGCGGCCCCGGCCCCGGGCAGCTCTGCTTGTATGCCCGGCTTGGCCGGGGTGCTACGCCAGGCGAATGTTTGCGGCGCGGGGCCCCTTGTCGCCGCGCTCGGCGTCGAAGCTGACCTTCGTTCCCTCGGCCAGGGTCTGGCCGTCGGGTACGGCGCTCTGATGAACGAAGAGGTCGGCGGAGCCGTCCTCGGGCGTGATGAAGCCAAAGCCCTTCTCGTCGTTGAACCACTTCACGGTTCCGTTAGTCATGTGAATTCCTCCACGTATGGTGCGGGCGGGCGCGGAGGATGCGGTGATGCAACGACTGCGGCGCGGGCACTGTTTACGCCACACTCGAATGTGCGGCTGAATCAGACGGTAGCAGCGCATCAGTCGTTCCGACTCTCGCTCCTGCTTCGCGCGACCAGAAGCAGAGCTGTCACGCGAAGGGAGAAGCGCCTTGGGTCACCGCCGCTATCCTCGGTGGTCGGCTGTCTCTGGGTGCTTTACCGATCCCCTCCCTCCACCGGCAGCGCAATCCTTCGAGGGGATCGAGATTGGCATCGCCATGACCGACCAACACCTTCGTCTCCTGGCGGCGGTCGCCCGCCATCGTGAGCGCGAGAGAGTCGAGTACCGAGCTTCGGACGTCGCGGCGTCCGGTCTGCACCGCGCCGACCTGTCCCACCGCGCGATCCGAGCCAGGAAACAGTTGAGCGCCGCCCGGGCGCGACGGCGTCTGGCAAGTCACGACTCCGACTCGTGAGCGACGACCGGCGCCTTGAGGAGCTTGAGGCCGATGCGAGGTATGCCAATGAGCGGTACAGGCTCTATCGGGCGAAGGTAGGCGGACGTCGCCCAACCAGTACGCGTCGGCTGCGTGAGCTACAGCGTGAATCCGAACGGACGCAGGGAACGCTTGCGCGGGCGCGTGAGGCGAAGGCCGCGAGCTAGACGCTTCGCCCGCACCCGTCCCCGATGCAATGAACACTGGGCACTTTCGTCTCAGCTAACGCGATACTCGGCGGGGTGGTCGCGCAGGTGAGGCTTCCACCCGGGGGGCGGGGATGAGGGCGGCGCCGACGATCACGAGGCAGAACGCGAACAATCGCGCCGCGATCTCGAGGGCGCCCGACCCGATCGAGTCCCGAAAGACCAGGATGCCACCGACGATCGCGACGAGATTGGCCGCGACCGAGGTGAGAGCGATGACCTCGACGCCCGGGCCTAGCTGCAACCCTCGAGCCGAGGCGTAGAAGGCGACCACCGAGGCGATCACAGCGGCCGCGGTCCAAGGGCTGATCAACTCGAGCACCCCGCTGGCGGTGTCATCGACCAAGAACTTGATCGCGATGTCGGAGACACCGAAGAGTGCGCCGGCGACGGCGCCCAGGATCAGGCCTTGCGCCGCCGGCCGGATCCGCCGATGCGTCGAGGCCGAGGCGATCGCGAGGCAGACGACGAGCCCCCCGCACTCGATCGCGATCAGGGCCGCAACCGCGTAGTGGCGGGGCTCTCCGTCGCCCGACTCGGAGGTCAGGCCGATCACCGCCAGCCCGAGCGCCGTGAGAGTCACGCCTACCCATTGGCGTCGCCCGAGCCGAAACCCGAAGAAGCGCTCGGCGAAGACCGCGAGGAAGACCAGGCCGCCTGAGAGAACCGCCTGCACGATCGAGAGCGGTGCCAGGGCCAGCGCGCCGACGTGCAGTCCCCAGGCGCCTAAGGCAACGCCCCAGCCGAGCGCGAACCAACGCGAGCGAAAGAGGCCGGCCGCGCTGCGCAGCGGGTGGCGGGCTTGGACAGCGGGGGCGAGGACCGCGCCGCGGTGCTTGAGCAGGAAGCCGACGCTCGTCGCGACGGCGGAAGCGAGTGCGAGGCCAAGACCGGCGATCACGTCGAGGGCAGGCTCCTGTCTCGTTGGCGGTGCAGTCGGTAGACCCTACGACCGTGTCGACTTCGCCGCCGCAAAGCAGCCTCTGGAGCCATCGGTCGCTCCTGCCTCGCGCGAGGAGCAGCGCGGCGGCCGCTCAGGATCGACCGCGCGCACGCTCCAAGATCTCGAGCATCGTCACTGCGTCCCGAGGGTCGACCGGGAGTGGCTGGTCGTCGCGGAGAGATTCCGCGAACTGCTCATAGAACCGAGGCCAGGCGCCGTTCTCGGAGGGGACCGGTTCCCGGTGCTCGCCGTGGACCAGCTCTCCCCAGCGGTCCTCGGGCTCGGCGCCCCAGTCGCCTGAATCGGACGGCAGGCGGCCTTCGCGGAGGGCGTCCTCCTGGCCGTCGAGGTGCTCGATCACGAAGGCGGCGCGACTGCCGAGCACTCGCAGTCGCGGCCCGACATCGGCTGCGACCGACGAGGCCCAGAGGTGACTGCGGACGCCGCTTTCGTGGCTGAGGGCGATGAAGACGTCGTCGTCGGCCGCGCCGCCGCGGTGGTGGTCGACCTCGCCGTAGACGACGCCGACCGCGCCAAACAGGCTGAGCGCCTGGTCGACGAGGTGCGTGCCGAGGTCGAGCAGGACGCCGCCGCCCTCGCCGGGCGCAGTCGCGTCACGCCAGGTATCCGCCTGCAGCTCGGGGCGCCAGCGCTCGAACCGGGATTCGTAGCGGCGCACCTCGCCCAGCGAGCCGTCGTCGATCAGCCGGCGCAGGGTGAGCTGGTCCGAATCCCAGCGGCGGTTGTGAAAGACGGTGAGCGGAACAGCGCGGCGCTCGGCGTGCTCGACCAGCGTCCGAGCCTGCTCGCTGGTGGGCGCGAGCGGCTTGTCGACGACAACGGGCAGGTCGTTGTCGATCGCCGCGGTCGCGAGCTCTGCATGCGACGCGTTCGGCGTCGCGACGACGACGAAGTCGTGGGCGTCAGCTCGTTCCCAGACCGCCTCGGCGTTCGGCACCACGGTTACATCGGGATACCGGCGCTGCGCGTCGGCGGCGCGGTCGAGATTGCCGGTTACGACGGTGGTCAAACACATGCCGGGCGTCGAGGCGATCAGCGGGGCGTGGAACACAGAGCCCGCGAGGCCGTAGCCGATCAGCGCCCCCCGCAGCTCGGCCACCACTAGGCCTCCCGCGGCGGGCCCGCCTCGACCCGCGCCCGCATCTGCGCCAGCGGCGCCCGCTCCCAGTGCAGCGCCTCGATCCACCAGGTCAGCCCCGCCTCGCGATATGGCTCGGTCGCGGCGAAATCGGCGGCGGGGTCCTCTCCGGCGCTCTGGACCTCAAGCGCGACATCGAACTCGCCGCCGGCGGTCCGCTGCGAGAGAGTGAACTGCACGATCTCGGCGAGCTGGCCCGGGGTCATCATCTCGCCGGGTCCCACGTCGGCGTGGATCGGAAACACACCATCCCACCGCGCCGCACGGCGAAAGCCGGGCTTGGCGGGCCATTTGCCGGCGATCCAGACCGGGATCCGCGGCCGCTGCAGGGGAGTCGGCTGGAACTCGTGCGAGTGGACGCTGTGGTTCGGGCCCTCGTGATCGACCGGCCCCCCGGCCCAGAACCTGGTCAGCAGCTCGAGCCCCTCGTCAAGCAGCGCCGCGCGGTGTCGCGGGTCGGGGTCCTCGCCGAACGGCGCGAACTCGCGCTCGCCCGACGAGCCGAGCCCGGCGCCGAAGATCAGCCGGCCGCCGCTCAACCTGTCGAGCGTCGCCGTCTCGCGCGCGACCTTCCACGGCCGCCGGCGGGCGAGCGGAGTGATCAGCGCGGCGAGCCTTACCCTCTCGGTCGTGGCGGCGACGGCGCCGAGCACCACCCACGGATCGACCACCGGCCCACCCGGCCGGCGGTACGCGATGTGGTCCCAGACGAAGAATCCGTCCCAGCCGGCCGCCTCAGCGGCCTGACCGAGCTCGAGCAGCAAGCCGGGGTCGCCGTACTCGTCGACGCAGGGCGCGCCGACCGCGAACCGGAGCCGGGTCAGGTCGGCAGGCGGCGCAGGCGGGTCGCCGCGTCGACGGTCACCGCGGCGAGCAGCACCGCCCCGGTGATGATGAACTTGATGTCGGATTCGAGGCCGAGCAGGTCCATCCCGTTCGAGATCGACCCGATCACGATCGCCCCGAGCAGCGCCGACCAGACGAACCCGCGGCCGCCGAACAGGCTGGTGCCGGCGATCACGGGGCCGGCGATCGCGAACAGCAGCACCTCGCCGCTGCCCGACTGCTGGTTGACCGCGAGCAATCGCGAAGCGGCGAGGATGCCACCGAATGCCGCCATCGTCGACGCGATCGTGAACACGGCCACCCGCACCCGCCTGACCCGGATCCCGGCCCGGCGAGCCGCCTCGGCGTTGCCGCCGACGGCAAAGATGTGGCGGCCGAAGCGAGTCCGCTCTGTGATGAAGGCGAAGATTGCGGTCAAGGCGACGACGATGACGATCGCGAGCGGCACGCCGCGGTCGTCGTTGAGGATCGCCACCGCGGCGAATGCCCCGGCGGCAACCAGCACCGGAGCGATCATCGCCTGGAGGAGCGGCGCCACCACCAGGCCGGCGCGGATGCGCCGCGCCCGCGCCCAGATCACGCTGCCCACGTAGGCGGCGACGACGGCGATCGCCAGCGCCCAGCCCACGGCGGGGTCGAAGAAGGTACCCGTGAGGTCGGTGATCGTGCTCGGCGGCAGCGGCACCGTGCCGGTGTCGCCGAGAACAAGGAGTAACGCTCCCTGCCAGGCGATCAGCCCGGCGAGGGTGACCACGAACGACGGGATCCCGAACACTGTGGCGAAGAAGCCGTTGAAGAGGCCGATCAGCGCCCCGACCGCGAGGCCGGCGGCGATCGCGAGCTCGGGGTTGAGGCCCTCCTTGACCGTCAGCACCGCCATGCACCCGGCGGCGAAGCCGCTGACCGCGCCGACGGAGAGGTCGATCTCTCCCAGCAGGAGCACGAGCACGACTCCGATCGAGATCGTCGCCACCGCCGCGATCTGCAGGGTGAGGTTGGTGAGGTTGATCGAGCTCAGGAAGCGGTCGTTGGCGATCTGGAAGATCGTCCAGATGACCGCGATCGAGATCAGCACCCGCACCGAGCCGAGCTCGCCGCGCCCCATCCGGCGCAGGAGGTCGCCGACCGAGAGCTTCGGCTCCTCGGGCTCGAAACCGGCGGGGCGCTCGGCAGTGGTACTCACAGCGGCGTCTCCTCGGTCGGCCGATCCTCGCGGCCGAACTCGGCGCCGGTGATCGCCGCGACCACCTCCTCCTCGCTGGCCTTCCCGATCTCGAACGTGGCGGCCAGTCGGCCCAAACGCAGCACCGCGACCCTGTCGGCGACCTGGAACACGTCGGCGAGGTTGTGGCTGATCACGACCACCCCGAGCCCGCGGTCACGAAGGCGCTTGATCAGTTCGATGATCTGGCGCGTCTGGACCACTCCGAGCGCCGCGGTCGGCTCGTCGAGGAGCACCACCTTCGGCTCGCCCAGCAGCGAGCGCGCGATCGCGACGGCTTGGCGCTGGCCACCAGAGAGGCTGGCGACCTCCGTGCGGACACTCCGCAGCGTGGTCACGCCCAGCGACCCGAGCAGCTCCATCGACTTCTGCTCCATCGAGGTCTCGTCGAGGATGTCGACCCCGGGAATCCCGTCGACGACCTCCTGGCCGAGGAAGAGGTTGGCGACCACGTCCAGGTTCTCGGCCAGCGCAAGGTCCTGATAGACGGTCGCGATGCCGAGCCCGGTGGCCGCCTGGGGGCTGCTCAGGGCGACGTCGCGCCCCTCGAACCGCGCGCTGCCGGAGTCGGGCGGCTGGACGCCGGCGATCGCCTTGATCAGCGTCGACTTGCCCGCGCCGTTGTCGCCGACCAGGCCGATGACCTCGCCGGGGCGGAGCTCGAAGTCGACGTCCTTGAGCGCCTCGACGGCGCCGAAGCTCTTGCTGAACCCCTTGAGCGCGAGGAGAGGCTGAGTCGAGGAGGAGTGTTCAGGCTCCGTCCCGGTTCTCTGGGTCTCGCTCAGTTGCCTCTCCTCACGCCGCGGGGGTCACGCTACTACTCGAGGCCTGCCTGCTGACACGCCTGCTTGTACTGGCCCGTGCAGATCTCCTCGATGCTCCAGTAGTCGTCCGCGATCACCGAGTCCTCGATCTCCTGCGGTGTCTCCACGGGGATCGTGTCGATCTGATTGGTGGGAACCTGCTCGGTGCCGTTGTCGTACTCGGCGTTGATCAGGTCCTCCGGCACTTCCTCGCCGTTGGCGAGCGGCACCGCGATCGCGGCCGCGTTCTCGGCGAGCGTCTTGATCGGCTTGTAGACCGTCATGAACTGCTCGCCGGCGATGATCCGTTGGATCGCCGCCAGCTCCGCGTCCTGACCGGTCACCGGCTTCGACGCCGGGTCGATGCCGGCCGCCTTCAGCGCCGCGATAGCGCCGCCGGCGGTGCCGTCGTTGGCGGCGTAGACGGCCTCGAAGCCGTCCTCGCCCAGCGCAGTGATCGCCTGATCCACCTCGCGCTGCGCGTTCTCCGCCAGCCAGTCGGGGGTGTCGAACTCCCGCGCGATCTCAACGCCCGCGCTCTCGAAGCCGCTCGTAGCGCCCTCGTTGAAGAGCTTGGCGTTGTTGTCCTGCGGGTCGCCGTTGATCATCACGATCGGACCCTCCGGCGTGCCCTCATCGGCGAGCTTCTGAGACAGCGACTCTGCCTGCTGCTCGCCGACCGTCACGCTGTCGAACGCGACGTAGTAGTCGAGATCGGCGTTGAGGATCAGCCGGTCGTAGCTGACGACCGGGATCCCGGCCTGCTTGGCCTGGTTTGCGAGCCCGCCCGCGGAGGCGGAGTCGACCGGGTCGAGGACCAGCACGTCGACCTCCTCGGTGATCGCGGCCTCGACCTGCTGCTGCTGGGTCGGGATGTCCTGATCGGCGTTCGAGTAGAGGATCTCGCAGTCGGGGCAGAGCTCCTCGACCGCCGCCCTGAAGTTGGGCTCGTCGTCTGACTCGTAGCGGGTCGTCTGCGTCTCCGGAAGCAGGAAGCCGATCTTGCCGCCTCCCGAAGCCTCGTCGCCGCCGCCCTCGTCTCCTTCATCGTCGCCGCACGCAGCCAGCGCCAGCGCCGCGACCAGCGTCGCGAGCGCAACAAGCAGCAGCCGCGTGGGCCTCGTCCTGTGAGTCACCGCACTCCTCCTCTGTTTGTGGACGTTTGCACCTGTGGGTTCCTTCCTCTCTCGTGTCGGTCTTTGAAGTTCCATCACGCCGCCTCGCTCAGCGGGATCGCGCCCGCGAACCGGTCGGACTCGCGCAGCACCAACGCCAGCGCTCCAAGCAGCTCGGCGCGCTCGCCGAGCACGCCCGCGACGACCTCGAGGTCGCCGACCGCGCTCGGAATCGCGTTGCGCTGGACGACCTCGCGCAGCGGGCCCAGCAGCACCTCGCCCGCGGCGCTGAGATCGCCGCCGACGATCACGCACTCGGGGTTGAGGAGGTTGCAGAGGTTGGCGACCGCGACTCCGATCGCCCTGCCCGCGTCGCCGATCAGCCGCTGAGCCGCGGCGTCGCCCTCGGCGCAGAGCTCGAGCAGCCGTCGGGTCGAGATCGGCTCGCGGCGGCTGGTGCTAAGCAGGTCGGCGATCGCCCGCGAGGAGGCGAGCGTCTCCAGGCAGCCGCGGTTGCCGCAGCGGCACACCGGGCCGCCGTCGGAGAGCACCGTGTGGCCGATCTCGCCGGCCGTCCCGCCGATCCCGTGCTGAAGCCGCCCGTTCGAGATCAGGCCGGCGCCGATGCCCGAGGAGACCTTGATGTAGGCGACGTCGGAGCGGCCCTTCGCAGCCCCCCAGACGAGCTCGGCGAGGGCGCCGAGGTTGGCATCGTTCTCGACCTCGACCGGCAGGCCGAGGCGAGCGGCGGCCTCGGCGGCGGCGTCGACGCCCACCCAGCCGGGCAGGATCGAGGAGGCCTGCACCGACCCGGTCGCGCGATTGATCGGCGCCGGCAGCCCCATCCCGACGCCGATCACCCGGTCGCGATCGGCACCGGCCTCTTCGAGCACGCGCTCGACGAACTCGGCGGCCGTCGCCAGCCCCTGCTCGGCGGACTGGTCGACGTCGATCTCACACCAGGTCTCGGCGAGGACGGTGTGCGAGAGATCGGAGACCGCGACCCTCAGGTGGCGGTGACCGAAGTCGACCCCGAGCGCGAGCCCAGCGGAGCGGTTGAGCGAGACCATCACCGGTGGCCGGCCGGTGTGCGCCTCGCCGGCGCGATGGCCGTCGCGCTCACCGGCGAGCTCGGCTTCGAGCAGATCGGCGACGATCGTCGACACGGTGGACCGCGAGAGCCCCGTCATCCGCGCGATCTCGGCCCGGCTGGCGAGGCCGCGTTCTCGCAGTGCGTCGATCACGCGCTTGCGGTTGCCCTCCCTAAGGGAGGCCAGCGAGCCACTCTTCCTCCTCACTGCGCGCCATCCATTCACACTCACGATGGTTTGTCAAGTTTTCAGCGAAAATAGGTCAGTCTTAACGGGTTCTTAGTGCGAAGCCAAATCAAACCCACGGGAGGAATGAGCATGCAGCTCCAGGAAAAGGTCGCGCTCGTGACTGGTGCCAGCGGCGGAATCGGCGCCGCGGTTGCGCGCGGCTTGCACGAGGCCGGAGCGTCGATCGGGATGCTCTCGCGGCGCGGCGACGACCTCGGCCTCGTGCGTGGCCTGGGGGTCGCCTGCGACGTTCGCGATCGCGCCGCGGTCTTCGCCGCCACCGACGAGGTCGTCGAACAGTTCGGGCACCTCGACGTCGTCGTCGCCAACGCCGGGGTCGGCGCCTACGGCGACTTTCTGGACCTCGACCCGGAGCAGCTCGAGGCGATGATCGACGTCAACCTCAAGGGCACCCTGTACACGGCCGCCGCCGCCCTCCCCCACCTGCTCGAGTCCGGTGAAGGGGACTTCGTCGCGCTCTCGAGTGTCGCCGGCCTGCGCGCCTTTCCCGGCGAGGCCGTCTACAACGCCTCGAAGTTCGGCCAGCTCGGGTTCACGCGCGCGCTCGATCACGAGCTGCGCGAGCGTGGTGTGCGCGCCACCTGCATCTGCCCCGGCGGCGTCAAGACCGACTTTGCGATCGGTTCCGGGCGTGAGGAGGGCGACCCGGAGCTCGAGCAGATGCTCGACGCCGACGAGGTCGCCGAGGTGGTCCTGTTCGCGGTCACGCGGCCGCGCGACATGCGGATCCTGACCGCCACCCTCCGGCCGATGGCCGAGGCGTCCTGGGGCTGAGCCGGGTCGCGGCATTGCGAAACGGGCCCGCCAAGGCGGGCCCGTGCACGCAGTGGATGTGAGTGCTCCTACGCCGTCGCAACCTTGCGCGGCGCGTAGCGCTCACCGTGGCCACGCAGCCGGGCGATCGCCGCCAGCGGGGCGAGCATCGCGCGCTGCAGGGCGCCGGGGCTGCCCGGCCCGCGGACCTCGTCCTTGAACTCGCGGACGACGAGGGCTAGGTCGAGGGGCTTGGGCATGCCCGACTTGAGCACGCGGCCCTCCTCGGCGAGCTGCGCGGTGGTCTCGAGCAGCCGCTCCATCTCCAGCGCCGGGGTGACCTGGACGTTGACGACGGCGGTGGTGTCGCCGGCGTTGGCGAACTTGTGGATCTTGCCCGCCGGGACGGTGACGACGTCGCCGGGGCCGGCCTCGATCGTCCTCAGGCCCATGCGGAATCGCATGGTGCCCTCGAGCACCTCGAAGCGCTCCTCTTGGTGCGGGTGCACGTGCGCTCCCGGGACCTTGCCGTCGGGCGTCAGCCGCAGCTCGAGCTCGAGCAGCTCGCCGTCGGTGTCAGCCGCGGTGCGGATGAACTCGATCTCCTCGCCGCTGACCGGGTTGTTGATGATCTGTCCTGCGTATGCCATGTCTCGCTCCTTCTGGATCGCCCCGAATCGGCCGGAGCGGTGTCTTCCTTGTCTGGAGCGAATGCTCGGCTTTCGTAGCGTTTCCAGCCTCGGCCTGAAAGCCGATTCGGGCTCGGCGCAGCGACCGATATCGGGCTCGTCCGCGCGGCGGAGCGCCCACCGGGGAGTCGTTCTGACGGAGGAGCCCTAGGAGGGGCGGCCCGGCGTAACGAGCCCGGATTCATACGCCTGGACCACGGCCTGGACGCGGTCGCGCAGGCCGAGCTTTCCGAGCACGTGGGCGACGTGGGTCTTCACCGTCGTCGGCGAGACGACGAGCTCTTCGGCGATCTCGGCGTTGGAGAGCCCGCGCGCCATCAGCTTCAGCACCTCCAGCTCACGCTCGGTGAGTTCGTCGAACGCCGCAGGCGGCTTGGGGCTCGCGGGGCCCACCTTCGAGAACTCGGAGATCAACCGCCTGGTCACGCTCGGCGCCAGCAGGGCCTCGCCCGCCGCGACCAGGCGAATGCCGTCGACGAGCTGGTCGGCCGGCACGTCCTTGAGCAGAAAGCCCGAAGCGCCGACGCGCAGCGCGTCGTAGACGTACTCGTCCAGGTCGAAGGTCGTCAGCATCAGCACCCGGATCGGCTCTTCGGCCTCGTCGCCGAGCGCGGCGATCCGCCGCGTCGCCTCGATTCCGTCCATCTCCGGCATGCGGATGTCCATCAGGACCACGTGCGGCTTCAGGCGCTTGGCGCTGTCGACCGCCTGCGCGCCGTTTGCCGACTCCCCCACCACCTCGATGTCGGCCTCGGCGTCGAGGATCATCCGAAACCCGGCGCGGATCAGCGCCTGGTCGTCGACGAGCAGGACCCGGATGCTCATGCCGGCACTGCCGCGTGCTGGACCGGCAGCCGCGCCCGAACGGCGAAGCCGCCGCCATCGCGCGCACCGGCCTCGACCTGGCCGCCGTAAAGACCGATCCGCTCGCGCATCCCGACCAGGCCATGACCGCTCCCGGCGATCGCCGAGGATGCTCTCGGTCCACCGTCGTCGACCACCTCGAGCGCGACGCCATCGGGCCGGTAGCGGACGCTGACCAAAGTCGAAGCGGCGCCCGCGTGCTTGAGCGCGTTTGTGAGCGCCTCCTGAATCAACCGGTAGGCCGCCATCTCGGCTCCGGGACCGAGCCGGATCGGTTCGCCCTCGACCGTCAAGGTCACCGGCAGCCCCGCGTCGCGCGCTCGCGCGACGAGGCCTTCGACCTGGTCGAGCCCGGACGAGCCCTCGAGCGCCTCGCCCTCGCCGTGATGCACCGCGCCGAACACGTGGCGCAGCTCGATCAGCGCCTCGCGGCCGGTGCGCTCGATCAGCCCTGCGGCGTAGATCGCGGCCTGCGGATCGGTCGCCAGCGCCCGCCGCGCAGCCGAGGCCTGGATCACCATCACGCTGAGATTGTGAGCGAGCACGTCGTGGAGCTCGCGCGCCACCCGCGAGCGCTCGCTGGCGACGGCACCCGCCTCCTCGAGCTCGCGCACGTGCGCGACCCGCGCCTCCTTTTCGGCCAGCTCGCGGGTGAGCTCGGTCTGGGTTCGCAGCGTGCGGCCGATCACCCAGGGCAGGACGCCGAAGATCAGGAACGGAAAGAGGATGTCGTCGGGGTTGTACAGCGGCGCCACGATGCCGAGGCCGAGGGCGACGACGCCCAGACCCGCCGCGGCGGTGTAGCCCTCGGTGTGCCGGCCGACCGAGTATGAGGCGACGATCACCGCGAATACCGTCGCCGCGACGTCGGGCGGCGGCGTGAGCCAGAGCTGCATGATCAGCGCGAGGCTCATCACGACCACCACCGTCGCCAGCGGGTACTGGCGCCGCCACAGCAGCGACAGCCCGATCGCCCCGCCGACGACCAGATTCAGCGCCAGCGGCCCCTCGCGCAGTTCGCTGGTGACGAGGGTGAGGCCGATCCAGGCCGCGAACCCGACCCCGAGGACCAGATCCCACGTGCGTGGATCGACCTGGCCCAGACGCCCGCGCAAGCCGCTCACCGCGGGACTCCCTCGAGCGGCAGCCGGGCCCGGACCGTGAAGCCGAGTTCGCCGTCGGCCGCCTCGGCCCGCAGGCGACCGCCGTAGAGGCCGAAGCGCTCGCGCGTCGCCGTCAACGCCGCCTGCTCGGCGGCCGGATCGCGGCGGTCGTCGCGGATCTCGAGGCGAAGCTCGTTCTCGTCGCAATCGATCTCGACGCTGGCTTGCGAGGCACCGCCCGCAACCGCCCCGGCGAGCGCCTGCTGGACGACGCGGTAGGCGGCGAGGTCCGGCCCCGGTCCGAGCTTCACGCATTCCTCGTCGAAGCGAAGCTCCACCGCGAGGCCGTCCTGGGCGATGCGGTCGACCAGCCGCCTGACCTCTGCGAGGCCGGGCTGGGGCGCGAGCGCGGCCCCGTCGTCGGCGCGCCTCAGAACTCCCAGCAAGCGCCGCATCTCGGCGAGGGAGTCGCGACCAGTCTCCTCGATCACCGCGAGCGCCTCAGCCGCGCGGCCGCGATCGCCGGCAGCGAGCACCCGCGGCACCGCCTCCGCCTGCACGACCATCGCGCTGACCCCGTTGGCGATCACCGCCTGAAGCTCGGCCGCGAGTCGCACGCGCTCCTGCTCCACCGCGCGCTCGGCGCGGAGCTCGCGGTCGCGCTCGAGCTCGCGGGTGCGGTCACGAATCTCCGCCTGAAGCCGGGCGCGATCGCCGAGCACACGCCCGACGAGGAACGGCCCGAGGCCGACAATGATCAGCCAGATGATCTCCGAGGGCCCGAATATCTCCTCCTGCGCGACGCTCGAGATCACGGTGACCACAACGAGCACGAACGTCGCCGCGCCAACACCGCGCCATCCCGACACGTAGCGGCCGACCGTGTAGATCAGGATCATCGCCGCGAAGTACGGCGTCGTCAGCCGCACCAGATAGAACTCGGCGCCGAGCCCGGCGATGATGGTTGCGGCCGAGAACACGGCGACCACGAGCATCGGCCGGGTGCGGCGCAGCGCCATAGAGGCCAGCCCGGCGGCGCCGATGGCGCCGAAGACCAGCCGGCGGGCGATGCCGTCGCCGTAGACCACCACCTCGATCGCGCAGCCGAGCACGAGCACGGCGGCGAGCGCGCCGTCGGCGATGCGGGGATCGAGGCCACGCAGGCGGCTGGCGACCGAGCTCATGCCTGCAAGCTAGCGACGAAATACCGCCCGGCCGTCGTCCCCGCGGGCGAGCGCTGTCTCATCCTCGAGGAGGAGGGATCACCGTCGAGATCGTCCCGACGAACGCCCCGCACATCGCCTGCGCGAGTGACGACACGCACGCTCCGCGCTGCAAGTCTGATCCAACCTCGCGCGTTGGACGAATAAGCGGCGAGGACTCAAGGAGGAGCCCCGTGAGCAGCTACACGACGACCATCGAGACCAGCGCCTCAACGGACGAGGTGCTCGCCGTGCTCACCGACCCGGAGGCGATTCGCAGCTGGTCGCCCTTCCCCTTCAGCCTCGAGGGAGCCGAGAAGGAGCTGAAGCCGGGAACCGAGACCCGCGTGAGCGGCAACCTCGTCGGCCTCCGAGTCGGATTCGACGTACGCGTGCACGAAGCCGACAGCACAGGACTGCGACTGAGCGCCGACGGGCCCGTGGCCCTGGACGTCCGTTACGGGCTGCGACCGGCCCGCAGCGGCAGCGAGGTCAGCGCGACCGTTTCGCTGAAGCGCTCGGGTGGGATCACAGCCCGGGTGATCGGCAAGGCGACAGAGGCGCTGCTGGCCGCGGGCGCGCTCGACAGCGCCGCGAGCCGGATCGCGCGCGCGGCCGAGACTGCGGTCGCCTGAGCCGAGGGTCGCTCAGCCGCCGAGAGGCGACGGCGGGATCCGCGTCTGGCCGTGGATCTCCGAGAGCACCATGCCGAGGTTGTCCGGAAAGCAGAACGACCACTCCTCGCCGGGCTCGAGCGAGCGGATCAACGGATGCCCGGACTCCTGCGCGTGCCTCGAGGCGTGGCGGTTCGGCGAGCTGTCGCAGCAGCCCACCTTCCCGCACACGAGGCAGATCCGCAGGTGAAGCCACGGGTCGCCGCTCTTCAGGCACTCCTCGCACCCCTCGACCGACTCGGGCAAGTCGGTCACCTGAACCTGGTCGAGGTGCGTACAGGTCGCCACAGATCAGGCGGGTCCGGCAGGCACAGCGAGGCTGGCAAGCCGGTCAAGCTCGAATCGAAGCGCGGCGGTGAACTCGAGCTCGGGCTCGGTCGCCTCGATCATGTCGACGGACTCGCGGTAGTGGCCGGCCATCCCGTCGACCGTGGTGTCCATCCGCGCTTCGATCGATTCCCGGTGGCGCGCGATGCCGCGACGCAGCCCGCGGATGTCGGAAAGCTTGTCGGCGGCGAAGATCGTGATCGCCCGCGGTCCGGCCGAGCGGACCTGGTCTCGGAGCGCCTCCTTGCGTTCGCCAAACGAGGCGATCGTCGCGTCCTCGGTCAGCGCCAGCACCAGCGAGGAGATCTCGTCATCCATTTCGTCGCGCAGCCGGCCCGGGTCGAGGGTCCCGCGCTCGACCGCGTCGTGCAGCAGGCCCGCGGCGACGAGGGCCTCGTCGAAGCCGGCCTCGTGAAGCAGGGCGCCGACCTCGACCACGTGCGCCAGGAACAGCGCCCGATCGGTCGCCCGTCGCTGGTCGCCGTGCGCCTCGGCCGCCAAAGCATGCGCCTTGGCCAGGAGGGCGGAGCGGACGATCCAGCCGGGCGCTTCGATGCCGCCGAATGCCCTCGGCCCTGGAACGGAGCGGTCGATCGAGGTCCGTGTGCTCAGAGCTGCCCCTCTTTGGAGTCGGTTGTCCGCGACGTCCAGTCGCGGTTTGCCCGGAGCAGCAATCGAGCGCGGCCCGGCGGGCTACCGGGACGTTAACACCTCGTCAATCCGCTACATAGCCGGCATCTTCGACCTCGGTCGCGACTCCGATCGGCACGAAGCGGAAGCGGTGACGGATGTCGTCGGAAGCGCGCCCGAACTCGCCCTCGATCGCCTCGCGCCCTTCCTGGAAGTGTGCCCAGCCCTCGTAGTGGATCGGGATCGCGACCCGCGGCCGGAGCATGGTGCAGAGCTCGACCGCGTCTCGCGCAGTCATCGAGTAGCGCGCCGGCCCGGTGATCCGGAAGCGCACCCCGCCGAGATGAAGGAGCGCCGCGTCGACCTGAAAGCGATCCGCGACCTCGCGCACGCCCCGGTAGAGAACCGTGTCGCCTGAGATCCAGAGCACCCTCTCCCCCGCGCCGTCCCTGCGCAGCGCGAAGCCGATGACAGGGCCGGCGAGCGGGAGGCTGAGCGGCGGGCCGTGGCGGCACGGCGTCGCCGTCACCTCGATCGACGTGCGTCCGGGCGCGTCGAGCGACGTGGTCTGCCACGACTTGAGCCCTCGCGCCTCGCCCCCCAATCGCTTCGCGCCGGCAGCGGTGGTGATGACGACGCGGGCCTTCGGCAGCAGGCGCCGCCCGGCGGTGTCGAGGTTGTCGCCGTGGTGGTCGTGGGTGAGCAGGACGGCGTCGATGTCTTCGAGCTCATCCGCGGCAACCGCCGGTCCGGCGAGTTTCACCGATCCGGTGCCCCAGCCGAAGCCGTACTTCCCGCCCGGGCCATCGAACGTCGGGTCGGTGAGCAGGCGCCACCCGTCGACCTCGATCAGGACAGTCGGCCCGCCGATGTGGGTGAGCGGACGCCAGTCACACCCCGCTCGGCTGCCGAGCGTGCTCCGAAGCCCAGGTGATCGCGTAGTCGGCGACCTCCTCCCAGCCTTCCTGCGCCGGCAGCAGGTGAGCGAAGCCCTCGAACTCCTTCACCTCGGTGACGGTGCCGGACTTGTAGTGCTTGGCATTTGAGCGCTGGATCGCCGGCGGCATCAGGTGGTCCTCGCTGCCGGAGATGAAGAGCAGCGGCGCGCGGTCGTCGTTCTTGTAGTCGACCCAGGTGTCCTGGTGGCCGGGTTGGAGGTTGGCGAGCACGCTGCCCCAGAAGATCGAGCCGGAGGCGGGGATGTGATAGCGCTCATAGAGCCGCCGGGACTCCTCCTCGCTGAACGTATTCGTGAACGCGTAGTGCCACTGATCGTGAGTGAACCCGACCGCCTTGTGGCGGTTCGCCGGGTTCTTCAGCACCGGGAAGGTGGCCTTGAGCTGGGCCGGAGGCACAGCGCGAACCCCCTCGGTGGGAGCCGAGTTGATCGCGACGCCCGCCGCTCCGAACCCGTGGTCGAGCAGGATCTGGGTGATCGCGCCGCCGGCCGAGTGGCCGATCAGGATCGGGGGTGTGTCGAGCTTGCCCACGATTCGCTCGAGGCGCTTGATGACCTCCGGGAAGCTCAGGTTCTCGATCGGCGTCGGGTCGGCGTTGAGCGCCTCGACCTCGACCTCGAACCCGGGATAGGCGGGAGCGAGCACCCGGTAGCCCTTGCCCTCGTAGTGCGTGATCCAGTGCTCCCAGCTGCGCGGCGTTACCCAGAAGCCGTGGATCAGGACGATCGTGTCGGGGCTGGCGGACTCAGTGCTCATCTGTTCTCCTCGCGCGCGGTCGACGTATGCCGACCGAACCTACCTCAGTCGCTCCACCAACCCTGGATCAGCTCGCCGCGATCGTCGGTGCGTCGCGGCCCGAAAGCGAGGACGTGAAGCCCGTCGTCGCCGCCCTCGAACGCGCGGACCACGCCGGGCGAGACGCGGATCGCATCGAGCTCGGCGAGCTCGACGATCTCGTCGCCGAGCTTCATCCGGCCCGACCCCGAGATCACGACGTAGACCTCCTCGGCCTCGTCGTGCCTGTGGCCGAAGCTCTGGCGCTTTCCCGGCTTCACCCGGTGATAGCTGAAGCCCGTCTGCTCGGTGTCGAAGTCCTCGCTGGCAAAGCGCGCCTCCTGGCTTTCGCCGAAGCCGAACTTGGCGGCGGAGTCCTCGACCTCGGTGAGGTTGCGGTGCGTGTAGTCGGGCATTGCCGTTCTCCCTTCGGTGTCGTGGCTTCATGAATGATGCTCCCCCTTGATCCACCTCAAACCCGACCTGCTCGATTTCGTCCTGCGCTGGCTGCCGCCGGCGCCGGCGACGGTGCTCGAGGTCGGATGCGGCAGCGGCGCGCTCGCCGGCCGGCTCGGCGAGGCCGGCTTCGCGGTGACCGGCATCGATCCCGAGGCTCCGGAGGGCGACGGCTTCGTCCGCACCGAGCTCGAGTTGTTCGTCCCCGAGGCTCCCTTCGACGCCGCGGTCGCAAGCCGCTCGCTTCATCACCTGCACGACCTCGACCTGGCGCTGGGGCGGCTGCGTGAAGCGCTGCTCCCGGGCGCGCGGCTGGTGGTCTACGAGTTCGCCTCCGAGGCGGTGGACGACGATGCCCAGGCGTGGCTCGCGGCCCATGAGCTCGAGTACCACCCGAATCTTGAGCACGTGATCCCTCTGTCGCGGCTGCGGGCCGCGCTGGCCTGCGACTTTCGCGAGTTGGTCGCCGAGCCCGACGCCTACCTCGCCCGCGAACTCGGCCGCGAGGACCTGCACGTTCGCGAGGCCGAGGCGATCGCTACGGGCGAACTCCAACCGACCGCCTTCAAGCTCGCCTACGAGCGCCGGTCGTGAGGCTCGCCGGCGCCCGCTGAGCGTCAGACCCCGACCGCTTCCTGTTCCTGCTGTGGCGTACCGGGCAGCGGCTCAACACCCGGCTCGCCGGCCTCCGCCTCGTAGTCGTCCTCGGCGGTCACGTCCTCGCCCTCCGGCGCGCCCATCCGGCGCAGGATCAGCGAGCCCACGATCACGACGATCAGGTTCGCCGCCAGCGCCAGGAACCCGGTGTAGACCGTGACCTCGGTGTCGAAGCCGAAGTTGGTGAGCGCATACTGGGCGCCGCCGAAGTGTTCCTTGCCGGTGGCGGGGTTCGGCGTGTCATAGAGCATGATCAGCCCCGCGAGCATGCCCACGGCCCAGCCGGCGAGCAGCGCCCAGCCGTGGACGAAGGTCTTCCACAGGCCGAGGACGAGCGTCGGCAGCGTCTGCAGGATGATCACGCCGCCGATCAGCTGCAGGTCGATCGAGAATTGTGGGTCGAGCGCCAGCACGACGAGCAACGCACCGGCCTTGACCCCGAGCGAGGTGAACCGCGCCACCCGGGCCTCCTGCTCGGGAGTCGCGTCGCGCTTGAGGTATTCCTTGTAGATGTTGCGGGCGAAGAGATTGGCGGCCGCGATCGCCATGATCGCCGCCGGCACCAGCGCCCCGATCGTGATCGCACCGAAGGCGACGCCGGCAAACCAGCTCGGGAACTGGTCGGCGAAGAGCAGCGGCACGATCGTGTTCGGGTCGTCGCCGATCGGCGTGATGCCGGCGGCGATCGCCATGAAGCCGAGCAGCGCGAGCAGGCCGAGCACGAGCGTGTAGGCGGGCAGGAAGACCATGTTGCGCTTGATCGTGTTGCGGCTGCGGGCGGCGAGCACGCCGGTCATCGTGTGCGGATAGAGGAACAGCGCCAGCGCCGAGCCGAAGGCGAGGGTCGAGTAGCCGATGGTCGCGACGTCGGGCAGGATCACCGTGTCGTTGGGCAGGTCGGGCGAAGCGAACTTCTCAGACGCCGCCGAGAAGATGTCGTCGAATCCACCCAGGTTGGCGGGGATGACGAGGATCGCGACGATCACCGTGACGTAGATCAGCGTGTCCTTGACGAACGCGATCAGCGCCGGCGCCCGCAGGCCCGACGAGTACGTGTAGGCGGCGAGGACCGCAAAGGCGATGATGATCGGCAGATCGCCCTCGAGCCCGATCGTCTTGACCACGGCCTCGATCCCGACGAGCTGCAGGGCGATGTACGGCATCGTCGCGACGATTCCCGTAATCGCGATCACCAGCGCCAGCGACGGCGAGCCGAAGCGCCCGCGGACGAAGTCGGCCGGGGTGACGTAGCCGTGACGGTGCGCCACCGACCACAGCCTCACCGCGGCCAGCAGCACCATCGGGTAGACGATGATCGTGTAGGGGACCGCGAAGAAGCCGATCGCGCCGAGGCCGAACACCAAGGCGGGAACGGCGACGAACGTGTAGGCGGTGTAGATGTCGCCGCCGAGCAGGAACCAGGTGATCCAGCCGCCGAACTTGCGCCCGCCGAGCCCCCACTCGTCGAGGTGCTCCAGCGACTCGGCCTTGCGCCACCGAGCGGCGACGAAGCCGAGCACGCTGACGAGCACGAACAGCGCGATCACGATCGCGAGCTCGAGGCCCATGATGGCGGCGACCGGCATCACTCGTCACGCGTCTTTACGTAGACGAGCCAGGTGATCGCGACGCTCAGCGGCACCCAGGCGAGCTGGTACCAGTAGAAGAACGGCATGCCGATGAACTCCGGATCTGCCTGGTTGTAGATCGATGGGATCAGCAAGCCCAGCAGCGGCACCAGCAGGAGCCAGTACCAACCCCGATGCGAGCGCTTCCGCTCCACCTCAGGCTCCGTAACCCATCGCGCCGGAAATAAACCCTGGCGAGCACACCAAATTGCCCGCGACCGGGCACGCGCTAATCCTCGTAGCGCTCTTCGACGGCCTCCTCGTCGAGGCCGAGCAGCTCGGCTACCTCCTCCAGCGCCTCCTCGTCGGAGGTCGCTCCGTGGCGCCGCCAAGAGCGTTCGTCGAGCCCGGCGGCGTTGGGGCCGGGCGGCGGCGGCTCGGAGTCGGCGCCGTGGACCGATTGCCAGAGGATGCGGTCGAGGATCCGCTGGGGGGTGCGATCGGTGAACTCGAGCGGCAGCCGCTCGGAGAGGCGGGCGTTCGCCGAGTTGGCCGTGTTGCGCTCGAGCAGATCGACGCTGGGGGTGATCGCCGTGTAGGGCTCGGAGTTGTCGGAGGGGTCGGCGTCGAACGCGTCATACATCGGCACCGCGGTCGCGTCGAAGAGGTTCAGCGACTCCATCCCGATCACCAGCTCGAGCGTGCGGATGAAGGAGAGGAAGTCGTAGCGGGTGTGGACCACGGCCCCACGCTTCGCGTACGGGCTGATCGCGAACGCGGGGATCCTGTGGGCGTCGACGTGATCGGCGCCGTCCTGAGAGTCGTCCTCGATCACCAGGATCAGCGACCTCTCCCAGATCGGCGAGTGCGAGATCTTGTCGACGATCTCCCCGAGCGCGAGGTCGTTCTCGGCGATCATCGCCCGCGGAGTGCGGCCACCGGGGCTGGTCCCGACCGTGTGGTCGTTGGGAAGCGTGATGTAGTTGAAGGCAGGCACGCCGCCGCCGGCGAGCTGCTGGTCGAAGCGTTCGCTGAAGCACTCGAAGCGGCTCTCGGTGGTCAGCGGGTTGGCTCCCGACGGGCGCGAGGAGTCGAACACCTCCTGGCCTGTGATCACGTTCTCGCCGCCCGAGGAGGCGTCGTTGGAGAAGCACGGCGCCGGAGGGTCGGCCTGCGGACCCGGCGAGAGCGGGCCGAGGTCTGATTTGTTGAACTTCGCCACCACCTGCGCGGTCTCCTCGGCGGTCCGGTCGGCGTCGTTGAGCGGCACGGTGCCCGCGACCGCCTCGCCGTAGTTGAACCACGAGATCCCCTGCTCCTGCGCCTGGTCGAACAGAAAGCCCTGCGACGGCCAGGTCACCGAGTAGACGCCGAAGTCGTACGGGCGCTTGCGCCCACCGTAGTTCTGGTGCCAGCTCTTGATCACGTAGTCGGAGACGGCGGCGGCCGCGGTCCAGAAATGGCCGTCGATCGAGGCCTCGGAGTTTGCGTAGACGTGGTCGAGCAGCGGGAAGCGCTCGGCGAGCGCATGCGCGTTGGGGGTCACGGCCTCGCCGAAGAGGGTGAGCTTGGGGTCGCCGTCCCCGCGCGGGTCGTCGCCGAGAATCTGATCGTAGGTGCGGTTCTCGCGGACGACGTAGAAGACGTGATCGATCGGGCCCTCGGCCGTCAGCGGAGTGTCCTTGGGCGGCTTCTCCTTGTTCGAGGGCCGGATCTGCTCCGACGCTCGCGGCGTGAGCTTCTCCAGCCGGCTGTCGGAGGGAAACCTCAGCACGCCTGACATGCCGAAGACCTGCTCGGGCAGGTACTTGAAGTAGTACTGGGCCGAGGAGCCGCTGGTCGCCGAGCCGGTGTCCTCGGGCACGCTCTCGCCCGGCTCGAGGTCGTTCGGCCCGACCCCGACCCCCTTTGCCGTGACCCAGACGAGGCGACGCTTGCTCGGCCTCTGCGGCGTCGCGAAGGCGGCGGTCGGATAGGACGCGACCGGGACGCGGCCCAGGAGCTGCCAGCGCTTCGACTTCGCCCGCGCCGGGTTTTGGGCCACCTCCTCCTCGGCCTCCTCCTCGGCCTCCTCGCCGAAGAACTCCGCCGCCTCGGCCTCCTCGCTCTCGGCCTGGTCGATCCCGCGACGCGATTCGTGGTCAAGGATGTGGCCGGCCAGCGCGCGCGCCGAGTCGCGCTTGGATTTGGCAGGCGCACCCGGGTCACAGCGGCGCCTCGCCGAGAGCGCGAACACGGCGACCGCATCCTCACCCGAGTTCGCCGAGATCAGCCGGCAGCCGTCGGCGGTGACCGAGACGTGCGTCGGCGCGGTGCCGATCCCCTGCGGTCGCTCGACCGACAGCGTCCGCACGACCTCGAGCTTGTTCGTGTCGATGACCGCGATCAGGTCTTGGTGGGTGACCGCGACGTAGGCGAGCGGTCGCTTCGGATCGATCGCGATGCCCTCGGGATGGGAGAGGTGCGGGCCGACCGTGATCGTCTTCACCTCATCGCCGCTGGCGAGGTCGACCACGGTCACGGTTCCGTCCGCCTCGTTGGAGATCAGGCCGACCTTTCCGTCCTTGGTGATCGCGGCGCCGTAGGGGTAGCGCCCTGCGGGTCCGTAACTGACCTCACGCGTCTCGAGGTTGACGATCGCCGAACCGTGCGCGAGGTTGAGCGCCGCCAGCAGCGTTGTGCCGTCGGGCGAGACGGCGAGGTCACGAGGCCACGAGAGCGGCGTGGTGTTGGTCGGCGGAAAGCTCTGCGGCGGCGGCGTGCCCGACGGGGGCGGGACCTCGATCACGCCGTCGCGCGTCGCCTTGCCGCTCTTGCGCTTGAGCTTGAAGACGTGGACGACGTCGCCGTCGGCCCCCGGTACGTCGGCCGGCGGTCGGTTCGCCTCCGTCGACGGCTGCGGGGTTCCCGAGACGTAGGCGGTCTTTCCGTCGGGCGCCATCGCGATGCCTCCGCTCACCCCGGGCATCGGCAGCTTCTGGACGACCCTGCCGACCTCCCTTCGCGCCCGGCGGCGGCATTGGCGCGCTTTCTCCCCCGCGCCCCTCGGACAGCCTTTGGGCCGCACCCGGACGATGCGCACGTCGTTCTTGCCGCGCCCGGCCGACAGCGTCCACGCGAAGCGGCCGTCGACGGTGAGCGCCCCACCGGCGGGCAGGTTGCCCAGCTTGGTCAGCTTGCCGACGGGGTCGAGGTTGCGACCGCTGGGCTGGATCAGGGTGTCGGGGCCGATCACGCCCGGGGGCGCCTGGGCGGCGAGCACCGCGGCGCCGGTGGCGCCGGTCAGGACGACCACGATCAGCCCGGCAACCCCGCGACCACTCAGGTTTCGTCCTCCCCCGATAACGCGCGGACGATACCTCAGTGCGGCCCGACCGCTTGTGAACGAGCCGCTACGAGCCGAGGAACTCCTCGATCGCCGCGTGGGTGGGCCCGGGCGCCTCGACCTGCGGCACGTGGCCGCACTCGAGCTCCAGGTGGCGGGCGCTGGGCAGCGCCCGCTCGACGTGCTTCATGAACCCGATCGGCACCAGGCTGTCGTTGCGGCCCCATACGAACATCGTCTCGGGCCCCATTGCCTCGAGGCGCTTCCAGAAGCCGTCGTCGCCATCGGGCTCGTCGAGGTAGATGCTGCGGGCCGACTCATAGAACGCGTAGCGCCCTGCGGCGGTGCAGAAGGCGCGCAGGAACTCGTCGACCCCGGCGGCAGCCCATCCCCGCCCGCCGCCCGGAACGATCCTGCGCACGATCGGCTCGACGAGTGCCCGCGGCGTCGGCTGCAGCATCCCAAGCCGGGGCAGCGGGAGCTGGAGCAGCAGCGCGATGTTGCGGTCGCGGCGCAGCCACGCCATCGCCGGGCTCAGCATGACCAGCCTGCGCACCCGGTCGGGATGATCGAGCCCGAGCTCGATCGCAACCCTGCCCCCCATGCTGTTGCCGATCACGTCGGTGCGCTCGAGGCCGAGCGCGTCGAGCAGCCCGATCACGCTCTCGGCGAACCAAGCCGCGTTGTAGCGCCCGCTCAGCGGCTTGTCTGAGTCGCCGAAGCCGGGCAGGTCGATCGCGATCACCCGGCGGTTGGGGGCGAGCGCGGCGATCGTCGAGATGAACGAGGCCTTGGTCCCTCCGAGCCCCGGCAGGCAGACGACCGGCCGGCCGACGCCGCCCTCCATCACCGAGATCCGGCCCACCGGGGTGTCATACGAGTCGAATCGCAGGCGCCCGGGCCGGTCGTTGGCGCTCGTCGCGGCCAGAAAGCCGACGCCGAGGTGCAGGTTGCGCCGGATCCGCAGCTTGCGGCGGCGAAACGCGTCCATACCGCCGCGGACGTCGCGAGCGATCCGCGTCCAGGTCTCCTCGTCGGCGGAGATCAGTGCGTCGGCGGCGCCCTCGGCGCGCTCGAGCCACGCGCGGTCGGCGTCGAGCACCGCGTCCCACTCGCCGGCCGGGCTCGCGAGCCTGACCCTGGCGCGCCGCCCCAGGAGGTCGATCGGCTCGGGGTCGTAGCGCTCCAGCAACGCGTCGAGGGCGAGCGGCCGCTGCGCGTCGTCGGGCCGCTGCGAGGTGAGCAGCTCCATGGCGCACAGTTTCCCGCAACGTGCGGGTGGAAACGCCGGTCGCGCCTAGTGGTTCCTAGATTCCGGCGTAGTGGCGCTTCTTGAACGGGCCGTTGACGAGGCCCGCCTTGACGTCCTTGCTCCAACCCGGGCCGGAGCGGCCGTCGTCGGGAAGCGAGGTGTCGAAGCGCAGCCCGGCGATCGTGACGAAGGCGTGCCCGCCGTTGTAGTAGACGGTGATCCAGCCGCCCTTGCCGGGCTCGCCCCACTTGCGGAAGTCGCCCGACGGAAGCGCCGAGTCGAGCAGCCCGGCGCCCTTGGGGCCGAGCACGTAGCTGACCGCGCCGGAGCAGTCGTAGCAGCGCGACCTCCACCGCTGGTGCCCGCCACCGCTGCAATACGAGGCGCCGTCGATCTCGTTCGCGGCTTCGATCGCGCGCTGAACCGCGGGCGGTGCGTCGGCCGGCGCCGCCGCGAGCCCGCTCGGCAGGAGCTTTGCCCGGCTGCCCGGGGTCATCGTCGTCTCGGTGCCGCCGCCGTCCGGACCGAGCCCCCCGGAGTCGCCGGCGAACGCCACCGCCGGGGTCAGTGTGGCTCCGGCGCAGAGCGTCGCTATCACGAAAACCGTTCGACCGAACGCGGACCTCGACACGTCTACCGTTCTCCTTGGTCGGCCTACGGGGTTAGCTGACGGGCTGGCGCATTAGGAGCAGCGCCCCCACATCTGGTGGGTTGGCCCCAACAATTGGTTCCCCCGCTCTCCGCCCGCTTACGGGTGGAGATTCGGCTACGGGCTACGAAACTCGCGGCAGCATACAGACGGGATACGTCGCCAGGCGCAAGTTCCCTGCTGGTGCCTGGAGCGCAACCGGACCCGCCCGGGCCTTCAGGATCTCGCCTGACTGGCCGATTGTTCGAATGTGACCACGCGGACCCCCGCGCTCGCCAGCGAGCCGCTCGACATTCACGCAGCCATCGCGCACGGCCAGGTGCGCTCGGTTTATCAGCCGATGATCGATCTGGGCGACGACTCCCTGGTCGGATACGAGGCCCTGTCACGAGGGCCCGCCGGCTCCGTGCTCGAGACGGCCGACGCCCTCTTCGGTCAGGCACGCCGCGCCAACCTGACCAGCGAGCTCGATCATCTGTGCCGCGAGCGAGCGATCGAAGGCGCCCTGGCTGGAGGGCTCGTTCCGCCCCTGAGCCTGTTCATCAACATCGAGCCCTCGAGCCTCAGAGGCTCCGATCCACTGCTCACGCACCTGCCTGAGATCGGAGCGGGCAGGATCCGGGTGATCGCCGAGTTCACCGAGCGGGCCCTCGCCGCGCGTCCGGCCGAGGTCGTGGCCGCGGTCCAGTGGCTGCGGCAGCGCGGTTGTGGAATCGCGCTCGACGACGTCGGCACGGACCCACGCTCGCTCGCCCTGCTTCCGTTCCTGTCGCCGGACGTCGTCAAGCTCGACATGTCCCTCGTCCAGGAGCGCAGGCCCACACGCGAGACGGCGCACATCGTCCTCGCGGTCGGCGCCGAGGCCGAGCGTCGAGGGATCGCGATCGTCGCCGAAGGCATCGAAACCGAGGAGCACCTCCTGCGCGCCCGCGCGATGGGCGCCTCGTTCGGCCAGGGATATTTCTTCGGCAGACCTGATGCGTTGCCGAACCCCGTTCCCCCGCCGCGGCCGGCGGCGATCGCCTTCCGCGACACGCCGACCAAGATCGAGAAGACGCCGTTCGAGCTGGTCGCGGGTGAGCGCGATCTGCGACGCGGCGAGAAGCGCCTCCTGGTGGCGCTGTCACGACAGCTCGAGGCCGAGGCCGACCTACTCGGCGAGGAGACCGTCGTGCTGTCGACGTTCCAGGACGTCCGCTTCTTCACCGAGGAGACCCGCAAGCGCTACGAGCAGCTCGGCCACCACGCCGCCCTGGTCGGCGCCCTGGGAATGGGGATGCCTCCCGGCCCGGCTCTGGGTGTTCGCGGAGCGGATCTGGACCGCACCGACCCGCTGCGCGGCGAGTGGGACGTGATCGTGATGAGCCCGAGCTTCGCCGGCGCGTTCGTCGCCCGCGACCTGGGCGACACCGGTGCAGATCCGGATCGACGCTTCGACTTCTTCATCACCTACGACCGCGAGCTCGTGCGCAGCGCCGCGGTGCCGCTGCTCGCACGCATCCTCCCCGACGAAGTCTGAGCCGCCGCGGCTAGCGTGTCGCGCGTGAGGGGCAGCCCGCGCGCGACATCGATGGCCCTTGTCCTCGGCGCGGTCATCTCGGTCCAGAGCGGCGCGGCGGTCGCCACGACGCTCTTCGACGACGTCGGGCCGGTGGCGACGGTGATGCTGCGCCTCGCCTTCGCCGCGGCTGTGCTGGTCGTGATCTGGCGACCGGCGGTCGCGGGGGTGCGCGGGTCCCGCCTCCGCGACGTGCTCCTGTTCGGGGTCGCCCTGGCGGCGATGAACACGAGCTTCTACCTGGCGCTCGACCGAATTCCGCTCGGGATCGCGGTCACGCTCGAGTTCGTCGGCCCGCTCGGGGTCGCGTTCGCCGCCTCGCGCCGGCGGCTCGACCTGCTCTGGGCAGGGCTCGCGGCTGCCGGGATCCTGCTCCTCTCGCCGACGCCGGGAGGCGACCTGGACCTGCTGGGCGTGGCGCTGGCGCTGCTGGCCGGCGGCTTCTGGGCCGCCTACATCGTGCTCACCGCACGGGTCGGGCGGGATTTCCCCGGCGGTCAGGGCCTGGCCCTGGCGATGGTCTTCGCGGCGTTGCTGGCGCTTGTCCCGGGGCTTGTCGACGGCGGCGAGTCACTCTGGGACGCCGAGCTGCTGGCCGTCGCGTTCGCGGTCGCGATCCTCAGCTCGGCGATCCCCTACTCGCTCGAGCTCGAGGCGCTGCGGCGGCTTCCGCGGGGGACCTTCGGCGTGCTGATGAGCCTCGAGCCGGCAGTTGCCGCGACCGTCGGCTTCGTCGGGCTCGACCAGGACCTGGCGGCGAACGAGGTGGTCGCGATCGGGCTGGTCGTGGTCGCCAGCGCCGGGGCGCTGCGCACGGCGCCACCGGCGGCCGAAGCCTGAGCGCCTCTGTACGCTGGCCGGCCGATGCGGGGCTTCTCGGCAGGGATGGCAGCGGTGCTCGCGGCGGTCGTGCTGGCGGCGTGCGGCGGAGGCGACGAGCCCTCGACGACGACCGTGGCCCAGTCCGGCGCGTGCTCGGCGATCGAGGAGGTCGACATCGGGCCCGTCACCCACGTCACCACCGACCTCACGGCCGCCGACTTTGCGACCAACCCGCCGACCTGGGGCGACCACCACGACGGCGCGCTGCAGGCCGGGTCCGTCTACCGGGAGCCGCCACGGCTCGGCCTGACCGTGCACTTTCTCGAGCACGGAGCGGTGGTCGGCTGGACCAACGACCTCGCCCCGGAGGACCAGGAGGCGGTCGAGAACGAGTTCAACGACATCTTCCAGGACGGCTACTACCAGCTCGCGGTGGTCGAGAACCCGGATCTGGAGGTTCCGTTCGCGCTCAGCGCCTGGGGCGCGATGCAGACCTGCGACGACGTCGACACCTCCGTGGTCCGCCCGTTCATCGAGGAGTGGTACGCGTCGCCGAAGAGCCCCGAGAGCGTGCTCGCCTGCCAAGGCGCCGCCCGCAGCCTGCCGCCCTGCTGAGCCGCGGGCGCTAGCCCAGGTCCAGGAACTCGAGCGCGCTCGAGTAGAAGAGCCCCGGTTGAGGGCCACCTTCGATCGCGTACACGCGCCCCCGCCGCACCGCAACGCCGAGGCCGTGACGTGGCGTGACCATGTCGGGCAGCGGGCCCCAGCGATCGGCGTCGGGGTCGTAGACCTCGACCTGCTCGATCGTCTGGCCGCCGTCGAGCTCCTCGCCGCCGAACACGACGACGCGACCGCCCACCGCCGCGGCCGCGTGGCCGCTGCGGGCGGTCGCCATCGGGGCGAGAGTCGCCCATTGCCGCGCGCCGGCGTCGTAGCGCTCGACTGTGGCCAGCCCGCCGTGCTCGGGGCCCGGACGGCCGCCCGTGACGTAGAGCTGGTCGCCCACGACGGCGGCCCCGACGTGGTTGCGCCCCGTCGGCATCGGCGGGCCGGTACGCCAACGGCGCCGGTCGACGTTGTAGATCTCGAGCACGGTCAGCCGCTCGTCGGAGTCGCTGTAGCCACCGGCGGCGTAGAGCTTGCCGTCGATCTCGCCGAGCGCCAGCGCGCCCCTTGCCGTGGGCGCATCCGGCAGCCGCACCCAGCGATCGCGCACCGGGCTGTAGCGGTAGAGATGATCGGACTTGGCCTCGCCGCCGCTCCGCGGCCGGTTGCCGCCGAGCACGTAGAGCCGGCGGTCGAAGGCAATGGCGGCGGGGTGGTTGACCGCGATCGGCAGCTCGGCGACCTCGCTCCAGCGGTCGGCCGAGATGTCGTAGCGCTCGACGCGCTCGGTGGTGCCCCCGGTGGAGATGAAGCCGCCGACGACGTAGATGCGATCGCCGATCCGCGCCGCGGCTACCTCGGTCCGCGCGAGCTTCGCGGGAGCGAGCGAACCCCAGGATGCGCCTCCGGCCCCGTCGTTGTCACCGCCGCCGCAGCCGGCGGCCAGGAGCGCCGCGAGTAGGGCCAGAGCCGGCTTTCTCATGCCGCGCGCCGCTCCCAGCCGGCGCATTCGCGCACCGGCAGTCGCGGATAGCGCGGATAGGCCGGGTCGGTCCGGGATCGCTCGCAGAGCGAGAAGGTCGAGCCACGGGTGTTGTGAATCACGCGCTGGTGCGCGCACGTGTCGCACAGTCCCGCGGCTGGCCGGTTCATGGTCACCAAGTATCGCTCGCTCTGTACTTCACTTTGTATAGTCGTGGGAATGGTCACTTTCCGGCGTTTGCTCGGCTTTCTTCGCCCCTACCGCCGGGCGGTGATCGGTTCGCTCGCCTTCGCTTGGCTGGCAATGGGGATGACGGTGCTGATCCCGCTGCTGGTCGGCAACGCGGTCGACGCGATCCGGAGCGGCGACCGGCCCGACCTGCTGCCGCTGGCGCTGGCGATCGTCGGCGCGGGCATCCTGCGGCTGGGGCTCACGGTCGTCCGGCGCCTGATCGCGGGCAAGGTGTCGGTCGACGTCGAATTCGACCTGCGCGAGCGCGTCTACGGACACCTGCAGGCGCTCGAGCTCGGCTTCTTCGACTCCCAGCAGACCGGGCAGCTGATGTCGCGGGCGACCGTCGACCTGCAGTCGATCCGCTTCTTCCTCGGCTACGGGCTGATCTTCCTGACCCAGAACGCGCTCTCGATCACCCTCGCCAGCATCGTCATGTTCGTGCTCAACCCGTGGCTGGCGGCGCTGGCGCTGCTGCCGGTGCCGTTCGTCGTCCTCGGCGCAATGCGGTTCAACCGGCTCTCGCGCCCGGCCGTGCAGGAGGTCCAGCAGCGGATCGCCGAGCTCACGGCGGAGGCCGAGGAGAGCATCTCGGGAATCCGGATCGTGAAGGCGTTCGCGCGCGAGGAGCACATGCTCGGGCGCTTTCGCCGCTCGGTCAACCGCGTCTTCGACCAGAACGTGTACTCGACCCGCCTGCGCGCCTTCTACTCGCCGATGCTCGGCTTCATCCCCAGCCTCGGGCTCGCGGTCGTCCTGTACGTCGGCGGGCGCGAGGTGATCTCCGGGGATCTGACGCTCGGCGAGTTCACCGCCTTCTACACCTACCTGATCTTGCTGATAGGTCCGATGCGGATGCTCGGCATGTCGCTGGGGATGGCCCAGCGCGCCGTCGCCTCCGGCAACCGGCTGTTCGAGATTCTCGACCGCGAGCCGCAGGTCACGAGCCCCCCGGACGCGCCGCCGCTGCCCGACGGTCCCGGCCGGGTCGAGTTCCGCGACGTCACGCTGCGCTACGACGGCGCCGCACCGTCGCTGACCGGCGTCAGGCTCGAGGTGCCCGCGGGGCGCACCGTGGCGCTCGTCGGGCCCACCGGATCGGGCAAGACCAGCCTGGTGGCGCTGATCGCGCGCTTGTACGACCCGAACGAGGGGGCCGTGCTCGTCGACGGCGCCGACTTGCGCGCCGTCGACGTCGCCTCGCTGCGCGGCGAGGTCGCCTTCGTCGCCGACGAGAGCTTCCTGTTCTCGGACACGGTCGCCGGGAACATCGCCTACGCCCGACCCGGCGCGAGCCGCGAGGAGATCGAGACCGCGGCGCGGCGGGCGCAGGCCCACGACTTCATCACCCGGCTTCCCGACGGTTATGACACGCTCGTGGGCGAGCGCGGGTTGACGCTCTCGGGCGGCCAGCGCCAACGGGTCGCGATCGCCAGGGCGCTGATCGCCGACCCGCGGATCCTGATCCTCGACGACGCGACTTCGTCGGTCGACGCGCGCACCGAGGCGGCGATCAAGCGCGGGCTGCGCGAGGTGATGGAGGGGCGGACGACGTTCGTCGTCGCCCACCGCCTGTCGACGATCTCGCTCGCCGACGAGATCGTGGTCATGGAGACGGGCCGGATCGTCGACCGTGGCCAGCACGAGGAGCTGCTGGAGCGCTGCCCGCTTTACGCCGAGATCGCGGAGTTCGGCTGCGAGGACGTGCTCTTCCTGCAGAAGGACGCCGAGGAACGAGAGGAACTGGCGAGGCTGTGACCGGTCCCGAGGAGACGAACGCCAACCAGCCTGGCCGGCTCGCGGGCACGCTGATCCTGTTCCGCGACCTGTGGCGGCTGATCCGCGGAGAGGACCAGCGGGCGCGCAAGGTGCGCTGGCTGCTGGGGTTGCTGCGCCCCTACCGCCTGCAGGTGGCGCTGATGATGGTCGCGCTGCTGATCGCCACCGCGGCGGCACTGGCGCCTCCGTACCTGGCCGGCCGGGCGATCGACGACGGCATCGACGGAGAGAACCTGAACGCGCTGACCGTCATCGTGATCATCTTCGTCGCCTCGGTGGCGATCTACTGGGCCGCCAGCTACGCGCAGACGTACCTGGTCGGGTGGGTCGGACAGCGCGCACTCCAGGATCTGCGCGAGCGCATCTACGTCCACCTGCAGACGATGTCGATCGGCTTCTTCACCCGGCGCAAGCCGGGGGTGCTGATCTCGCGGCTGACCAACGACGTGCAGGCGCTCGACTCGCTGGTCACCGACGGCGTCGTGACGCTGTTCTCCAGCGTCCTCACCCTGGGCGGCGTGGTCGCGATCCTGCTCGCGCTCGACGTGCCGCTGGCGCTCGTCACCTTTCTCACCTTCCCGCTGCTTTTCATCGGCAGCGTCATCTTCCGGATCGCCTCGACCGGCGCCTACCGGCTGACCAGGGAGAAGATCGCCGACATCACCGCCTACCTGCAGGAGACGCTCTCGGGCGTGCGGGTCGTGCGCACGTTCGGCCGCGAGCGCCAGCACGTGACGCGGATGAGCGAGCTCAACGACGCCAACCGCGACGCGAACATGAAGACCGTCTACCTCAACGCCTCCTACTTCCCGGCGGTCGAGCTGCTGTCGGCGATCGGCACGGCGGCGATCATCCTGTTCGGCGGCTATCAGTACCTGGACGGCAACATCGAGATCGGGGTCGTGGTCGCGTTCATCGGCTACCTGCAGCTGTTCTTCGACCCGATCCAGCAGATCTCACAGC
>DAIRGH010000179.1:0-3207 GCA_036794585.1 Solirubrobacterales bacterium | reverse complement strand
AGCTCGGCGCGCTCGGCCGGCTCGAGCGCGCGCAGGCCGCGGCGGGGGCGGAAGTTGGCCGGGGTCCCCCGCCTGAACGAGCGGACCATGTGCAGCAGCGGCGTCCAGTGCGCGCGCGGGATCGCCCGCAGGGGGATCAGCAGGACCATCCAGAGCCCGATCAGGGCGAAGGCGATCAAGAGCTCGACGATCGGGTTCATCTCCGGCAGGAGCTGGGCGCCGCCGGCGAATGCCGCGGCAAGCAGCAGCGCGGTGAGGATCTGGCGGTAGGGGAAGAACAACGGCCGCTTGCCGAACTGGCCCTTGAGGAACAGAAAGCCGGCAGGGAGACCGAAGCCGACGATCATCCCGATCGGCGCCGCGTAGACGCCGATCTCGCCGGCCAGCGCCCAGGTGACACCGATGAAGATCAGCGCCGCCGCGATCACCCCGCCGATGAACAGCGGTCGCTTGTTCTGCACGTTGACGTTCTGATTGACGGTGCGGTAGAGCGACGGCATCACGAACCCGACCGCGGTCAGCGGAATCAGGCTGGCGGCGTCGGCGTATGCCGCCGGAGCGACGTCGACCAGCACCTCGCCGCAGAGCACCATGGTCAGCACCGCGAGGATGCAGACCAGCGAGAAGTAGGCGAGCAGCTGACCGCCGGCCGTCTGCTTGCCGTACTGGTCGTGGAATGCGTCCCAGATCGCCGACTTGCGCAGCGGGCGGATCCCCATCCGGAAACCCTGCGGCAGGAACGAGACCACGAACCCAAGCCTCGAGGCGAGGCTGTAGACGCCGAGCTCGGTGTGGTCGACGAAGCGAGAGAGGATGAAGATGTCGGCGTTCTGGACGAGCCAGAACGACATCACGATTGGCGCCCGGTAACGGCCGCGGACGATGATCTGCTTGATCTCGGCGAGGTCGAAGTTGGGCTCGAAGCTGCCGCGCAGCAGCGCCAGCCCGACGAGCCCCGCGATCGCCGTGCCGATGAAGGTGCCGACGATCGCGCCCTCGACGCCCGAGCCGGTGGCAAGGAAGGCGGTGAGCACGACGAGCCCGAGCAGGGGCCGCGAGGTGTCGGCGATCAGGTACGAGGTCGGCCGGCGCTCGAGCCAGAGGACGATGTCGCAGATCTTGAACAGCAGCAGCGCTCCTGCGAGCAGGCCGGCCCAAGCGACGAGGCCGTCGTCATCCGGGTTGCCGAGCAACACATCGGCGATCGGCCGGCGGAACACGACGACCAGCACGGTCGCGATGACACCGAGAACGATCGCCCAGACCAGGCCGGTGCCGAGGCTGCGCGGCGGTGAGGACACGACCTCGTCGTCATCGTCGTCGTCTTCGTCCTCGTCGTCGGCGCCGAAGACGCGGCGAACGGTGCCGGGCTTGACCAGCAGCGATGCGATCTGGGTCACCAACCCGGCGAGGAAGATCAGCAGCGCGTAGCGGGCCATCTCGTCGGGGCCGAGGAACGCGGCGACGACCATGATCGAGACCAGCGCGACGCCGTTGGAGACGACCAGCGCAATCGCCTGGACGCTCGAGTTGCGCATCACGCTCACGCCCAGCACCGCGCCGGAGCCGCCGGGGTGGTCGTGACGCTGCTTGGTCCGTCTCTGCTTGGGCATCAGCGTGCCCGCTCGGCGGGCGGGATCAGGTGTCCCAGATCGACCAGTTGGAGAAGTCGCGGCCGGTCAGCTCGCGCAACCGCTCGGCGTCGGCGCGCAGCTCGGCGAGCGTCTCGGCGGGCAGCGCGGCGCGCACGTCAGGGCGCTTGATCGTCCGCCGCAAGGGCAGCCGGTCGTCGAGCAGCAGCCAGAAGTTCTGCGGGAACATCCGCCCCCGGCGGCCGCGCCCCATCCTCTCCAGGCGGACCGCGAGCCGGGTCGCGCGGGTCTTGCCCGAGGTCTGGTGTCGCTCCTGCTCGAAGCGCGGATGGTTGAACTCGGGGTCGACGCCGATGAACTCGAAGATCTTGCGCAGCGTCTCCATCCGCTGGTGGCGCAGCTCGGACTGCTGGAAGACCAGCACCTGGTCCTTCGAGTAGTGCGCCAGGAAGCGCTCGAGCTGCATCGCGTACCGCGAGCGGGTGACGTAGGAGGTGTTGGGGTGCACGAGCGTCTCGGCCAGGGTGCCCTTCTCGCGGCGCTTGGCGTAGTTGTGGACCCAGTGCGCGCCGATCCGCTCGAGCGGGTCGCGGATCATGTAGATCAGCTTCGCGTCGGGGACGACCGAGTGCATGCGCTCGGGGACGCCGTCGTGCTGCGGATAGGCGGTGTAGTTGGGTGAGGCCTCGCCGCGGACACAGGCGCCACCGTCGAACTGGGCCTTGTACCAGTCGACCCCGCGCGGCCAGTTGCGCTCCTCGATGAAGAAGTTGAGCTCCTTCGGCTTCGACATCGAGACCTCGGGATGGAGGCTGAGGTAGTAGTGAAGGACGCTGGTGCCGCACTTCTGCGCCCCGATCACGATCAGGTTCGGAAGTGCGGCCGGAGCGCCGACGCCGGAGCGCCGGGAATCGCCCGCCGCCGCTTGATCAAGCGGTCTTACGGGGGTGGAGGCCTCCATGGCGAAGGCTCAGGGTAGCGGAGCCCCTCCCGGCGCCGAGAGCACGCGCAGCCCCCGGGGGCGCTCGGCCCGGATCAGCTCCAGCCGCCGGCGCAGGAACTCCTCGTAGGGCATGTCGGCGACCACGGCCTGGCGCGAGCCGCGCGGCGGGACGTGCTCGATTCCCACCCCGAGCTCGCGCAGCGGCCCGAGCGCAAGCGAATCTGTGACCACCAGCGTGTGCTCCGGCGCCTCGTCGGCCTCGGCCAGCGTCGCCATCAGCGCCGGCGCGAGCTCGTCGTCGGCGATCCCGACCGCCAGCACCAGCACCCGGGCGCGGGGCTGTGTGAGCTGCTGGCGGGCGAGCCGGACCGCGGTCTCGGGCGCGCTGGCGAAGAAGGTCCCCCAGCGCCGCCGCCACGAGCGAAACGAGCCGCGCTCGTTCCTAAAGGGGGTCTGACCCCCATCGGGGGTCAGACCCCTTAACCATTGCGCCGCGTCGCCGGCGCCGTTGGCGGGCTGAAGCTCGAGGATCCGGGCGAGGATCTCGCTGCGCTCCTCGGGACGCAGCAGGCGGTCGATCTGCGCCTCCAGGCGCTCGTCGCCCGGGCCGGACACGCCGAGGCCGATGCCGGCCTCCTCGGCGTAGCGCGCCCGCGCCGGCTGGTCGTCAAT
>DAIRGH010000178.1:0-3266 GCA_036794585.1 Solirubrobacterales bacterium | reverse complement strand
CCTGCTGGCTGCGGCGACCGCCGGCGGCCACGCCTGCCTCGGCTGGCCCGAGGCCGGGCGGATCGAGCGCGGCTCGCTCTGCGACCTGGTCGCGATCGACCTCGACAGCGTCCGCCTCGCCGGCGCCGACCGCGCCGACCTCCTCCCCGCGCTCGTCTTCGCGGCCTCCGCCGCCGACGTCCGCGAAGTGGTGGTCGGCGGGCGGCAGGTTGTGAGCGAGGGCAGGCACCTGAGCATCGACGCCCCGGCGGCGCTGGCCGAAGCGATCGGAGCGGTGACGTGAGCACGCTGGTCGTCGACCGCATCGGCCTGCTGGTCACCAACGACCCGGCGCTCGGCGACGGCCCACTCGGGATCGTCCGCGACGCGGCGCTGGTGATCGACGCCGACCGCGTCACCGCCGTCGAACCCGCGGGCGCCATCGCCGACGAGCGTCTCGACGCCGCCGGCCGGTGCGTGATCCCTGGATTCGTCGACAGCCACACGCATCTCGTCTTCGCCGGTGACCGGGCCGAGGAGTTCGCCGCGCGGATGGCCGGCCAGCCATACGAGGCCGGCGGGATCAACGTCACGACCGCGGCGACACGCGCCGCGTCAGATGACGAGCTGCGCGAGCTCACCAGCCAGCGCCGCGCCGAGGGATTGCGCGCCGGGATCACCCACGTCGAGATCAAGAGCGGCTACGGCCTCGACATCGACACCGAGCGCCGACTGTGCGAGATCGCGGGCGAGTTCACCGACGACGTCACCTTCCTCGGCGCGCATGTCGTGCCGCCCGAGTACGACGGCCGCGCCGATGAGTACGTCCAGCTCGTCTGCGGCGAGATGCTTGCCGCCTGCGCGCCGCACTCCCGCTGGATCGACGTCTTCTGCGAGCGCGGCGCCTTCGACGTCGATCAGTCGCGAGCGGTGCTCGAGGCCGGCCGCGAGGCCGGGCTGGGGCGGCGCGTCCACGGAAACCAGCTCGGCCCCGGGCCCGGGGTGCGGCTGGCCGTCGAGATGGGCGCAGCCTCGGTCGACCACTGCACCTTCCTCGACGACGCCGACGTCGAGGCGCTGGCGGCGAGCGAGACGATCGCCACCTTCCTCCCCGCCACCGACTTCTCCACCCGCCAGCCCTATCCCGACGCCCGGCGTGCGATCGATGCCGGCGCCCGGGTCGCGCTCGCCACCAACACCAACCCCGGCTCCTCCAACACCACCGCGATCGGCTTCTGCATCGCGCTCGCCGTCCGCGACATGGGCATGACCGTCGATGAGGCGCTCGCCGCCGCAACGTCCGGCGGCGCCGCAGCGCTGCGGCGCGACGACATCGGCCGCCTCTCGCCCGGCGCCCGGGCCGACGCCGCGATCCTCGACGCCGCCACCTACGCCGATCTCGTCTACCGGCCCGGCGTGCCGCTCGTGGCGGCGGCGATCAGCTCCGGGCGGCTAGCCCGATTCGCGCTCTGAGCGCTCGCGCTCGGCGAGCTTCTCTTTCAGATACGCGGCCTTGTCGGCGCGGCGCTTGTGCTGGCGCTGCTCGGCCGGATCGGTGGCGTCCTCAGCCAGCTCGCGCTCGGTCGTCTCGCGCTCGTCCTGAGCGCGGCGCATCTCGCCGGTCTTGGGCTCCTCCTCGGGCCTCATTGGGTAATCATGGCGTGATGGCGTTCGAGCGCGTCAGCCGCTTCGGCTTCGTCAACACCTACCTGGTCGAGGAGGAGGACGGGCTGACCGTGATCGACACGATGATCCCGGGCTCGGCGAAGAAGATCCTGGCGACCGCGGGTGACCGACCGATCAAGCGGATCCTGCTCACCCATGCTCACGCCGACCACGTCGGCTCGCTCGACGCCCTGAACGAAGCGCGGCCGGACGCAGAGGTGATCATCAGCCGCCGCGACTCGCGCTTCCTGAGGAAGGACATGAGCCTCGACCCGGGCGAGCCCGTGGACAAGTTGCGTGGCGGCTATCCCGGGACCGAGACCGAGCCGACACGGCTGCTCGAGCCCGGAGACATGGTCGGCTCGCTGCAGGCGATCGCCGCCCCGGGCCACACGCCCGGCCAGCTCGCCTTCCTCGACCGCCGCGACGGCACGCTGTTCTGCGCCGACGCGTACTCGACGCTCGGAGGCGTCGCCACGAGCGCGAAGGCGAACCCGCGCTTTCCGCTGCCCGCGATGGCGACGTGGCACCGCCCGACGGCGCTCGAGACCGCGCGCAAGCTACGCGCCCTCGACTTCGAGCGTCTCGCGCCCGGCCACGGCAAGGTGGTCGAGGACCCCGGCGCCGCGATGGACCGGGCGATCGCCAAGGCCGGCGGCTAGCTCGGCTAGGCACGAAGGTAGGTCAGCACCGCCAGCACCCGGCGATGGTCGTGCGGACTGGTAGTGAGGTCGAGCTTGGAGAAGATGCTGGTCACGTGCTTTTCGACCGCGCGCTCCGTGACCACGAGCTGGTCGGCGATCGCCTGGTTTGTGCGCCCCTCGGCCATCAGCTCGAGCACCTCGCGCTCGCGCGGGGTGAGCTGCTCTAGCGGGTCCTCGCGCCGACGGCGGCCGAGCAGTTGCGAGACGACCTCGGGGTCGAGCGCCGAGCCGCCCTCGGCGACCCTCCGCACGGCGTCGATGAAGCGCTCGACCTCGGCGACCCGGTCCTTGAGCAGGTAGCCGACGCCCTCGGCGCTGTCCTCGAGCAGCTCCATCGCGTAGCCCTCCTCGACGTACTGCGAGAGCACCAGCACCGACACCTGCGGCAGCTCGGCGCGGATCTGCTGCGCGGCGCGCAGCCCGTCGTCGGTGTTGGTCGGCGGCATCCGCACGTCGACGATCGCGACGTCGGGCTTGTGAGCGCGGACCTTGCGCAGCAGCTCGTCGGCGTCACCGGCCTGGCCGGCGACCTCGATCCCCGCCTCCTCCAGCAATCGCACGACGCCCTCGCGCAGGAGCACGGAGTCGTCGGCGACGACTACGCGCATGGGATCACCGCCCGCACGACCGTGCCCTCGCCGTGGGGGCTGATCACCTCGAGGTGGCCGTCGAGGGCCGCGACCCGGTCGGCGAGCCCGCGCAGGCCCGAGCCCGTCTCGGGGTCGGCCCCGCCGACGCCGTCGTCGCGGATCTCGACCCGAACCTGGCCGTTGGCGCGGCTGACACTGACCTCGGCGTGCGAGGCCTGCGCGTAGCGGGCGATGTTGGTGAGCGCCTCGGCGACGACGAAGTAGGAGGCCGACTCGACCGCGGCCGGCAGCCGCTCGGCCGGCGGTTCGGCGAGCTCGACCGGCACCG
>DAIRGH010000177.1:0-3270 GCA_036794585.1 Solirubrobacterales bacterium | reverse complement strand
GACGAGGGCGGTGACACCGGCGGCGGCGCCCCCGGCACCACGGGCGACGGCGGTGGCGCGGTTCCCCCGGGCCGCCCGGTCCACTGACCAGCGAATTCGAGCTGATCGCGGCGCTGCGCGAGCGGCTCGAGCGCGCGGGAGCGACCGCGGGCACGGGCAGCCTGGCGCTGGGCAGCGGCGACGACGCAGCGATCAGCGTGCGCGATGGCGCCGCGATCACCAGCGTCGACGCGCTGGTCGAGGGTGTCCACTTCCGGATCCCGCCGTTCGCGTTCGCCGACGTCGGCCACAAGGCGCTCGCCGTGGCGCTCTCCGATCTCGCCGCGATGGGCGCCAGCGCCGAGGAGGCCTACGTCCAGCTCGGAGTTCCGGAGCACGTCGACACCGAGGCGATGCTCGAGCTCGCCACAGGCCTTGGGGAGCTTGCGGCGGAGCGCGGGATCGCCGTCGCCGGCGGCGACGTGACCCGAGCCCCAGCCCTGCTCTGCGCGCTGACCGTGGTCGGCTCGACCGCGAATGCTGCGGCCGCCGTGCGACGCACGGGCGCACGGGCCGGCGACGCCGTCGCGGTCACCGGCGAGCTCGGCGGCGCGGCGGCGGGGCTGCTGGCGCTCGAGCGGCCCGAGCTCGCGTCGGCGCTCGACCCCGCCGTCGCCGGGGCGCTCAGGAGCCGGCAGCTGCGCCCGTTGCCGCGGCTGGCGGAAGGCGAGGCGCTGGCGAAGGCCGGCGCCACGGCGATGATCGATCTCAGCGACGGGCTCGGAGGCGACGCCGGCCACCTTGCCGCCGCGAGCGGGGTCGAGGTTCTGATCGAGCTCGAGCGGCTGCCGCTGCAGGAGGGGGTGAGCGAGCTGGCCGAGGCGGCGGGAGTGGACGGGCTGGAGCTCGCGATCTCGGGTGGAGAGGACTACGAGCTACTGGTGACCCTGCCGCGCGAGCGGCTTTCCGAGGCGGCCGAAGCGCTCTCCGAGATCGGCTCCGCACTCGCCGTGATCGGCGAGGTGAGGGAGGGTCGGGGCGTCGTCCTCAGTGAGGGCGGCGGAGCGACTCGGCGGCCACGAGGCTTCGATCAGCTTCGCTCGCCTCGAGTGCCCGGCGCCCCTGCTTGACCAGCCGCAGCTTCGCGACGATCGCGTCGGCTACTGCCTCGGCGTCGACGTCATACCGCTTGAGTGCGATCTCACGCTTCAACTCGTCCATCCTTCCTTGACTGGCGGTATCACCCATGTGATCGGCCGTCAGATACCCCAACCCGATTTCACTTGCGTCGACCTCAACGCTCGTTCGATGGACAGGGTGCTCACCCGGTGCCCGGTGTGAGGTCATTCCACTAGGCGTCCGCCGGGAGGGGGTCGGAACGGCGCAGGGCGAGCGCGATCGTGCCTAGGAGGGCGCCGCCGAGGAAGGTGCCCGCGACCGCGACGACAAAGCCGATCTGTCCGTCGGCGAGCATCAGGGTGAAGGTCCAGGGCGCGGTCGCACCGAGGTCGAGGTCACTGGAGATCGCCACCAGCGCCAAGACTAGGGGCAGGCAGGCGACCGCCGCCGCGACCAGCACTGCGGCTCTCCGCGTCACCGACATCTCGCCCACCGCGATCAGCCAGACGTGGGCCGCGGGTGCAATCAGCAGCGCGAGATAGGGGTTGGCGAGCCAGACGGCCAGCGCCGCGATCACCCCGACCGCGCCCAACGCCGGCAGCGCCGATTCCGGGGCGCGCCCCGCCGTCACCCCGAGCCTCCTCAGCAGGAGCGCGCTCGCACCGGCGGCGATCAGCGCGAGCGCAAAGGTCACGGCAGCGCGCCCGCCCGCTTCGTAGAGCCCGGGGTCGAAGGGAAACGGCGGACTGGGGACGGCGCCGAAGATCGCCAGCAGGTAGACGATCGCGAGCGCACCGAGCAGCGGCAAGGCCCGCGCCGCGGCCCACGCCAGACCGGCACCGATCCGCTGACGGCGCCGCGCCGCGCGGGCGCAGCCGTCGACCGCCGCCACCGTCGCGGGCAGCAGCAGGGTCAGCGCGAGCAGCGCCAGTGTCCAGCCCGGAACGAGGTTGTCGCCGAGCTCCAGGTGTGTGCCGGGACCGTGCTCGAGCTCGGTCAGGCTCACGTCCACCGCGCCGATCGTCAGCTGCGCCGCCCGCCCGAAGGCGTCGACCGCCTCTTGGGACAAGTCCCCTAGCTCGTCCTCGGTTGCCGGCAGTGGACGCTCGCCTGCCGAGGAGATCGCGACCGCGTCGAAACCCGCGGCGATCAGGGGTGCCTGCGGCCCGAGCCCGGAGGGCACCGCGAGGCGCGCGAGCTGGGTCAGCCCCGAGGGCCTGCTCGCGCTCTCCTGCGCCTGCGTTTCCACGGCGAGCTCCGCGGTGCGTTCGAGCTGCACCGGCGCGCTGGTCTCGCCGGTGGACCCCGTGACCACGAACGGCGGCCGGCGCTCGACCGCGCCGGGCTGGTAGATCGCGATCACGGCTTCGACCGTGTCGCGCTCGGGCAGGTTCGCGAGCAGCTCGTCGGGCCCCTGCGCGCCGCCGCTCGTGGACGCGAACACGATCGTCTTCTCGTGACCGGCGACCCCGAGCGCGTTCGCGAGCTCGATCAGGATCCCCGTCGCCGCGGCACTCGAGGCGGCCCCCGGGCCAGTTGCCGCGTCGCGCGGCGCCAGGACCACGATCGTCCGCTCGGTGTCGCCCGGCAGCGTCAAGAGCACGTTCGTGAGCTCGACGTCGTCGCCGTCGAAGCTGCCTTCGAAGCGCTGCTCGCTCGTAGCTCCGGCTCGGATGTCCTCGAAGCGATTGGCGACCAGACCGGCGATCGCCACGTCGCCCTCCGAGGCGGGCTCGCGCGCAGGCGCGCCGGCGACGATCTCGCGCGCCTGGCGCGCGGCGCGGTCGGGCTCGAAGGTTCCCGGCGGGGTCACGGGCTCGAGCGGCTCCGGCGCGCCCTCGAGCGAGAACATCAGCACGACCACGGCGAGCAGAACGGGCAGCCACGCGACCCTGTACAGGCGCAGGTCGACGGCGGCGCGGTCGGTCACCGTCTGCATACTGCCGACCGAGCCACGGGGCGAGCCCTGACTACGCTTCGGTGGGATGGCTGCTGCGAACGCCGAGGGAACGGCGCGCATCTTGCTCGTCGACGACGAGCAGTCGGTGCAGACCCTGCTCGCCTACCCGTTGCGTAAGGACGGATACGAGGTCGTCTCGGCGGTCGACGGCCGCGCCGCGCTCGACCGCTTCGCCGAGCAGCGCTTCGACCTCGTCGTGCTCGACATCATGC
>DAIRGH010000085.1:0-13179 GCA_036794585.1 Solirubrobacterales bacterium | reverse complement strand
GGGTCGGCGCGGCGGGCGCCGCGGGTGCCGCCGACGGAGCCGCCTCGGCCTGTTCGACGTCGACCTTGATGATCCGGCCGCCGGGTCCCGAGCCCCGCAACGACGCCAGATCCACCCCCTTCTCCTTCGCAATCCTCCGGGCGATAGGTGAAGCCTTCACGCGGCCGTCGCCATCGGCAGGCTGTTCCGGCTGGGTAGGGGCAGCTGCGGGTTCAGCGTGCTCAGCCTGCGCCTCGTCGGAGGTCTCGGCAGGGGGAGGGCTCTGAGGGCGATCCGCAGCGGAGCGAGGACTCTCGCCCGAAGAGTCCTCTCCCCTGTCGGGGCCTCCACCATTCCCGCTTGGGGCTTCCCCCGCTTCACCGACGCGCGCGATCACCTCGCCAATCGGCAAAGTTGCGCCCTCCTCGGCGGTGATCTCGATCAGGCTGCCGGCGGTGTCCGACTCATAGACCATGTTCGCCTTGTCAGTCTCGATCTCGACCAGCTCGTCGCCGACCGCAACCTCGTCGCCCACCGACTTCATCCACTTGAGGATCGTCCCCTCCTCCATCGAGTCCGAAAGCCGGGGCATGACGATCTCGGCCGCCATCAGACCGCCCCCTCCATAGCCGCCCTGACCGCGGAGACGACGTTCTCGGCGTGCGGGATCGCGGACTGCTCGAGCCGCTTGGAGTAGGGCATCGGCACGTCGGCGCCGGTGACCCGCTGGATCGGCGCGTCGAGGTGGTCGAAGGCCTGTTCCTGGACGAGCGCGGCGATGTTGGCGCCGACGCCCCCGTGCGGCCAGCCCTCCTCGACGATCACCAGGCGGTTGGTCTTCTCCACGGAGTCGATGATCGTCGGCAGGTCGAGGGGGCGCAGCGTCCGCGGGTCGATCACCTCCGCCTCGATCCCGTGGTCGTTGGCGAGCGTCTTCGCCGCCTGTTCGGCGATGTGCGCCATCCGCAGCGCGCCGACGATCGTCACGTCGTCGCCCTCGCGCCGGATCGCCGCCTCGCCGAAGCGCAGCACCTCGTCCTCGCTGTTGTCGGGCACCTCGCCCCGGGCGCCGTAGAGGGTCTCGTGCTCGACGAAGATCACCGGGTTGTCGTCGCGGATTGCGGCCTTCAACAGCGCCTTGCCGTCGGCCGGAGTCGAGGGACATGCGACGAGCATGCCCGGGACCTGCAGGAACATCGCCTCGAAGCTGTGCGAGTGGGTGGGGCCGAGCTGGTGGCCGCCGCCGCCGGGCATCCGGATCACCAGCGGCACCCTCACCTGGCCGTTGAACATGTAGGGGATCGCGGCGGCGTGGTTGATGATCTGATCGAAGGCCAGCAGCGAGAAGTTGACCGTCATCAGCTCGACGATCGGCCGCAACCCGCCCATCGCTGCCCCGACCCCGGTGCCGACGATGGTGTTCTCGGAGATCGGCGTGTCGCGGACGCGGCGCTCGCCGAACTCGTCGAGCAGCCCTTCGGTGACCTTGAAGGCGCCGCCGAACACGGCGACGTCCTCGCCCATCACGAACACCGCCTCGTCGCGGCGCATCTCCTCGGCCATCGCGTCGCGCAGCGCCTCGCGCATCCGCAGGGTGGGCATTACTCCTCGTCCTCCGCGGGCTCGCCTTCGCCCTCGTCCTCGGTCGAGGCCTCAAGTTCTTGCTCGACCGCCTCGCCCTCGTTGCGGTCAGTCTCCTCTTCGCCCTGCCGGCGCCCGGTCTTCGCGGCCTGGCCGGCGTAGGCGGCGCCCGCTTCGGCGAGCTTCTTCGCCTCGCCCGAAAGCTGCTCGCGCTCGCGCTCGCCCGGGAATGGCTTCGGCGCCCGCTCGTCAACCGCGTACCAGCCGGCGACGTTCTCGCCGACGACGTAGAGGTTGTCGTAGAGCGAATCCAGCGGCGGCTCGGGCGAGGCATCGGCGAACTCGACCGCCTCGAGGATCCGCTTGTCGATCCGCTCGCGCAGCTCGTCGCGGTCACCCTCGCCGAGTATGCCCTCGGACTCGAGCCGGTCGGCGAACAGCTCGATCGGATCCTTCTTGCGCCACTCCTCGACCTCCTCCTTGGAGCGGTAGACCTCGGGGTCGGCTGCGGAGTGGCCGCGGAAGCGGTAGGTGAACGCCTCGACCATTGTCGGCTTGCGCTCCTCGCGCGCGATCCGGATGTGCTCGGTGACCGTCTCGCGCATCGCCAGCACGTCCATGCCGTCGGCGCGTACGCCGGGCACCCCGAGCCCCTCGGCCTTGCGCGTGAAGTCGGTGACCGCCGAGGCGCGCTCGACCGAGGTCCCCATGCCGTAGAGGTTGTTCTCGAGGATGAACACGATCGGCAGGCTCCAGAGCGCGGCCAGGTTCATCGTTTCGCCGAAGTTGCCCGTGTTCGAGGCGCCGTCGCCGAACATGCACACGGTGACCTCGTCGGTGCCCTTGTAGTCGGAGGCCAGCGCGAGTCCCGCGGCGAGCGGGAGGTTGCCGCCGACGATCCCGTAGCCGCCCATGAACCGGCGCTCGCCGTCGAAGATGTGCATCGAGCCGCCGCGCCCGCGCGAGGTGCCGTCCTCGCGCCCGAAGAGCTCGGCCATCACGTTCTTGGGATCGGTCCCACGGGCGATCGCGTGCCCGTGGGTGCGGTAGGTGCCGATCAGGTAGTCGGTCTCCTCCATCGCCGAGATGGTGCCGACGATCGTCGCTTCCTCGCCGATCGCCAGGTGCAGGAAGCCACCCGCCTTCGCGCGCTGATACTGCCGGCCAGCCTCTTCCTCGAAGCGGCGGATGAGCGCCATCGTCTCGAGCAGCTCCAGGCAGACCTCGGGTTTGGGCAACTGCCGCGTCTTCGCCGAGGCGCCGTCGGTGCCCTGCGTCTCAGCGGTCTTCGTGGTCTCCTCAGCCACCCCGCCGCAACATAGCTCAAGCGCTCGCTTCGCCCAGATGCGCGGCCGCCGCCGCGGCCTCCTCGAGCCGGTCGTCGCCCCAGAAGACCTCTTCCCCGACAACCACCGCAGGCACGCCGATCACGCCGAGGTCGCCGGCGTGGTCGGTGGCTTCGCGCAGGCGGTCCTTGATCGCCTGGCGCTCGACCGCGACCTCGAGCGAGCGGGGGTGCAGCTCCGACGAGGCGGCGGCAAGGAAGACGTTGTCGGGCTCGGAGAGGTCGCGGCCCGCGGCGAACGCTTGGCGGAAGGCGGCGAGCGCGAACGAGACCGTGCGCCCGATCTCCTTGGCGAAGGTCGCGGTCCGCATCGCGAACAGCATGTCGCCGGGGAAGGGATCGGGCCAGAGGATCGGCGGCAGACCGTAAGCCTGGGCGCGGCGCTCACACTCGGCCAGTCCCTCGGCGCGGCCAGGGCCCTTTGCCCACGAGTCGCGCCCGAAGCGCCGAAACAGCCCGCCGAGCAGGATCGGTTGCCACTCGGGAGGCGCCGCTCCGGCGTCGTCGAAGACGCGGTCGATCCGCTCGGCGGCGAGGTAGGCGTAAGGCGAGCCGAGGTCGAAGTAGAAGGTGGCAGTGCGCTCGCTCATCACGCGCTCGCCAGAATCGCGGGGTCGAGGTCGGCCACGCGGGCCTGTCCGCTGAGCGCCATTGTCAGCTCGAGCTCGGCGAGCAGCATCTTCAACACCGCCTCGACCCCGCTCTGTCCCTCGAGCGCCAGCCCCCACAGGTAGGGCCGTCCGACCAGAACCGCGTCGGCCCCGAGCGCCAGCGCCTTGAGCACGTCGGCACCGGAGCGGACGCCGCTGTCGAGCAGCACGGCGACCTCGCCGCCGACGGCGTCGATGATCGGCTCGAGCGCGTCGAGCGAGGCGATCGCGCCGTCGACCTGCCGCCCCCCGTGGTTGGAGACGATCAGTCCCGCCACGCCGCGGGCTTGCGCCTCGCGCGCGTCGTCGGGGTGAAGGACCCCCTTGATCAGGATCGGCAGCGAGGTGCGCTGCTCGAGCCAGGCGAGGTCGTCCCAGGTCAGCGAGGGGTTGACGTAGATCGAGAGGTACTGGCCGATCGCGGCGCCCAGGTCCTCCTCCGGCGGCTTGTCCAGCGCCGCCCTGAACACCGGGTCCTGCAGGTAGTTGGCGTTGCCGACGCCTTCGAGGAAGGGCAGCCATGCCTGCTGCAGGTCGCGCGGCTTCCAGCCCGGGATGAAGGTGTCGACAGTGACGACGATCGCCTGGTAGCCCGCCGCCTCGGCGCGCCCGACGAAGCTCTCGGCGAGCTCGGGATCGTTGGGCCAGTAGAGCTGAAACCACCGCGGTCCGCCGACCTCGGCGATCTGCTCGAGCGTGTGCGCCGCCGCCGAGCTGACCACGAGAGTCAGCCCCAGCTCCGCCGCGGCTCGGGCGGTGGCCAGCTCACCATCGGGGTGGACGATGGTCTGCACCCCGATCGGCGCCAGCAGCACCGGCGCCGGCATGCCGGTGTCGAGCACCTTCGTCGAGAGGTCGCGCTCGCCGACGTCGCGCAGCATCCGTGGCACGATTCGCCGCCGCCGAAACGCCTCGCGGTTGGCGCGAATGGTCTCGCCGGTGCCCGCCCCGGCGAACACGTATGCGGCCGCCCGCGGCTCCATCGCCTCCTCGGCGCGCCGCTCGAGCTCGGCCCAGTCGACCGGGATCGACGGGGTCTCGCCGGCGAGACCGCGCATATAGATCTCCCTGTAGTAATCGCCGAACGCGTCGGCCATGGATCGCGCTACTGGTGGATCGCCCAGCCGTCGACCGAGCGAGCGGCGTCGAGGATCGCCTCGGAGATCGTCGGATGCGCGTGGACGATCCGGGCGAGCTCCTGGTAGCCGCCCTCGAGCGCGATCGTGTCGACGAGCTCGGCGATCATGTCGCAGGCGCGGTTGCCGACCACGTGCGCGCCGAGGATCTCGCCGTACTCGGCGTCGGCGACGATCTTGACGATCCCGTCGCGGTCGTCGTAGACGGCCGAGGCGCCGACCGCGCCCAGCTTCAGCCTGCCGACCTTGATCTCCTTGCCGGTCTCCTTCGCCTGCGCCTCGGTCATGCCCACCGACGCCACCTGCGGGTGACAGAAGGTCGCCCCGGGGATCAGGTCCGGGTCGACCGCGTGCGTCGGCGCGCCGGCGATCGTCTCGACTGCGACCACCCCCTCCTCCTGGGCCTTGTGGGCCAGCGCGGGGCCGCGGACCAGGTCGCCGATCGCATAGACCTTCTGGTTCGAGGTCCGCTGGTACTCGTCGATCTCGATCCTGCCGCCGTCGCCGACCTTGACCCCAGCCTCCTCGAGCCCGAGTCCCTCGGTGTCGGGCGCCCGCCCGCCGGCGATCGCGACGTAGTCGACCTCGATCGCCTGGTCGCCGACCTTCGCCTTCACCGACTTCGCTGCCGCCTCCACGTCGGAGATCGGGCTGCCGGTCAGGATGTTCATTCCCTGCTTCTTGAAGACGCGCTCGACGACGCGCGCGCAGTCCTTGTCCTCCAGCGGCAGGATCTGGTCGAGCATCTCGATCAGGGTCACCTCGGTCCCGTAGCGCACGTAGGCCGAGGCGATCTCGGAGCCCGAGGCGCCGGCGCCGACGACGGCCAGGCGCTTGGGCAGCTCGGGCAGCGACCACGCGCCCCACGTGTCGACGATCCGGTCGCCGAACTCGACCCCCGGGATCGGCAGCGCGACCGAGCCGGTCGCGAGCACGACCGCCCCGGCCTCGTAGGTCTCGCCTCCAACCGCGACGTTGCCGTCCTTCGTCAGCGAGCCCTCGCCCTCGATCATCGCCACCTTGTTCTTGTCCCAGAGCATCTTCACCCCGCCCGAGAGCGTCTCTGAGACCTTCGCCCGGCGAGCGGCGAGCGCCTTCCAGTCCAGCGAGGCGCCCTTGACCGTGACCCCGAGCTCGGCGCTGTGCTCGGCGTGGTCGAAGAGCTCCGCCGTGTGCAGCATCGTCTTCGCCGGGATGCAGGCGTAGTTGAGGCAGCGCCCACCGGGCTTGTCGGCCTCGACCACGGCGGTCTTCAAGCCCAGCTGGGCAGCACGGATCGCGGCGTGATAGCCGCCCGGACCGCCCCCGATCACGATCACGTCATACGACTCGGCCATAGCGGCCGACTCTATAGAACGCCCGCGCTCAGCCCGCTGATCGCAAAGTGGGCGCGGTACCTATCCAGTCCGCCGGCGCTCGGGCATCTGGATCCGCGCCATCGCCTTGATCATGAAGAAGAACATCGTCCCGGCGCCGACGATCAGCAGCGTGGTTCCGAGCGCCTCTGTCCACTTGGTCGCCTGCAGCAAGCCGAGCGAGGCGGCGACCAGCACGATCACCAGCAGGGCCTGAAAGCCGAGCACCGCCCAGTAGCGCGCCTTCCACATCCCCCACGCCATCGTCCCCATCAGGCCAACGGCGGCGAGCACCGAGAGGATCGGCGCCTTGTCCTCGCCCTGCTCGATCCCGTCGCTGCCGATCTTGGTCACCTCGACGCCGGCGAGGTAGCCGACGACCGCCGAGATCGCGATCAGCGCCGAGATCACGGCGCCGACCGTGACGATCGTCGGTCGCTCGCCCGGCTCGAGCGGCTCCAGCGCCTCGCGGGCCGCCTCGTTCTTCGCCTCGCTTCGTGCCGCCATCGCCTCGCGGCGCGCGGCCTGCTCTGCCTGGCGCTCGGCGCCGCGCTCCTTGCGCTTGCGCCGCTCGGCTCGCTTTCGCTCCCTGCTCGGCATCAAGCGGAATCTAGTCCGCCGCAGTGAGCGCGGCGCGCAGCTCTCGCGCGCTCGCCTCGGGATCGGCGGCGTCGCGGATCGCCCGGACGACGACGATCCGGCGCGCGCCCGCGGCGACGACCTCGGCGATGTTGGCCGCGTCGATGCCGCCGATCGCAAACCAGGGTAGGTCGGCGCCGGCCTCGGCCGCGTGGCTGATCAGCTCGAGGCCGGTCGCCGGCCGGCCCTCTTTGGTCGGCGTCTCCCACACCGGACCGACGCTGACCTGGTCCGGCCGGGCAGCGCCGTGCGCGGCGAAGGCGGCGTCGACCTCCGCGGACGTATGGGTGGAGAGGCCGACGACGGCCGCCGGCTCGGCGGCGCGGCGCGCCTCGTCGACGGGCGCATCGTCCTGGCCGACGTGTACGCCGTCGGCGTCCGCGGCTGCGACCAGCTCGGGCCGGTCGTTGAGGATGAACAACGCCCGGTGGCCGGCCGCAGCCGCCCGAAACGGCCGCGCCGCCTCGACCAGCTCCTCGCCTGACAGGTCCTTGTCGCGAAGCTGGATCACGTCGACCCCGCCGGCGAGCGCGGCGTCGAGCAGCGGCGCGGGATCCTTGCCCTGCGGGCGCGCGTCGCAGACGAAGTAGAGGCGCGCGTCGCCAAAGGCTCGCCGCCGCCCCGCGAGCAGGGCCTCGACGAGGCTCTGGTGCAGGACGCACTCGGAGATCAGGCCGTCCCGAAACGAGATCAGCCAGCCGCCGCGGGCGTCGAGATCGATGCCGGTGATCGGGCCGCGTCCCGAGATCCGAGTCTCGATCGCGAGCCGCCCGCCGCCGGCCGGCTGCACTTGCAGGAGCTCCCAGCCCACTCCACCGATCTCGCTCCACTGGGCGTGAAACGTCTCGAACGCGGCCCGAAACTCGCCCTTGCCCAGGGTCGCCTGGCCGCCCCAAGGTGCATTCGAGTCGCGGGTGTCGACCCGCACGTCGTCCGTGATCAGGGCCGCCGCCGCGGCGATATCGCCACTCCCGACGGCGCTCACGTAGCGCTCGACGAGCTCGGTTTCAGCGTCTCGCATCGGGGGGAGTATCTTGAACGAGAACGGGAGCCCGACCCAACAGGGCTGAGAGGGCGGCAACGGGCCGCCGACCGTCTGAACCTGATCCGGGTAATGCCGGCGCAGGGACGATGCGAGGTCCGCCGCCCGGGAGAGGAGTCACTTCCCGTGGCAGTCACAACCACAAGGCAGCTCGACGCCGTGATCGTCGGCGGTGGCGTGATCGGCCTGGCATGCGCGTGGCGCGCCGCCGAGCAGGGCGCAAAGGTGGTCGTGCTCGAGCGCGAAGCCCCGGGCGCCGGCGCCACCAACGTCGCCGCCGGCATGCTCGCCCCGGTCAGCGAGACGAGCTGGGGTGAGGAGCGGCTGCTCGAGCTGGCGCTGCGCTCGCATGAGCTGTGGCCTGGCTTCGCCGCCGAGCTCGGGGCGGCCGCGGACGGCGACGTGGGCTACCTAGACCTCGGGGCGATCCACATCGCGCTCGACCGCGACGAGGCGGCTGAGCTTCGCCGCCGCTTCGAGCTGATGCAGTCGCTGGAGCTCGCCGCCGAGTGGCTGCACCCGCGCGCGTGCCGAGAGCTCGAGCCCGGCATCAGCCCGGCCTGCGTGGCCGGCGTGCACGCTCCGCACGAGTCCGCGGTCGACCCGCGGGCGCTGACCGCGGCGCTGGTATCCGCCTGCGAGGCCGCCGGCGTCCGGATCGCGATCGGCGCTGCGAGCGAGTTGATCACCGAAGGCGGGCGCGTTGCGGGGGTGCGGACGTCGCTCGGCGAGGAGCTGGCGGCGCGCTCGGTCGTGGTCGCCGCGGGATCCTGGTCGGCCGCCGACTGGCTGCCGGCGCCGGCGCGACCCGCCGTTCGGCCGGTCAAGGGCCAGATCATCTCGCTCGCCGGGCCCGCGGCGGAACCGGTGTGCGAGCGGATCGTCGTCACCGAGCGCATCTACGTCGTCCCGCGCGGCGACGGCCGGCTAGTCGTCGGTGCGACGGTCGAGGAGCAGGGATTCGACACCCGAGTGACCGCGGGCGGCGTGTACGAGCTGCTTCGCGAGGCCTACCGGGTGCTGCCCGAGACCGCCGAGCTCGAGCTGGTCGAGACGGTCGCGGGACTGCGGCCCGCGACCCCCGACAACCTGCCGCTGATCGGTCCCGGGGCGATCGACGGGCTGCTGTTCGCGACCGGCCACTTTCGCAACGGGATCCTGCTCGCGCCGATCACCGCCCAGCGGATCGCCGCGCTGCTGACCGGCCGCCCGGCCGAGGTGGCGACCCGATGACGGTCGAGCTCAACGGCGAGCGCGTCCGTCTGCCCGACGCTGCCACGGTCGCCGAGGCGGTCGCCAGTCTGGGCGCCGCTGACGCGCGACGCGGGATCGCGGTCGCGGTCGACGGCGAGGTCGTGCCGAGAAGCGCGTGGGAGAGCACGGAGCTCGAGGACGGACAGCGGGTAGAGGTGGTGGGAGCGATTCAGGGTGGCTGATCGCGGCTGGAAGCTTGGCGGCCGCATCTGGGGCTCGCGCCTCATCCTCGGCACGGGCGGGTTTCGCTCGCTGGAGCAGATGGAGCGGGCGATCCGCGCCTCGGAGGCCGAGATCGTCACCGTCGCCCTGCGGCGCGTCGACCCGGCCGCGCAGGGGTCGATGGTCGAGATGATCGAGCGGCTCGACGTGTTCGCGCTGCCGAACACGGCCGGCTGCTACACGGCGCGCGACGCCGTGCGTACGGCGCGTCTCGCCCGCGAGGCGTTCGAGACCGACTGGGTGAAGCTCGAGGTGATCGGCGACGACCGCTCACTGCTGCCCGACGCGGTCGAGCTGATCGACGCCGCCGAGACCCTGGTCGACGAGGGCTTCACCGTACTTCCGTACACGAACGACGACCCGATCCTGGCCCGCCGCCTCGAGGAGACCGGCTGCGCCGCGGTGATGCCGCTGGGGTCGCCGATCGGTTCCGGCTCGGGGATCCGCAACCCCTACAACCTGCGGATCATCGTCGAGTCGGCCGGTGTGCCGGTGATCTGCGATGCGGGCATCGGCACCGCCTCGGACGCCGCCCTGGCGATGGAGCTCGGCTGCGACGGCGTCCTGCTCGCCAGCGCGATCGCCCGGGCGGCGGACCCGGAGCGGATGGCGGTCGCGATGCGCAAGGCGATCGAGGCCGGCCGTGACGCACGGCTCGCGGGAAGGATCCCCCGCCGGCTGCACGCCGAGGCTTCAACGACCGACGAGGGCCTGCCCGAGCTGGGCTAGTCACTAGTTCGATCGACCGCCGGCCGGGTAAACGCCCAGTGATGGCAAGGCTGCTGGTGGGACCGCTGCTGCGTTATGTCAGCGACACGGAGGCCGTGATCTGGGTGGAGGCCGACGAGGCCTGCGAGGTCGAGGTGCTCGAACACCGCGAGCCGACCTTCCAGGTCGACGGTCACCACTACGCGTTGGTCGTGGTCGAAGGGCTGGAGCCGGGCGAGACGCGCGAATACGAAGTTCACCTCGACGGCGAGCGCCGCTGGCCGGAGGACGACTCGGACTTCCCGCCGAGCGTGATCCGCACGCATGGCGGTGACGGTGGGCCGCTGCGGATCTGCTTCGGGTCGTGTCGCGTCTCGCTTCCCCACCACGCTCCGTACACGCTGTCCAAGGACGACCATGAGGACGCGCGCGAGTTCGACGCCCTCTACACGCTCACCCATGAGATGCGTGAGCGGCCGCCCGAGCAGTGGCCCCACGCGCTGGTGCTGCTCGGCGACCAGGTCTACGCCGACGAGGTCTCGCCCGAGACCCTGGCCTTCATCCGCAAGCGCCGCGATGTCCGCAAGCCGCCCGGCGAGGAGGTCGCCGACTTCGAGGAGTACACGCGCCTGTACCGCGAGGCGTGGAGCGATCCGGCGATCCGCTGGCTGCTGTCGACGGTTTCGACGTCGATGATCGTCGATGACCACGACATCCACGACGACTGGAACATCTCGGCCGCATGGGTCGAGGACATGCGCCGCGAGGACTGGTGGGCCGAGCGCGAGACGGCCGGCATCGCCGCCTACTGGCTCTATCAGTTCATCGGCAACCTCTCGCCCGAGCTGCTGCGCGACAGCGAGCTGCTCGAGCGCGTCCGCGCCGGCGACGACGGCTGGGACGCTCTGCGCGAGTTCGCCGCCAACGAGCGCGGCATCCGGGACGGCGAGCGCTGGAGCTACTGCCGCGACCTCGAGTCGACGCGGCTGATCGTGATCGACTCGCGTTGCGGTCGGGTGCTCGAGGAGGGCAAGCGCTCGATCCTGGACGAGGAGGAGTGGAGGTGGTTGGAGGAGCACCTGAACGGCGACTACGACCACATCCTCATCGCCACCTCCGACCCCGTGGTGCTCGACCGCGGCCTGCACCACGCGGAGCGCTGGGGCGAGGCGATCGCCGGCGGCGCGTGGGGCGATCGCGCCGCGCAACTCGGCGAGAAGCTGCGCCAGACGCTCGACTTCGACCACTGGGCGGCGTTCGGGGACTCGTTCGAGCGCCTGATGGATCTGCTCGAGCGCACCGCGGCCGGCGAGTTCGGCGACCCGCCCGCCTCGATCACGATCCTGTCGGGTGATGTGCACCACGCCTATCTCGCCGAGCTGGCGTTCAAGCGATCGGCGGGCGCGCGCAGCGCCGTTTGGCAGGCCGTGTGCTCCCCGTTTCGCAACGCGCTCAACGCGCGCGAGCGGGCGACGATCAGGTTCGGCAACAGCACGGCGGGCGCCGCGCTCACCCGCATGCTCTCGCGGCTGGCGGGCGTTCATGCCGAGAAGGTGGCCTGGCGCTTGGAGGAGGGCCCGTTCTACGACAACCAGGTTGCGACCCTGACCCTCGACGGGCCCAAGGCGCAGATCAAGCTCGAGCGCACAGTCGGCGATCCCGAGGAGGATCTCCGCGAGCTGCACACCTCCTTCGAGCGCGCGCTCGCCTGAGGGCCGCCTCAGTCGGTGACGTGAATGACTTGCTCGAAGCCCTCGCGCTGAAGGATCGAGGCGGCAAGGCCGCTGCGCTTGCCGCCGCTGCACAACGTCGCGATCGGGCGGTCGCGCGGCAGCTCTGAGAGCCTGCCGAGCAGCTCGGCGTAGGGGATGTTGAGCGCCCCCTCGACGTGTCCGCGGGCGAACTCGTCCTCGCCGCGGACGTCGAGCACGAGGGTCGACCCGAGCTCTGGGTCGCCGATCTGATCGGCGGCGATCGTAGCCACCCGCTCGACGGGACGGTCCTCCGAGCGCCACGCCGTCATCCCGCCCGCCAGAAAGCCCGTCACCGTGAGGCCGATCGCGCCGAGCAGCTCGGCGGCGGCGAGCTCGTACTCGTCGGAGCCGGCGACCACGATCAGCTCGGTCTGCGGCGACACCACCTGCGCGACCTTGGTCGCAAAGCCGGTGTCGCCGGCGTTGGCGCTGATCGCCCCGGGGACGTGGGCCTCGTCGAACTGCTCGTTCGTGCGCGCGTCGACCAGCACGGCGCCTTCGGCGAGCGCTCCGGCGACGGCTCGTGGTGATAGGCGGGCCGGCGCGCCGAGTCGGTCTCGCAAGGCGCCGCGGTTGAGCGAGACGACATGCTCGGCGTGCGGCGGGCGGGCGCCGAGGCTGGCGGTCGCGTCGGCGACGAACTCCTGCTCGGAGTCGAAGCTCGCGGCGCGATTGTGCGCGAGCTCGGTGCCGATCGTCGAGGAGGCCTTGTGGTCGAGTCCTGAGCTGCCGCACATCGAGCCGCCGAGGTGCCCGGGCCAGACCTCCACGCTTGCGGGCAGCTTGAACAGGCGCTCGTGAAGCGACCGGTAGAGGTCGGTGGCGCCCTCGGCGGGTTCGACCGCGAGGTCGGGCCGCGCGACGTCGCCGACGAACAGCGAGTCGCCGCTCAGCAATGCGACCGGGTCGCCGCCCCGCGCCTCGTCGCGGACGAGGAAGGCGGTGTGCTCGGGTCGGTGCCCCGGTGTGTGGACCGCCTCGATCACGACGTCGCCGAGCGCGAGCTGCCAGCCGTCGGCGAAGGCCTCGTGGGGGTAGTCGACCTCTGCGAGCTCGTGCACGTGGATGGTGGCGCCGGTGGCGCGCGCGAGGCGCCCGTGGCCGGAGACGTGGTCGGCGTGGTTGTGGGTCTCGAGCACGTGCTCGATCGCGATCCCGCGCAGGCGCGCCAGCCGCAGGTAGGGCTCGGTGTCCCACTGGGGGTCGATCACCGCTCCGACGCCCGCCGAGGGGTCGGCGACGAGGTAGGAGGCGCAGCCGAGATCCTCGTGGATGAACTGGCGGAAGAGCATGGGGCCGAACCATTCTCCACCACTCGCGCAGCATTGGATTTCGGCGCGACCGTCTCTGCTACCCTGCCGCGCTTCTGGTCTATTCTTAACTAACCCAATCAAGAAAGGTGACAAGGTAGAGACACTATGAATCGCTTCCTTTCGAAGCCTCGCCGCGGCGGGGCCGCGGACGCCCTCGAGGCGGACGCGCGGCCCCGCGGTGGCGCACGAATCCTGGCCGCC
>DAIRGH010000176.1:0-3312 GCA_036794585.1 Solirubrobacterales bacterium | reverse complement strand
GAGACGCCCGGCGCCAGCGCCGCGGCCTGGCCGAGCCCGAGTGCGATGCCGTCGGCCGCCGTCGCGTCGCCCGGGCCTCGCTCCTGCGGCCGGGTGTCGGCGGCGACCATCGCGATGGCGCCCGCAGCAAGGCCCGCGGCGATCGAACCCGGCCCGCCGAGCCGGCGCTCGATCTGGCGCTCGAGCAGGTAGCCCGCGAGCGCCGGCGGCACGAAGGAGAGCGCGACCACGGCCGCACGGCGTCCGTCGAACGATGCGAGCTCGGCGGCGATCACGTTGCGCTGGCCGATCAGCAGCGCTGCCGCGGTGCCGGCGTGCAGGGCGACCTCGAAGCTCTTGCGCGATTCGGAGTCGATCTCGCCGAGGTCCCAGCCGAGCCACCAGGGAACGAGCGACAGATGGGCCGAGCTGGAGACCGGCAGCAGCTCGGTCGGGCCCTGCACGAGGCCGAGCAGCGCCGCCCGCCCGGCATCCAGCGTCGGAGCGTCGGCGGTGGCTACGGCCCCGCCTCGACCTCGGCCGGGGTTCCGCCGCGGCGCCGGCGGATCAGGAGGTAGACGATCCCGGCAAGGATCGCGGCGAGCACCACGTAGTCGCCGTAGTGCAGGTAGTCGCGCCATTCCTCCCAGTTGTCGCCAACCTGCTCGCCGATGAAGCCGAGCAGCAGCACCCACGGTACGCAGCCCGCGACGGTGAGCAGCGTGAAGCGCCAGAACGGCATCCGTGCGACTCCCGCCGGCAAGGAGATGAAGGTGCGGATGATCGGCAGCATGCGGGTGAAGAACACCGTCGCGTCTCCGTGACGCTCGAACCAGCGGTCGGCCCACTCGAGGTGCTTGTGGTTGATGTGGATCAGGCGGTTCTTCTCGAGCAGCTCCATGCGCCCGTAGTAGCCGGCGCCCCAGGCGATCCACGAGCCGACGACGTTGCCGAGCACGCCCGCGGCGACAATCCCGAACAGCGTCATGTCGCCCTCGGAGACGTTGAACCCGGCGAACAGCATGATCGCTTCGCTCGGGACCGGGATGCAGGCGCTCTCGAGCAGCATCAGCACGAAGACCCCCGCGTAGCCCATCGCGTCGATCACGTCGACGGCGACCTCGACGATCGGGTCGACGACGAAGTCGGTGAGGCCCGCGTGCGGCAGGGCTGTGGCAGGGCTGAGCAGGTCCATGCGCGGCGGGGAACCTTAGCGGCGTCCCCCCGACGCCCACCGTAGACTCGCGGGCGAGATGGCGCGTCTCACTGACCCGGTCTACAGGAGGCGGGCGCTTGAGCTGATCGCCGATGCGCTGCTCGCCGCGGCCGCGTTCGCGCTTGCGTTCAACCTCCGCTTCCTCGACGCCCCCGGCGGCATTCCCGACCGCTACGAGACCATGCTCGCGGGCTCGATCGCGTTCGTCGCCGTTGGCAAGGCGCTGGTGATCGAGCTCTTCGGCCTGCACCAGCAGTGGTGGCGCTACTTCCGCCTCCCGGATCTGTGGCCGCTGGTCCGGGCGCTCGCCGTCGCCAGCGCTGTGATGGTGATCGTCTTCGCGCTCGCGCAGCCCTACGACGACAGCCTGCCGCGCTCGGTCGTGATCTTCGACTTCCTGCTCTCGGTGATCTTCCTCGGCGGCGCCAGGCTCGCCCGCCGGACGCTCGCAGAGCGCGCTTCGCGAGAGGCGCGCAGCGCGCGACGCGCGCGCGAGGTGCTGGTGATCGGCGCCGGTTCGGGCGGGCAGATGGTCGTTCGCGAGCTGAAGCTGAACCCGAACCTCGGCGCTCGTGCGGTCGGCTTTCTGGACGACGATCCGCGCAAGCGTGGGATGCGCACCGAGGGCCTCAAGGTGCTCGGCACAACCGACGAGATCGGCACGATCCTCGACCGCCTCGGACCGGACGAGGTCGTGATCGCGATCCCCTCCGCTCCCGGTGTGTTGCGCGGCAAGGTCGTCGCCGCCTGCCGCGAGCGCGACATCCCGGTGCGCACGCTGCCGACCGTGTTCGAGCTGCTTCGCGGTGGCGTCCAGCTCACCCGCCAGCTGCGCGAGGTCCGGGTCGAGGACGTGCTCGGCCGCGACCCGGTGGTGATGGAGCTCGACCGGGTCGGCGCCTATCTCGAGGACAAGCGCGTGCTCGTCACCGGCGCCGGCGGATCGATCGGCTCGGAGCTGTGCCGCCAGATCGCCCGCGTGCGCCCGCGCCTGCTGGTGATGCTCGACCACGCCGAGGACAACCTCTTTCAGATCGACCGTGAAATGGCCAGCCACTGGCACTTCACCCGCTTCGAGTCGGTGCTCGCCGACTGCAAGGAGGGCGACCGGATGCTCGAGGTAATGCAGCGGTTCAAGCCGGAGGTCGTCTTTCACGCCGCCGCCTATAAGCACGTGCCCCTCATGGAGGCCAATCCGCTCGAGGCCCTGCGCAACAACGCGATCGCGACCCAGGTGACGGCGAAGACGGCCGCCGCTGCGGGCGCCGAGCGCTTCGTGCTGGTCTCGACCGACAAGGCGGTCAACCCGCGCACAGTGATGGGCGCGACGAAGGCGATGGCCGAATGGATCGTCGAGGCCGCGGGCCGGCGCGACCCGCAGACGCGGTTCACGATCGTCCGCTTCGGCAACGTGCTCGCCTCCTCGGGGAGCGTGGTGCTGATCTTCCGCTCGCAGATCGAGCAGGGCGGACCCGTCACCGTCACCCACCCCGAGATGACTCGCTACTTCATGACCATCCCGGAGTCGGTGCAGCTGGTGATCCAGGCGGGCGACTTGGGCGGCGGCGCGGGCGACGTGTTCGTGCTCGAGATGGGCGAGCCAGTGCGGATCATGGACCTCGCGCGCAACATGATCACCCTCGCCGGTTACGAGCCCGAGACCGACATCGCGATCGAGCTCGTCGGCGTGCGCCCCGGCGAGAAGATCCACGAGGAGCTCTTCAACCTCGACGAGCGCTCGCAACCGACGGGCGCCGAGCGCATCGTGCGCGCGGTTCGGGCGGCCCCGCTCGACCCGGAGTGGGTCGAGGAGACGGTGCGCGAGCTCGAGACGCTGGTCGCCTCGGGCGACGAGGCCGGTCTGGCCGAGCAGGTGGTCGAGCTGATGGGCGGCGAGGGCTCGACGCGGCGGACGCTCGCCTGATCGATAAGACTCCCGCGCTCATCTGATGACCGACCTGATCGAGCAGATCGGGCCCGCTCTCGGGATCGCCGCGTTCCTGGGCCTTGCGATCCTCGCCTTCCTGATCGTCCAGCAGGCACGCGAGGTGCGCCGCCTGCGCGAGTGGGCCGGGCGCGCGCCCGAGCGCGCCGACGAGGCGGCAGAGGCGTCGCTG
>DAIRGH010000019.1:0-35780 GCA_036794585.1 Solirubrobacterales bacterium | reverse complement strand
CGAGCAGCATCGCCTCGAACTCCTGGTCGGTCTTGTCGATCTCGTCGATCAGCAGGACGACCGGCTCGGTCGAGGCGATCGCCTCGAGCAGCGGCCGGGTGAGCAGGAAATCCTCGGCGAAGATGTTCTCCCAGGCGGTGTCGTCGACCTCGCCCGACGCCTGGATCCGCAACAGCTGCTTGCGGTAGTTCCACTCATAGAGCGCCTTGGCCTCGTCGAGGCCCTCGTAGCACTGCAGCCGGATCAGGCGGCGGCCGCTCGCTCGCGAGATCGCCTTGGCCAGCTCGGTCTTGCCGACGCCCGCGGGGCCCTCGACGAGCACGGGCTTGCCCAGCGCCTGGGCCAGATAGGCGACCAGCGCCGCCGGCTCGTCGGCCAGGTAGCCGACGCGCCCGAGCGCCTCCTTGACCTCGGCCACTGAGCGGGAAGTTTCATCAGCTGCCATCGGCGCCGATCATAGGGAGAATGCCCGGCATGGCCGACCTTTTCGCTGTCGCCCGCACCACCTCCGACCTGGTCCCCTACCTGATCGTGCTCGCACTCGGCTTCCTGCTCGGCGCCTGGGGCCAGTCGGCCAAGATCCCGCTCGCGGTGATCGCGGGGCTCCTGCTGATTCTGTTCGCCGTCGGCGGGTTCATCCTCGATAACAGCTCCGGGGGCGACGGAGTCCCGGGGATCCCTGGGAGCTGAGCGAGTGGGCAGGCTCGACGAGGTCGACCTCTCGCTCTCGCTCTCCAAGAAGGAGGAGGCGCAGCGGCTGGATCAGCTCGGGACGCGGCTGCAGCAGCTGCGGCTGACGCTCGGCGGCCTGATCGGCGGCGGAGGGCTGGGGCCGGCGGTGCTGGTGGTGTTCGAGGGCTGGGACGCGTCGGGCAAGGGAGGCACGATCAAGCGCCTGGTCGCGCCGCTTGATCCGCGCCATGTTCGCGTCGCCCAGTTCGCGGCGCCGACGCCGGACGAAAAGCGCCACCACTTCCTCTGGCGCTTCTGGCCCAAGCTTCCCGGGTGGGGAGGGATGGCGATCTTCGACCGCAGCTGGTACGGCCGGGTGCTGGTCGAGCGGGTCGAAGGCTTCGCCACCCGCGAGCAGTGGCTGCGCGCCTATGACGAGATCAACGCCTTCGAGCGCTCGCTCGCCGACGAGGGCACGATCCTGATCAAGCTGTGGATGCACATGTCCGACGAGGAGCAGCTCAGGCGCTTCAAGCAACGCGAGCAGAACCTGCTGAAGTCGTGGAAGCTGACCGACGAGGACTGGCGCAACCGCGAGAAGCGCCCCCTCTACGAGGAGGCGGTCGAGGACATGCTCAGCCGCTGTCACCAGCCGCGCTCGCCCTGGATCGTCACCTCCGCGGAGTCGAAGCGCTACGCCCGTGTCTCCGTCATGGAGACCGTGATCGAGAGCATCGAGCAGGGCATGCGCGAGTGGGGGATGGAGCCGCCCGAGCCGCTGAACGTCGTCTGAGGCGCTACTACTCCGACAGCCCAGCGACTGCGAGGGCCTCCGCGTGAGTCAGGAAGTCGCGGATGCGAACGATCTTCCCCGCTCGAAGGTCAAAGACTTCTCCGACCTCCTGACTGAACTCGATGCCGGTCGTCCGGGCGGTCAAGTCCAGGTGACCGAGCGCGAGGACTGACTCGCCGAGGTCGCGGAATTCCTGAGGCCGATTGATGAGGCGTTCCCACGCCTCGCCGCGGTCCTCCCTCCAAACCGTTCGCGCGCCGTCATGACCTCGATAGGTGGTTGCCTTTCCCTCGAGCCCCGGCTCGATCGCAGGGTGCCACTCGACGTCGGCATCGAGCTCGGCCAGAAAGGCGTCCAGATCATCGGCATTCCACGCCTCGACGGCGCGTTTGACGGTCTCGACGTTCTCCTGCGACATCGCCGGTGCAGTATCTCGGGTTAGGCTCGCCCCAACCGACTCAAGGAGGTCTTCATGTACGCGCGCGTGGTCAGGTTCACCGACGCCACCCCCGAGCGCATCGATGCGGTCGTCGCCCGCGTCGAGGAGTCCGACGGCCCGCCGCCCGGCGTCCCGGCGAAGGCGATGAAGCTGCTTGTCGACGAGAGCCAGTCGACGGCGATCTTCATCGGCTTCTTCGACAGCGAGGACGACATGCGCGAGGGCAGCGCGGTGCTCGATCAGATGGACACCGGCGACGTCCCGGGCACGCGCGCCTCCGTCGACCTGTGCGAGGTGAAGATCGAGCGCGACGAGGGCTGACGAACTAGCAGCTTCGGGCGGCGGCGGACCCCACGACCGCCGCCGCCCGCTACCTCAGGCCGCGATCTCGGCCTCGGTGTGAGCCTGGAGGACCTCCTCGCCCTCCTCGCCGGTGCGGATCCGGATCGCCTCCTCGACGGGGATCACGAAGATCTTGCCGTCGCCGACGTCGCCCGTGCGGGCGTGCCGGAGGATGGTCTCGACGACCACCGACTTGTCCTTGTCCTCGACCACACACTCGATCTTGAGCTTCGGCCGTACGTTGACCGTGAGGCTCGAGCCGCGGTAGGTCTCGACGATGCCCTTCTGGCGCCCCGAGCCCTTGACCTCACTGATCGTCAGGGACGGAAATCCCTTGTCGAGCAGCTCGCTGCGGATCGGCTCGAACGCCTCGTGGCGGATGTATGCCTCGATCTTCTTCATCGTCTGACCTTCCTACGCCTCGCTGGGCCTGGCACCGTCGCCGGCCATCGCCGTCACCGTAGCCGGCGACGACGTAGCCGAGGCGGGCGCGCCGACACCGGCGGCGCCGCCCGGCCATTCCTCGGGCGGGATGAACTGCTCCGGATAGCCGTACATCCCGTGCTCGGAGATGTCCAGCCCGGCATCCTCTTCCTCGGGCGTCACCCGAAGGCCGATCGTCGCCTTGATCAGCGCGAACACCGCGTAGGAGACGATGAACACGCAGGCGAACGCCACCGCGACACCCAGCGCCTGGGCGCCGAGCTGGGAGAACGAGCCCGTGTACCAGAGCCCGCCCTCGCCGACCGCGTTGAACTCGGCGAACCGTGGTGCGGTGAACAGGCCGCATGAAAGCGTGCCCCAGATCCCCGCGAGACCGTGCGCCGAGAGCGCCCCGACGGGGTCATCGAGCACCTTGTCGATCGCCAGCACGCCGAAAACGACGATCGCGCCGCCAACCGCGCCGATGATCGGCGCCGCCCAGTACTCCACGTACCCGGACGGGGCGGTGATGGCGACCAGGCCGGCGATCGCACCGTTGCCGGCCATGCCGATGTCGATGGTCCTGCGCATCAGGTACATCACGCTGACCGCCGCCACGACCCCCGCCGCCGCGGCGAGGTTGGTGACGACGACGATCTCGGCGAACCGGTTGCCGATCCCGGCGGCGGCGTCGCCGAAGATCCCCAGCGTCGAGCCGGGGTTGAACCCGAACCAGCCGAGCCACAGGATCAGGATCCCGAGGCCGACCAGCGGCATCGAGTGACCCGGTATCGCGCGCGACTTGCCGTCGCGGCCGAACTTGCCGCGCCGCGGGCCGAGCAGCAGCAGGGCCGCGAGCGCGCCGGTGGCGCCGATCAGGTGGACCACCGTCGAGCCGGCGAAGTCCTGCATGCCGATGTTGACCTGCAGCCAGCCGCCGCCGAAGATCCAGTGGCTGATCACCGGGTAGATGACGGCGCTGAACACGATCGCGTAGAGCACGTAGGCGCCGAACTTGATCCGCTCGAGCGTGGTGCCCCAGACGATCGCCAGCGAGACCGCGCAGAACGCGAACTGGAAGAACAGGAAGGCCGCCGGGTCGATCCCGTAGAGGCCTACGAACGGGAACTGCTCGCCGGCCTCGGCGGCGGTGGAGCCGACGTCGAGGAAGAAGCCGGAGTCTCCCCAGAGCTCACCGGCGCCGCCGAAGGCGAGCGCGAAGCCAACGGCCCAGTAGGCGATCGACGCGATCGAGAAGTTGACGAGCACCTTCGCCACCCCCGCGCCGACGTTCTTCATCCTCGAGAAGCCCACCTCGAGCAGCAGGAATCCCGCCTGCATGAACATCACGAGCGCCGCGGCCACGATCACCCACATGGTGTTGACCGCGTCCGCGCCCTCGCCGATCGACGCCTTCAGGTCCTTGATCCGGTCGAAGGCGGCGTCCTGGCCGAACGCCACTCCCGGCAGAACGAGCAATGCGATCGCCGCAAGCGGGATCGCCACCCCCAGGTGCTTCCGTGTCATCTGATTTTTCCTCTCGATCGCGCGTTGACCAACTGCGGTCACGGTAGGCGCGGACCAAGCGGGCGTCGTTATCCCGATGTCGAAAATTGCGCCCCGCCCCGTTGTACCGGCGGGAAAAAGCGGCCGGCCTAGGCGTGGACGACCTGGACGGCCCGTCCGACCTCGAGCTCGGAGCCCTCCATGCCCAGGTCGAGCTGGGTCGCGTCGAAGCCGCGGTTCTGCCATTCACGGCGCGCTGAGGCGCCGAGCTCGTCGAGGAACCCGTCGGCGTGCAGCGGATCGTGATGAAAGAGCAGCAGCCGCTTCGCACCGACGCGGGAGGCGAACGTAAGCGTGTCGGTGAGCCCGGAGTGGCCCCAGCCGACGTGAGCCGGGTACTCCTCGTCGGTGTACTGGCAGTCGTGGATCAGCAGGTCGACGTCACGGGCCAGGTCGAAGCCCGAGATCCACTCGGGCTCGAGGCCCTCCAGCGGCGCGCCCAGCGCCGGCTCGTGGTCGGGGATGTAGGCGAGCGTCGTGTCGCCGTCGGTGATCCGGTAGCCGAGGGTCGGCCCGCGATGCGTCACCGCCTCGGCACGGATCGTGGCGCCGCCGATTTCCCACTCGCTCGGCGGTGTGTCGCGGAATGCGACCGAGCACGGGAGCTCGCGCACCTCGACCGGCGAGAGCGGGGCAGAGATGTAGCGCGCGATCCGGTTCTCGAGCGTCGCCTCGGGCGACGCCGGGCCCCAGATGGTGATCTCCGACTCCTCGCGAAAGCAGGGCGGAAAGAACATCAGCCCCTGGATGTGGTCGAGGTGAAGGTGGGTGAGCAGGATGTGGATGCGCCCGCCGCCGAGCATGCTCATGCCCAGCGAGCGGATCCCGGTTCCGGCGTCGAGAATCAGGTTCTCGCCGCTCGCGAGGGTGACTTGGACGCAGGAGGTGTTGCCGCCGTAGCGGTTCATGTCCGGCCCCGGCGCCGGCACCGATCCGCGAGCGCCCCAGACCTTGAGCCTCACCGCGGCCCGCCGTTCTCAGAAAGCGGCCAGAAGAGGATCATCGCGCCCGAGGAGCCGTGCTCGGAGGTGACGATCGGAAAGGCGCTGGCCTCGATCGACGTCCGGCCGCCGCCTGCCGTCCTGATCGTGAACCTGCCGTGTGACGGCCGCCCCTCGCGAATCGCCGCCGTGACCTCGAGACTGTCGACCACCACGGGGGTGCCCTCCTTGTCGAAGGGACCGAAGGCTGCAGTCCACTCTTCGGCGCTCATCCGGCCGACGTCCTCGAAGGAGCGTCCCAGCAGCGCTGCCGCCGCCTCGTTGTAGAAGACGACCGAGGCGTCGGAGTCGACCAGGAACGCGGGCGTCGAGATGCTGGTCAGGAGGTTGCGGGCGAGGATCAACTCCAGCGGCTTCTGCGACTGCGCCATCGGGGCATTCTTCCACCCGCTTGCTGCATTTGCCACGCGTTGTGTGCGCAATGCACACAAGCCATCCGGCATGGGACTGACCGCCGTCGTGCGGCGGCCCGGCCCCTCCGCTGTATTTAAGGCCGCGGCAACGTGCCGCGGCCTCGCTCGACTACGCCTCGAGCTTGCCGATCTTGAAGATCTTCGTACCGCAGTCCGGGCACGTGCCCTGAATCGCCGGCCGGCCGTTCTTCATCGTGACCTGCTGGGGATTCTGGATCTCGACCTTCTTCCGCTCCTTCACGCAGTAGCCCTCAGGCATCGCCTCTCCTTTCCCGGGGACGTTGGGCGCGACCGTAGAGGAGTCGTCGGACGCACGCAGGCAGGGATAGTAGCGATAGTTACAAGCTGCAGGCTTAGCGCGACTCGTTGGCGCCGCCCGAACCGCCGGACGTGTCCGCCGGCGGCGCGCTCTCGAGGTCAGCAACCTGGTCGCGCAGCTCGTCGATGTCGTCCTGGACCACGGAGAGCTCGGACTCGGTCGTGCGCTGGCCGCCCGCGATCGTGTTCACCCGTCCCTCGAGCGCGTCCAGGCGGTCGGTGAGCGTGGCGACGTCCTGCTCGGCGGCCTTCGCCGCCTCCTGCTGGACGGCCTCGACCTGGTCGCGCAGGGTTGCCACCTCGTCCTTGGTCGCGCTCTCGTCCTTGGCGCCCAGCGCGAGCACGACGCCGACGATCCCAGCCGCCAGCGCCAACACCACGGCGGCGCCCAGCGCCAGGCTGCGGATGCCGAGCCTGCGCTCGAGGCGCGCAAGCCGTTCGTCCACGGTCGGCTCGGGGTGTTCGCCGGTCATGGCGGCGATTATGAGGGCGGCGGCGGCGCGATCACCTCGCCGTCCTCGGGCTCCAGGGGACGCTCCTCGTCGGCCCACGCCTGCAGCCCTCCGGCCATGTTGTAGGCGTCGTAGCCGGCCTCGCGGAAGGCCTCGGCGGCCATCGCCGAGCGGTTGCCGCCCCGGCAGTAGAACAGCACCGGGCGGTCGCGGGGAATCGAGTCGGCGGCCGCGGTCAGGTCGTTCATCTCGATGTGACGCGCACCCGCCAGCCGTCCGGCGTCCCACTCGATCGCGCGGCGGACGTCGATCAGCGTGGCGCCGCCCGCGATCAGCTCGGTGGCGCGCTCGGGTGACAGCTCGGTCTCGCGCAGAACCTCTTCCGCCATCGCCGGATGAATACCATCTGCCGCCCACCGACCTACAAGGAGCCCAGATTCAGATGCCCGAAGCCGTGATCGTCGATGCCGCCCGCAGCCCGATCGGGCGCGCGTTCAAGGGCTCGCTCGCCCAGCTTCGCCCCGACGAGACCGCCACCTACGTCGTCGACCAGCTGCTCGAGCGAAACCCCGACGTCGCCCCGGACTCCATCGAGGACGTCTTCTGCGGCTGCGGGATGCCGCAGGGCCTGCAGGCCTTCAACATCGCCCGAATCATCTCGCTGCTCTCCGAGCAGCTTCCCCAGGAGGTGACCGGGGTCACCTTCTCGCGCTACTGCGCCTCCAGCCTCGACGCGATCCGCCATGCCGCCAACGCGGTCAAGGCCGGCGAGGGCGATGCGTACGTCGCCGCCGGCGTCGAGTGGGTCAGCCGCTACAACGAGCGCACCGAGGCGGCCGGGGCGGCGGATCAAAACCCCAAGCTCCAGGGCAACGACGGCCAGCCGAACGCCTACATCGAGATGGGGCTCACGGCCGTCAACGTGGCGAAGAAGTACGAGGTCAGCCGCGCCGACATGGACAAGTACGCCCAGCGCTCGCAGGAGCTGGCCGTCGGCTCACAGGAGGACGGCTTCTTCGACCGCGAGATCGTCCCGGTGAAAGACCACGAGGGCAACGAGGTCGCCAAGGACGACGGCCCGCGCGCTTCGTCGACGCTGGAGAAGCTCGCCGAGCTGCCCGAGGCCTTCGGGGGCGGCGGCGTGACCGCCGGCAACTCGTGCCCGCTCAACGATGGCGCCGCCGCGGTGCTGGTGATGTCGGACACGCGCGCGAAGGAGCTCGGCCTCGAGCCGAAGGCGCGGATCGTCACCGCCGCGACCTGGGGCAACGAGCCCGAGTACATGGGCGTGGCGCCGATCGGCGCGATCAAGAGGGTGCTCGAGCGCACCGGGATGTCGATGTCCGACATCGACGTGGTCGAGCTCAACGAGGCCTTCGCCGCCCAGGTGATCCCGATCATGGACCAGTGCGACATCCCGCTCGAGAAGCTCAACACCCACGGTGGCGCGATCGCCCTCGGACATCCCTTCGGGATGACCGGCGCCCGGATCATGACCACCCTGCTCAACGTGATGGAGACCGACGATCACGCGGTCGGCCTGGAGACCATGTGCGTCGCCGGCGGACAAGGCGAGGCGATGATCGTCGAGCGGTTGAACTGAACGGCCGCTAGTCGCCGGTCTGGCCGGGCGGGCCCCCGTGCGGGTTGCCGCCCTCCTTGATCTGGCCGGGCGCGTCGGCCTGCGGGTTATCCGGAGGCGTTCCCTGCGAGTGGGCGGGGGGAGATTGAGAGTTGTCGGGCGGGCTCGGGTGATCCTCGCTCCGGCCAGGATCCGTCGGCGGCGTATTGCCGCTCTGCGCCTGCTGGGCGGTCTCCTGCCCCTCGGCGGCGGCGGCCGCCGGCTGGCCAGCGCTGCCCTGAGCGCCGGAGCCGCGGCCACGATTCTCGTGCCGAGCCTGCCCAGCATCACCGTCGCCGTCTGCGCCCGGCGCCGCGGCGCCGTTGGAGTCCCGCGGAACGCTTGAGTCACGCTCGTCCGGAACGGGCTTCGCGCCGTCCGGCTCGCCGAGGTCGTCGCCGCCTGGCACGTCGACTCCCACCGCCTCGAGCGTGTCGCTGATCGGCTCCGGCGGCCGCACCCCGGCGACTGCGAGCCCCGCGGTGAGCACGACGAGCCCCGCGGCCCCGGCGGCGGCCAGGCGCAGGATCGCGAACCGGTTCCGCCACCTCGGCGAGCGCAGCTCAACCGTCGGCATCGCGCGTGCCTCGGCGAGCATCGCCTGGATCTGCGCCTCGGCGACCTCGGCCGGCGGCGCGTCGAGCAGCGCCGCACGCAGCTCCTGCGCGAACGGGCGAATGGTCGGATCCAGCTCGGGACTCGGCATCTCATTGGGATAAGCGCCCGCGGGAGGCCGCGGGTTATGGCCGTTCGTGGCGCTCACCGGACCGCCTCCCGTTCCAGGTGGCGCTTGATCGCCGCCAGTCCGCGCCGCTGAAGCTGCTTGACCGTGCCCGTTCGTTTGCCGATCACGCGCGCCGTCTCCTCGAGCGACAGATCGCCGACGATCCGCAGGAGCACGACGTCGCGCTGGTCGGAAGACAGCTCGGAGAGCAGCGAGATGACGCGATCGAGGCCCAGGTTCGCCATGGCATCCTCGCTCACGTCGCCGGCCGGCTGACCCGCGGAAGGATCGGGATGCGGCTCGTCGGGTCGGCGCGCGTCGCGGCGACGAGCGTCGAGCATCCGGTGGCGGGCGATCGCCAGCGACCAGGCTCTGAACCCGCGCCAGTCCCCCTCGAAGCGCCGCAGGTCGCGGACGATCTGCACCAACGCCTCTCCCGCCAGGTCCTCGGCGTCGGCGGCGCCGCGGCCGCGCAGGAAGCCGATCAGCACCGGCGCCAGCGCGAGATGGATCTCGCGCCACGCCCACTCCTCGCCCGCCCTCGCGCCGGTGAGGATGCGATCGAAGTGGTCGGGGAGGGGCATCGTCGTCTGCGCGCCGCCGGGGTGAGCTCTAGGAATACCGCACAGACGAAGACGAGGCCCCCAGGCGGGGCCTCGTCCTCCTACAAACGTCGATCTGCGCTCAGAGGCTGAGCGTGTACTCGCCACCCTCTGGCTTCCCTGGGCGGTCGACGTTCTCGCAGTCGGCCGCGACGACGTCCTTCTTGTCCGCCTTCACCGTGTCGGTGCCATCGCCGCAGCTCACGTTGTCGGCCTTGTTGCCGTCGCCGCGACTCGTGATCGAGTCGTCGCCCTCGCCGCCGGACAGCTCGTCGACGCCCTTGCCGCCCTCGACCGAGTCGTTGCCGATTCCGCCGTCGAGCGAATCGGTGCCGGCGAATCCGCGCAGGCGGTCGTTGTCCTCGTCGCCGGTGATCGTGTCGGCGCCCTTGTTGCCGCGCAGATCATCGTCGCCGGCGAGCCCGCTGATCTGATCGTCGCCCTTCTTGCCGATGACCTTGTCGGGCGCCGCGGTTCCGGTGAGCACGTCGTCTCCCTGGGTCCCCTTGATCGTCTTCGCCATGGCCACCCCGGCGACGACGAGCAACACGGCCAGCGCCGAGAGCACGATCAGGTTCATGTTGCGTCGCATTCGTTCCCTCCTCGATTTCCGCCTTTGCCCCCCGTAAGCGCACGGGGGGCGAGCGGGGTTACGGGTGCGACGGGCGCCGGCGCCGGCTTCTAGTCCTCGAACAAGGCGTATCCGTATGCCCCGCGCTTGTACGCGAGCTTCGCGATCGCCGCCATGCGCTCGTCGTCGTTGGCCTCGACCTGCCTGAAGGCCGAGCGCACCCGGCGGTCGGCGCGCGAGCAGAAGGTGTCGGCGATGTAGCGCTCCTGCCCGGAGGGCTCGACGCCCTGGTCCTCGAAGATCTGCGTCACCCGGGAGAGCACGGCGATCTGGGCGAAGATGTCCGAGATCGCCGCCGACAGGCGCTTCTGCTGGAACTGCCGCTCGATGATCTCCTTGCGGTTCTTGCGCAGCAGGCCCTCGGTCACCGAGCGCAGCTCGCCCACCTGGTCCGAGACCGCGTCGGCGTGCTTGGCGAGCTCGGGGTGCGCCAGCGTGATCCGGTCCGGGCGCACCTGCTGGGCGATCCTGCCGCCGACGTAGTCGACCAGCACGCCGATCGAGCCGATCGGGTCGTTCAGGCCGATCTCGCCGAGCTCGGAGAGCCGCTCGCCTACGGGCTTCATCCCCGAGAGCGCGATGAAGGCCCGCATCACGTCGTTGGCGCCCTCGAAGATCGGGAAGATGCGGATGTCGCGCAGGATCTTCTCGTAGGGCTCGTCGCGCATGTAGCCGGCGCCGCCCTTGAGCTGCATCGCCCGGTTTGCCGCATACCAGAGGAACTCGGTGCCCGCGACCTTGCAGATCGCCGACTCGAGCGAGTAGTCCTCGATCCCGCGGTCGACCAGGCCGCAGGTCAGATAGCAGCTCGACTCGAGGCCGAACAGGTAGGAGACCATCCACCCAATCTTGTCCTGGACGAGCTCGAAGTCGGCCAGCGGCCGGCCGAACTGGCGCCGCTCCTTGACGTGGTCGATCGTGAGGTCGATCAGCTTCTTCGTCGCCCCGACCGACCCGGTGCCGAGGCCGATGCGGCCGTTGTTCAGGATCTGCATCGCGATCTTGAACCCTTCGCCGGGCTCGCCCAGCACGTTCTCGGCGGGGACGCGAACGTCGTTGAAGTGCAGCCGCCGCAGGTCGTTGCCGCGCAGGCCCATGGTGTCGAAGCGCTCGCCGACCTCGAAGCCCTCCATGCCCTTTTCGAGGATCAGCGCGATGTGGCGGTCCTTGCCGTCGACCTCGCAGCGGGCGAACGTCGTGAACACCTCGCCCTTGCCGCCGTTGCCGATGTAGCGCTTCTCGCCGTTCAGGACCCACGAGCCGTCGGGCTGCTGCACGGCGCGCGACTGGATCTCGTAGGCGTCCGAGCCCGCCTCGGGCTCGGTGAGCGCGAAGCCGGCGAGCTTGCGCCCGGTAGCGAGGTCGGGCAGCCAGCGCTCCTTCTGCTCGTCGGTGCCGAACATGTGGATGCCCTTGAAGCCGATCGACTGGTGGACGCCGAGCACGATCGACAGCGTCGCGTCGATCTGGGCGAAGGTCTCGAACACCCGCGCGTAGCCCGTCTGCGACAGGCCCTGGCCGCCGTAGCGCTCGTCGACGTAGAGGCCGCACAGCCCCGCCTCGCCGAGCTCGCGAATGACGTCGTCCCCGATCCACCGCTGCTCCTCGATCACGCGGTGGTCCATCCGCGAGCCGATCTCGCGTGCGGCGGCGTTCAGCGTCCGGATCCGCTCCTGCTCGTCGGGGTCGGGCGCCGGCCAGGGGAAGACGAGCTCCTCGTTGATCTGACCGCAGAACAGCGACTTCGCAAACGAGGAGACCTCGCGCTCCTCCTTACCCTCGAGCTGGGCTTTCGAGGCCGCTTCCACCGGCGCTCACACTACCCACTAGGCTGCGGCGGCATGAGCCGCACCTACGTGATCGGAGTCGGGATGACGAAGTTCGACAAGCCCGGCACCAAGGAGGGCGACTACCCCGACTGGGCGAAGGAGGCGGGGGAAAAGGCGCTCGCCGACGCCGGCATCCCGTACGAGGACGTCGAGCAGGCCTACGCCGGCTACTGCTACGGCGACTCGACCTACGGCCAGCGGGCGCTCTACCAGCTCGGGCTGACGGGGATCCCGATCGTGAACGTGAACAACAACTGCTCGACCGGCTCCTCGGCGCTGTTCCTCGCCCGCCAGGCCGTCAAGGGCGGGCTCGTCGACTGCGCCCTGGCGGTCGGCTTCGAGAAGATGGAGAAGGGCTCGCTGGGGGTCAAGTACACCGACCGCACGAACGCGATCGACAAGCACGCGCTGGCGATGTTCGCGCTCCGCGACCCTGAGGAGTCGCCGCCGGCGCCGCAGATGTTCGGCAACGCCGGGCGCGACCACATGCAGAAGTACGGCTCCGAGCCCGACCACTACGCGTGGATCGGGTGGAAGAACCACAAGCACTCGGTCAACAACCCCTACGCGCAGTTTCAGGATGAGTACACGCTCGAGGAGATCAAGGCGGCGAAGATGATCCACGAGCCGCTGACCAAGCTGCAGTGCTCGCCGACCTCCGACGGCTCGGCCTGCGCGATCGTCGCCTCGGAGCGCTACGTCGACGAGCTCGACCTCTGGGACCGGGCGATCGAGATCGCCGGCCAGGCGATGGTCACCGACCTCGCCTCGACCTTCGCCGACGACACCGACTGCATCAAGATCGTCGGCTACGACATGTCCAAGCAGGCGGCCGAGCGCGCCTACGAGGAGGCCGGCGTCGGCCCCGACGACGTCGACGTCTGCGAGCTTCACGACTGCTTCTCGGCCAACGAGCTGATCACGTACGAGGCGCTCGGCTTCGCGCCCGAGGGCCAGGGGCACAAGCTGGTCGAGGAGGAGGCGACGACCTATGGCGGCAAGGTGGTCGTCAACCCCTCAGGCGGCCTGATCTCCAAGGGCCACCCGCTCGGAGCCACGGGCTTGGCGCAGTGCTCCGAGCTCACGTGGCAGCTGCGCGGGACCGCCGAGAAGCGCCAGGTCGACGGCGCCAAGGTCGCGCTTCAGCACAACATCGGCCTCGGCGGCGCCGCCGTGGTGACGGTGTACAAGCCGCCGGCCTAGCCGGCGGTCGCGGCCCAGCTGCCGGTCGAGCCGCCCAGACCTGACCCCGTCGAGCTGGTGACGATCAGCGCTCCCCAGCGCGCCGTGGTGTTGGGGTTGAAGTTCTCGTCGGTGATGACCGGGATGGTGCGGTTCGCCTGAGTGGTCTCGTAGAGGCAGAGGTGACCGGGCTCCGCCTGAGGATTCGTAGCGTTGCCCGGGCAAGCGGACGGGGCGGCTCCGCCGATGGCGACGTAGTGCGGCGTCAGCGCGGAGGGGAACGTGAACCCGAAGCTGACGTGGGAGAGGCGGGTCTCGCCGGATCCGTCGGCCTTGTAGTTGACCGTGAACAGGCCGCGAACGGTCTTGCCGGCCGGCAGGGTGGCTGGAAGCGGATCGGAGGGAGGCAGCTGAAGCGAGGACTCGAGGATGTCGCTCCCGGTCAAGGTGTCGTCCTTGACGTCGACGGACTTGACGGCATTCTTCTTGATCGACTTCGAGGTGACGGAGTTCTTCGGGGCCGTGACCGCGATCGCGGTGCCTCCCAGAGCGACGAACAGGGCGACGAGGCCGATCGTGTTGTTGCGCAGCCACGTGCTCATCGCTGAGGCGACCCTATTCGAGCAACGGGTCTAGCTCGTCGGCGATCAACCGCGCGAGCGGCAGCGAGGACGTGGCGGCAGGCGAGGGCGCGTTCCGCACGTAGAGCGTGCGCTCGGTCTTCGAGACGACGAAGTCGTCGACCAGTGAGCCGTCGCGGGCAACGGCTTGGGCGCGGATACCTGACGGGCCGCGGACGAAGTCGCGCGGGCGCAGCTCGCCGATGAAGCGCCGGGCCTGGGCGACAAAGGCGCGCTTCGAGGCGGCGCTCGCCATCTCGGCGAGCCCGGTGCGCCAGTAGCGGCGCATCAGCCTCCACGTGCCGGGCCAGGCGAGCGTCTCGCGGAGGTCGCGGCCGCGCACCTTGGCCAGTCCGTACGCGTCGCGGGCGCCGACCATCAGCGCTGACGGCCCGAGCAGCACCTCGCCGTCGATGCCCTTGCTCAGGTGCGCGCCGAGAAAGGGCAGCTCCGGATCGGCAACCGGGTAGACGTGCGCGCGCAGCATGTCGGCGCGCTCCGGGCGCAAGCGCAGGTAGCCGCCGCGAAACGGGACGATCCTCGGCTCCGGGTCGGCGCCGGCGGCGACCGCGAGGCGGTCCGACCAGGCGCCGGCGCAGACGGCGACGGCGGGGGCGCGGATCGCTCCGGCGGCGAAGCGGACGACGGCGTCCTCATCAGTGTCCTCGATCCCGACGACTCCGCAGTCCGTGGTGACCGAACCGCCGCGCCCTTCGAGCTCTTCGGCGTAGGAGGCGGCGACGCGGCCGAAATCCACGACGCCGGTCGCGGGTGAGTGCAGCGCCGCGATCCCCGAGACGTGCGGCTCGAGCTCACGGATCTCCTCCGGGCCGACGCGCCGCAGTCCCGGCACCTCGTTCTCGCGTCCACGCCGCTCGAGCTCGGCGAGGCGCTCGAGCTCGTCCTCGCGGGTGGCGACGATCAGCTTGCCGTTGCGCTTCGTCTCGATCCCGCGCTCCTCGCAGTAGGCGTAGAGCTCGCGCGCGCCCTCGACGCACAGCGTCGCCTTCAGCGACCGGGGCGGGTAGTAGATGCCGGCGTGGATGATGCCGCTGGAGTGCGTCGTCTGGTGGGCGCCGATAGCCGGCTCGCGCTCGAGCACGCAGACCCGCAGGCCGTCGTGGCGGAGCGCCATCTCGCGGGCGACGGCCAAGCCGACGATGCCGGCGCCGACGACCACGAGGTCGGCTTCGCTCGGCGGAGGCGACATGGATGCGAGACTAGCCTGCGATGGCGCTGCCGCTGAAGCCTCCCGTCAAGCCGCAGCTCGCGCTCTCGCGCAAGTCGCTGCCCGACGACGACGAGTGGGTGTACGAGCCCAAGTACGACGGCTTTCGCGCGCTCGCCTTCGTCGACGGCGACAAGGTCTTTCTCCAGTCGCGAAACGGCAAGCCACTCGCGCGCTACTTCCCCGAGCTCGACTTCCCGTCAGGCCGTTACGTGATCGACGGCGAGCTGGTGATCCTGGACGGCGACGGGCACGAGGTGTTCGACGCCCTCCAGAACCGCATCCATCCGGCGGAGTCGCGGATCAACATGCTCGCCGAGGAGACGCCGGCACGGTTTCGCGCCTTCGACCTGCTCGCCGAGGGCGGTCGCAAGCTGCTCAAGGAGCCGTTCTCCGAGCGCCGCGAGGCGCTGAAGGCGCTGCTCGGCGGCTTCAAGGACGCGGGCTCGGTCGAGCTGACGCCGCTGGTGGAGACGGCGGCGAAGGCGGAGCCGTGGCTGGCGAGCGGCGAGGGTGTGATCGCCAAGCGCTGCGACGCGCCGTACAAGCCGGGCGAGCGCAAGGGGATGGTCAAGGTCAAGCGACTGCGAACGCTCGACGCGGTCGTCGTCGGCTGGCGGCCGGGCAAGGAGGAGGGGACGGTCGGCTCGCTGATCCTCGGCCTGTACGACGGCAAGAAGCTGCGGGTGGTCGGTCACACCTCGGGCCTGAAGGCAAAGGAGAAGCGTGAGCTGGTCGCCAAGCTGGCGCCGTACGAGACCGGCGAGCGGGGCTCGGCCGACCCGAGCCGCTGGGCCAGCGACCGCGAGCTCGAGTGGATCTCGCTGCGGCCCGAGCTGGTGGTCGAGATCACGTTCGACCATGTGAGCGGGGGCCGGATCCGGCACGGGTCGAAGATCCTGCGCTGGCGCGACGACAAGGATCCGAAGGAATGCCGGTACGAGCAGCTGTCGTAGTCCCGCCCGGCGAGGGGCATCGAGTCGGAAACGTCGAGTTCCTGGCGCGGACGGCCGACACGCCGCGGTTCACGTTCGCCTGGATCGAGATCGCGCCGGGGCGAGTGCTCGAGGCGCACGTGCACGACGACGAAGATGACGCCTTCCTCATCGTCGAGGGGGAGATGACCTTCGACCTCGAAGACGGCCCGGTCGCCGCCCCGCCCGGGACCTTCGTGCTCGTCCCGCCGGGTGTCGAGCACGGCTTTCGCAACGAGGGCGAGACCCCGGTGCGGATGCTCAACATCCACGCGCCCGCCGGCTTCGACCGCCGCATCGGGCTCGAGGACTAGCGGCTCGTCGACCGCCTGCTCCCCGAGCCCGCCGCGGCTACTTCTTCTTTGCCCGGCTCGGCTGCACCCGCTTCGGCTCGTCCTTCTGCTTTCTGAAGTGCGGCGGCCACGGGGCGTCGCCGAGGCCCTCGGCCTCGTCGCGGTCGGCGAGCTCGTGCAGGGAGTCGAGCGAGAACGGCTTGTCGTCGATCGACGCCGACGGGTCGCCGCGCTCGGCGAGCCGCGCCGGAACAGTGTCGAGACGCAGCTCGGCCGGTTCGACGTCGGCGACCTCGTCCCACTTCAGCGGCGTCGAGACGCGGGCGTCGGGAGTGGGCCGCACCGACCAGGCGCTGGCGACGGTGCGGTCGCGGGCGTTCTGGTTGTAGTCGACGAAGACGCCGTGGCGCTCCTCCTTCCACCACTTCGAGGTCGCCAGCTCGCTTCGCCGCTCGACCTCGCGAGCCAGCGCCAGCGCCGCGCGGCGGACCTCGGTGAAGCTCCAGCGCGACTCGATCCGCACGTTGACGTGGATCCCGCGCGAGCCCGAGGTCTTCGGATAGCCGGTCAGGCCGTAGTCGGCGAGCGTCTCGCGGACGACGAGCGCCACCTGGCGGACCTCTTCGAACGACGATTCCGGCGTCGGGTCGAGGTCGACGCGCAGCTCGTCGGGATGGTCCAGGTCCGCACGCCGCGCAGGCCACGGATTGAAGTCGATGACGCCGAGGTTGACCGCCCAGACGAGATGGGCGGCGTCGTTGGCGCAGAGCTCGGTCGCGCTGCGCCCGCTCGGGAAGGTGACGGTGGCCGTCTCGAGCCAGTCGGGGGCGGTCTTGGGCACCCGCTTCTGAAAGAAGAACTCGCCGGCGGCGCCGTCGACGAAGCGCTTCATCGTCGTCGGCCGCTCGCGGAGGTGAAGGCAGGCGGCGTCGGCGACCGCCAGGTAGTACTCGGCGAGGTCGAGCTTGGTGTAGCCGGCCTCGGGGAAGAACACCTTGCTCGGGCTCGACAGGTTCACCTCGCGTCCGGCGGCCTCGATCGTCGTCGCCTCCTTGGCCATCGGTGGCATCTTTCCAGGCATGTCGATGAGATCGTTCGACCCGCGGCTCGTAGGCGCGGTCGAGTGCCGGGCCTGGGAGACCTATTACCGACGCAAGTGGGCGGCGTTCCTGGTCGCCTCGGTGCGGCTGGTCCGCGGCGCCTTCCGGATGCCGTGGCCGGCGACGCTCAAGGGCGCGTGGCTGGTGCTGCGCGCGAACGAGAAGTGGGCCCCGGTCCCCGACAACGACCCGGCCGCCGCGCGTCGCCTGATGGCCGGCTTCTACCGTCTGCTGCTCGCCAACCAACCGGCGCTGTTCGACCCCGAGCGCGCCGCCGAGCTCGAGGTCGAGTGGTGGCGTGTGCACCGCGCCCACCAAGGGGGCCTGGAAGGGTTCGACGCCCTGGTCGACGCGCTCGTCGCGGTCTACGAGCACGTCTACGGCGCCGAGCCGGCGGAGCTTCGCCGCGCCGCCGAGCTGCGCGCCGAGGCGATGGACGTCTCCGACGCCTGGGTCGCCGCCGGATGCGACCCCGCCGATCCCCAACTCGCGCGCGAGCGGGCCCTGCTCGTCCGCTCCTATGCGGCGCTGCTCGCGGCCGTGCACCAATAGAGTCACGAGCACCGCACCGCGCGACTCGGAAGGAGAGGCCGATGGACTTGATGGGCACGATCGAGGGAGCCTTCTCGCGCGTCAACTCGACCGTCTTCCGGCAGGTGAACCGGGCGACGAACTGGTGGAACCTGCCGACGCCGGTGGCGCTGCTCAACCTGCGAGCGCACCGCGACGACCTGCGGCAGAGCAACCTCTACGACACCGAGGAGCGCGACGGCGAGCCCGCGGTGCCGCTCGAGCAGCTGCCGAAGTACCGCACCTACGACGGATCCGCCCAGGATCCGCACGATCCGAGCATGGGCAAGGTGGGGACGCGGTTCGGGCGCAACGTCGACCCGACGCTGACTCCGCCCGAGACCCGCGACCAGCAGCTCGAGCCGAACCCGCGCGAGGTCGCGACCAGGCTGCTTCACCGCGACTCGTTCAAGCCGGCGACGACCCTCAACGTGCTCGCCGCCTGCTGGATCCAGTTCGAGAACCACGACTGGTTCGGGCACGGCGAGAACAACCCGAAGGAGCACATCGAGGTGCCGCTTCCCGAAAACGACGAGTGGCCGGACGGCGAGGTGATGAAAGTTCGCCGCACCCACCCGGACCGCACCAAGCTCAACGGTGGTTCGGCGCCGCCGACCTACGTCAACACGGTCACCCACTGGTGGGACGGCTCGCAGATCTACGGCTCCACCGAGGAGCGCAACCGCGAGCTGCGCAGCGGCGAGGACGGCAAGCTGGCGATGAAGGACGGGCGGCTGCCCGAGGAGAAGGCGGCGAAGCTCAAGGGCGTCGACCTCACCGGCTTCTCCGACAACTATTGGATCGGCCTCTCGCTCCTGCACACGCTGTTCGTCAAGGAGCACAACTCGATCTGCGACCACCTGAAGGGCTCGTATCCGACCTGGGACGACGAGCGCCTCTTCCTGACCGCGCGGCTCGTGAACTCGGCCCTGATGGCGAAGATCCACACGGTCGAGTGGACGCCGGGGATCCTCGCCAACCCGGTGCTCGAGCGCGCGATGAACGCCAACTGGTACGGCGTGCTGCCGCGCTGGGTGCGCCAGCGCTTCGGCCATCTCGGCACCGAGATGATCGGCGGGGTGGTGGGCTCAAGCCAGGCGCACCACGCGGCGCCGTACGCGATCACCGAGGAGTTCGTCTCGGTGTACCGGCTGCACCCGCTGCTGCCCGACGACTACGAGGTTCGCGACCATCGCAACGGCGAGTTGATCGCCGAGACCGACTTCGAGCCGGTCCAGGGCGCCGGGACGCGCGCGACGATCGACGAGTACGGGCTGGCGAACCTCCTCTACTCGTTCGGGGTCGCGAACCCGGGGGCGATCTGCCTGAGGAACCACCCGCGGGCGCTCAGCAACCACGTTCGGCTGACCGGCGAGCGCGTCGACCTCGGCACCATCGACATCCTGCGCGACCGCGAGCGCGGCGTCTCGCGCTACAACGACTTCCGCGAGAAGCTGCGCAAGAACCGCGTGCGGAGCTTCGACGAGCTCACCGACAACCCCGAGTGGGCGCGCGAGATCGAGGACGTCTACGACGGGGACATCGACAAGGTCGACCTGCAGGTCGGGCTGCTCGCCGAGCCGCTGCCGCCGGGCTTCGGCTTCAGTGACACCGCCTTCCGGATCTTCATCCTGATGGCGTCGCGGCGGCTGCGCTCCGACCGCTTCTTCACCGACGATTACTCGCCCGACGTCTACACGCCCGAGGGACTGGCCTGGGTCGAGGGCAGCACGATGGTCGACGTGCTGCTGCGCCACCATCCCGAGCTCGCGCCCGCGCTCGACGGGTGCGAGAACGCGTTCGCGCCCTGGCGACAACTGGCGTGAGCCGGATCCAGTCGGCGTCGCTGATCGAGAACGCGCGCTTCAACGCGCTCGTCATCGTCCCCAACGGGGTTCAGGGGATCTTTCGCCGCCGGCCGCCGGCCGTCGCCGCCGCGACCCGCGCCAACGTCGACGGCTGGGCGGTCGGCCTGCTGGAGGGAATGCGCAGGGGTCATGCCGGCGGGCCGGTGTGGGTGCGGGTGATTCGCGACCGCGCGCTGCTGCTGCTGACGCCGGCCGATGTCCACCGCGCGCTCGAGGGCTCCCCTGATCCATTCGCGCCGGACCCGAAGCCGAAGCGCGACGGGATGGTCGCGTTTCAGCCCGACGCGGTGACGATCTCGCGCGGCGAGCTGTGGCGAAAGCGGCGTGACTTCAACGAGGCCGTGCTCGACACCGGCAAGCCGCACCGGTTCGCCGAGCGCTTCACCGAGGTCGCGGGCGAGGAGGCGCTCACGCTCGTCGGCGGACTGGAAGGCGAGCCGCTGAGCTGGGATCAGTGGAGCCTTGCCTTTCGCCGGATCGCGCGCCGCGTGGTGCTCGGCGAGTCGGCCCGCGACGACGAGGAGCTCTCCGAGACGCTCGCGGGGATGATGTCGGAGGCAAACGGGATGCCCGGCAAGACGTCCGAGCGCTACGCGGGGTTCGTCGCCCGGCTGGTCGAGTACGTGGCCGCGGCCGAGGGCAGCAGCCTCGTCAGCCTGTTCGGCGAGGCGCATGCCGATGGCGAGACCTCACCGGTGGGCCAGATCCCGCACTGGCTGTTCGCCACGGGCGACACATTGGCGCTGAACGCGCTGCGGACGCTGGCGCTGGTCGCTGCGCATCCGCGCCAGCGCGCCGAGGTCGCCGCCGAGGTCGAGCAGCGCGATCGCGACCTGCCCTACCTGCGGGCCTGCCTGGAGGAGGCGATGCGCCTCTATCCGACCACGACGATGCTCTCGCGCGTGACGCTCGCCGAGACCGACTGGCGGGGCGAGACGGTCCCCGCCGGAACCCAGTTGCTGATCCCCAACACGTTCCTGCACCGCGACCGCGAGCGCTTCGACTACGCCGACCGCTTCGCCCCCGAGCGCTGGATCGACGGCGACGCCCACGAGCAGTGGTCGTTCAACCACTTCAGCCGCGGCCCGCAGGTCTGCCCCGGGATCGAGCTCGCGGCGCTGCTGGGGACCGCCGTGCTGGCGACGGTACTGCGGAAAGGCTCGGTGGAGCTCGAAGCGCCGTCGATCGATCCGGAGAAGTCCTTGCCCCACATGCTCAACCCGTATTCGGTGCGGATAGGTTCCGCGGGATGGAACTGACGACGCTCACGTACGACGTCGACGGCCGGATCGCCCGGGTCACGCTCGACCGGCCCGAGCGCGGCAACGGGATCACGCTCGAGATGCCGCGCGAGCTCGCCGAGTGCATCGAGCGGGCGAACCTCGACCCCCAGGTTCACGTGATCGCGCTGGCTGGCAACGGCTCGGGCTTCTGCGGGGGCTACGACCTGGTCGCGAGTGCCGAGCGAATGGGCGAGGGCGGCTTCGGAGTCAGCGACCAGGAAGGCAGCCCGCTTCACCCCGCCGTCATTGCCCGGAACCACGACGCCGCAGGCACCTGGGACCCCGTCGTCGACTACCAGATGATGTCGCGCAACGTGCGCGGGTTCATGAGCCTGTTCTGGTCCGAGAAGCCGGTGATCTGCAAGGTGCACGGCTACTGCGTCGCCGGTGGCACCGACATGGCGCTGTGCTCGGACCTGCTGGTGGTCGAGGACCGGGCCAAGATCGGCTATCCGCCGGCGCGCGTTTGGGGGGTGCCGACGACGGCCCTGTGGGCGCACCGGATCGGCGCCGCGAGGGCCAAGCGCCTGTTGCTGACCGGCGACTCGATCGACGGCACCACCGCCGTCGAGTGGGGGCTGGCGAGCGAGGCCGCTCCCACGGCCGAGCTGGATGACCTCTTCGAGGCGCTGCTCGAGCGCGTCGCCGGGTTGCCGATCAACCAGCTCGTCATGCACAAGCTGCTGGTCAACCAGGCCGTCGCCGCCCAGGGCCTCTACGCAACACAGGTCCTGGGCACGTTCTTCGACGGCATCGCCCGCCACACGCCCGAGGGCTTCGAGTTCGCCCGTCGCGCCGCCGAGGCCGGGTTCAAGCAGGCGGTGCGCGAGCGCGACGAGCCCTTCGGCGACTTCGGGCTCGCCGACGCCTAGCCCGGCCGGGCCTTGAAGTAACCCCACCCGTACGTGGTCGGGCGCAGCTGCGGGTGGGAGCCGAAGACGAGGATCGCGAGCATCGCGCCGTACATGGGCAGGTGACCGACGAGCTCGTTGATGCCGAAGAACCACAGGGTCGCGTTGAACGGGATGCCGGCGAAAACGACGATCGCCTGCGGCAACGCGCCGGAGATCAGCAGCAGGCCGAACAGAACCTCGATCGAGCCGGCGACGCGGACGAACTCCAGGTCCGACAAGGGCAGGCCGACCTGCGCCGCGACCTGGAGGTCGGGGTGCTCGGCGAGGAAGTCGAGCGCGAGCTGCGGGTTGATCAGCTTCTCGTAGAGGGCGACGATGATCAGCGCCGCGCCGGCGGCGACGCGCAGCGCGAAAATCGCGCCTCCCATCGCCTCGAGGTTGCGCGCCGTCAGCGAGCCGTCGGCCTCGAAGCGATCGGATGCTGCGCGGCGCTCGAGGTCGGCCGACCAGCGTCCCGGTCCCGAGATCACGATGAACGCCGCCAGGCCAAGCAGGTCGATCCGCTGCAGCACGGGATCGACGCCGAACTCGATCATGCCCAGCGGGCCGGCCGCGACCAGCAACCAGGCGGCCGCGCGAGCCCGGTAGCCCGTCGCCATCGCGATCGCGACCAGCGCCATCACCACGCCCAGCGCGATGCCGGCGAAGTCCGTCTGCAGATCCATCGCGGGCGAGAGGTAGTAGCCGAGCGACAGAAGACCCACCAGCGACACCGCCAGATGCATGCGAATCGCGAACGGGATGTAGGGGGCCATCGCCGCCAACCAGCCGATGTCGACTCCGTCCCAGTAGCGGTTGACCAGCCGGACGAGCAGGGTCAGCGCGACGGCGGCACCGAGCAGCGCAAGCGTCGCCCCCTCGCTCAGGAACGACCAGTCGTAGTTCTCAGGGTCGTCGAGGAACCACGTCTCGTGCGCGAGCGGCAGGGACATCGCCTTGATTGGACTCTATGAAATGGTCCTCGCGTGACGGGAGCCCGACGCGGCCGCGAACGCTCTCGGCGTGGGCGCGTTCGCGTGTTCGACCAGCCGGCCGGCGAGGTGCATCGCGGCGAGCGGGCCGCGCATGCGATCTACGGCTCGATCATCGTCCTCGCCGTGATCGTCGCCGAGTCGGATACCTCGATCGACGCCGGCGAGGTGATCGCATCGGTTGTGAGCGTGGCGACCGTGACGGCGCTGGCCGAGCTCTACGCCGACTACATCGGGGGCACCATCCGTGCCGCACGGCATCCAACCTCGGTCGAACGGCGGATCGCCCTGAGAAACGTCGCCGCCGGCTTTCTCACCGCGCTCGTGCCGGTCGTCTACTTCATCCTCTCAGCGGCCGGCGCGATGCGGTTGGAGGTCGCGTTCGATGCCGCGATCTGGACCGGCGTCGGCGTGCTCGGCGCCTACGCCGTCGTCGCCAACCGTCTCGCCGGCTTCTCCATGGGCCGGAGCCTGCTCGTTGGGCTCGGCTTCACGGTCCTCGGGGCGTCGTTGGTGGCGCTCAAGGCCGTTATCTGACGGACGCCCAGTCGCTCGGCACGTCGGCGCCTCCCTCGGCCGACCATCGCGGGCCGAAGCGCCCGAGCGTCGGGCTGGGCACGAGCTTGCCGGCCACCACGGCCTCGCCCTGGCGAAACTGCGTCGCGAGCGCGACCAGCGAGGACGGCACGAAGGAGAACGTCTCCGAGAGGAGAGCGAGGTCCGAACGGGAGTTCACTCGCATGAGGGCGAGGTTGTCGCATTGCGAGATGACGTTCTCGTGCAACTTCTGCGGGCGCTGCGTGGCGACGAGCAGGACCAGGCCGAACTTGCGTCCCTCGCCCGCGATCCGGATTGCGTGCTCGGTCGCGAGTGCGGTGAGCTGGTCCTCAGCGTGGGCGGGGCAGACGTTGTGGGCTTCGTCGATCACGATCAGGATCGGCTCCCGGGCGGCTCGGCGGCGCCACATTGAAGCAAGCACGGCCTCGGCTGCGACCGTCTGCTCCTCCCGGGTCTCGAGCGAGCCGAGATCGACGACGATGCAACGCGGACCACCGGGTTGGACGAGGTCGCCGAGCGACTCCGGGTCCGCCCCCGACCACACGTGCCATCGGTCTACGCCGAGGTTTCGCGCCCGCACTCCCAGGGAGTGAAACGGCTCCGGCTGCTCCCACAGGTGGTCGACCGTCTCGCGCACCGTGCCGGACTGAAGCGATTCCGCGTCGACCGACTCGAGCGCCTCGGTGAGCGCCGCATACTCGTCGCGATCTTCGATGGGGTCGAGGCGCAGGACGGCCGCTCGCTCCTCCGAGTCGAAGTCCCTGAAGCGGACATGGAGCCGGTTCGCACCGGTTTCGCTCGCATGCCGAACGTCGACGTCGCGGGCCGCGGTGGCGTAGCGATCGCCCACGTCGCGCTCGACGTCGTCGCGCAGCTCCGAGAGGCGGACGAAGTCCGAGTTCGGATCGAGGATGACGATGCGCAGCGAGGTCTCCACGAGCAGTCGCTCGAGGATGGTCCCGAGCGCGTATGTCTTGCCGGATCCGGATTGCCCGCAGAGGAACGTATGGCGGTCGAATGCGCCCGAGTCGAGCGCCAGCGGCACTCCCGCCGCACGGGTGAGCGTGCCGACGTCCAGCAGCGCCCGCGGCGGCCGAACGGCCTCGAGCCAGCGGACGACCTCGTCCGCCGCGGCGACGCGGGTCGCGGCCTCGAAGGGCGCGTCCGGATCCTCGAGGACCTCGCCCTCGACGCGAGCGATCCGCCGTTCGCCGGCGGCGAGCTCAATGCTGGTCACGTACCCGAGCCGACCGCCCGATTGGTCGTCGACGACGACATAGCCGCCGACGCCTACGTCGAGCCGGTCAACGGAAGCGTCGTACGCGAAGTGCCGGCCATCGACCGAAACCGCCGCCGGCGGCGCGTGACCGTCCGGCGTCATCGGCTCAGATGCCGAGCAGCTGCTTCTTCTTGGCCTCGAAGTCCTCGGCCGTGATCACGCCCGAGTCACGCAGCTGGGCGAGCTTCTCGAGCTCGGCCGCGTAGTCGGGCTCCGCAGCCGGCGCCGCAGGCGCTGCCGGCGGCGCCTCCTGGTACGCCGGAGCCTCCTCGGCCGCCCAGCGCTGCTGCTGTCGGTGCTGGACCCTGCCCGAGACGCCCGCGAACACCGCCGTCCTGGCGGCCGTCCCGATCAGTCCCGGGCCTCTGCGCATCAATGGCATCCAGATCTCCTTCCGCTCAGGCGTTGGCGAGCGCGTACTCACGCGCGGCTTGCACGACCTCGTGCGGGATGCGACCGAAGTCGTAGAGGACCCCGCCCGCATCGCGCATCGCCTGGGCCACATCTCTCGCCCAGACGTTCTCCCAGACCAGCAGCGCCGCCGACGAGTTCGGCTCGAGCTCCTCCGCGGCCGCGGCCAGGTCCTCTTCGTTGAACAACCCGGTGGGTTCGGCGCCGAGTGCCTCGAGCCCCTCGCGGACGTCCGGGTCGAGCTCCATCAGCTCGACCGCGGCGGTCTCGCCGTCCTCGTCCTTGGTGACGAAGGCGACGTCGATGATCCGGATCGTCCCGGCCTCGACCAAGTCGGCGAGCGCCGGGCCGATCTCGCCCCGGAACCGGTTGCCGGGGAAGGCGACGATCAGGTAATCGACCGGGCCGATCTCGGTCGTGGTCTCCGCCATCGGGATCAGCTCCCGGCCGGCGGGGTCGGCCGCGCCGGCTCAGGCCGGCCGCCGTAGACCGTCAGGCCGTAGATGACGAGCAGGTCCAGGGTGAAGATCGCCAGCGACCAGAACGGAAACGCGGGCAGGAAGAACAACTGTGCCGTCGCGTTGAGCGAGCAGCTGATGATCCCGATCCAGCGGCCGTAGGCGCCGCCGTTCCAGATCGAGAACGCGGCGAACAGCTGCATCAGCCCGATCGCCAGGAGGATCCAGCCCCAGGTGTTGAGATCGGCGAACTGGTAGTGCGCGTCGGCGGCGTAGAAGTTGGCGTCGTCGATCGCGGCGATGCCGCCGATCGTGTTCATCACGCCGGCGATCAGGATCAACATCCCCGCGAACGCGATCCAGCCCGCGCCGCGCTCGCTCTCGTATTGGTTCATGCGCACTCCTTCGCTTGTAGACCCGGGTCGTAGCCAAGACTATCCTCAAATAGCGGGTCGGCAACCGCGACGAGCTGATCGCGGCGATCGAGGCGATAGAGTCACGCCGCAAGCTCGAGAGCAGGAGGTTCTCTGAATGCTGGTTGCTGAGACTGACTATCCGTTCCTGGACATCGTGGGCTCGCTGCTCGTCTTCTTCGGGTTCGTGATCTGGCTGATGCTCCTGTTCACGGTGTTCGGCGACATCTTCCGCCGTCACGACATCTCCGGCTGGGCGAAGGCGGGCTGGGTCCTGTTCGCGGTCGTGCTGCCCTTCCTCGGAGTGCTGGTCTATCTCGGCACCCAGGCGAAGGGGATCGCGGAGCGCAAGGCGCAGGAGATGGCGGCGGCTCAGTCGCAGTTCGACGACTACGTGCGGGAGACCGCAGGCGGCGGAGGTGCCGCCGCCGAGATCGCGAAGGCCAAGCAGCTCCTCGACAGCGGCGCGATCACTCAGCCCGAGTTCGACGAGCTGAAGCGCAAGGCCCTCGCGCAAGGATGACCGCGACCCAACGCGCGGCCGCTCCTCAGCTCGACGACCAACAGTTTGTCGAACTGGTCGACACGATCCGCGAGGCGGACAGCGTTGAGTTGAAGCTGACGGTGGGCGACGAGCAGCGCGGCGGCTCGGCCGCGGCGCTCGGAATGGACCCGCTCGACGCTCAGATCCGGCAGGTCTTCTTCTTCGACACTCCCGATCTCGCGCTCGACGAGCAGGGTGTGGTCGTTCGCGCCCGGCGCGTACAGCGCAAGGGAGACGACTCGGTGGTCAAGCTGAGGCCGGTCGTTCCCGCCGACCTCCCCCAGGAGTTGCGGGAAGCGCCGGGGTTCAACGTCGAGGTGGATGCGATGCCAGGCGGCTTCGTCTGCTCGGCGACGATGAAGCGCACGCTCAAGCAGCCCAGGGTGCGCGATGCCGTCGGGGGCGGATTGCCGTTGAGCGGGCTCTTCTCGAAGCGCCAAAAAACGCTGCTCGGCCAGTCCGCGCCCGACATCGACCTCGACGAGCTCGCGATCCTCGGCCCGATCTTCGTGCTCAAGCTGAAGGGCTCGCCGCCCGGCTACGACCGCAGGCTCGTCGGCGAGCTCTGGCTGTACCCGGATATGTCGTCGATCATCGAGCTGTCGACCAAGTGCGAGCCGTCGGAGGCGTTCCAGGTCGCAGCCGAGACGCGCGCCTTTCTCACCGAGTGCGGCATCGACCTCGGCGGCGAGCAACAGACGAAGACCCGCAAGGCGCTGGAGTTCTTCGCCGAGCGCCTCAAGAGCGACGCGTGAGCTCGGCCGCCGCGGATGAGAAGACCGGCCGCCGGGCGCTGCCGATCATCCTCATCGTCCTCGCGACAGTCATCGGCGTGGCTTCGGTGTTCGCCCTCTGGGCCAAGCGCCAGCTGCTCGAGACCGAGACCTGGACCGAAACCAGCGAGGAGCTGATCCAGCACCCCGAGATCCAGGACGCGGTTTCGACCTTCATCGTCACCGCGATCTACGACAACGTCGATGTCGAGGCGGCGCTCGCCGAGCGCCTGCCACCGGAGCTCGCACCTCTCGCCGGTCCAGCGGCCGGCGCGCTTCGCGGTGCCGCCGACGATGTCGCCCTGAAGGCGCTCGAGCAGCCGAGGATCCAGGCGCTCTGGGTGGAGGCGAACGAAGCGGCGCAGAGCAAGCTGATCGCCCTGATCGAGGATGAGGGCGAGTTCGTCGCCACCACGGGCGGTGTGGTCTCGCTCGACCTCAAGTCGCTGCTGGAGCAGGTGACCGCGCAGCTCGGGATCGGGTCGAAGTTGGTCACGGCGCTGCCGCCCGAGGCGAGTTCGATCGAGGTGATGCAATCGGACGAGCTCGAGGCCGCCCAGAAGGGCGTCAACCTGCTGGAGACCGTCGGCTATGTCCTGACCGCCCTCGTCCTGCTCCTCTACGCGGCGGCGATCTGGCTCGCGGGCGATCGCCGCCGCACGGCGCTGCGCAGCGTCGGCTTCTCCTTCATCGTCGTCGGCGCCGCCGTTCTCTTCGCGCGCAGTGCGGCCGGCAACGTCGTCGTCGACTCACTCAGCGAGGCGGCCTCGTCGGACGCGGCGGTCAGCGCCACCTTCGAGATCGGCACGTCGCTGATTCTCGAGACGGGCCAGTCGATCGTCGCCTACGGCATCGTGATCGTGCTCGCCGCCTGGCTCGCCGGCCCGACCCGCTTCGCGACCTCGATCCGCCATGCGATCACGCCTTACCTGCGCCAGCCGAGCTACGCCTACGGGGGGCTCGCGGTCTTGCTCGCGTTGCTGTTCTGGTGGGACCCCGTCGTCGCCACGCACAGGGTGGTGCCGTCGCTGCTGCTGATCGCCTTCGCCGTACTCGGGACCGAGATGCTGCGCCGCCAGGTGATCCGCGAGTTCCCCGATCACGTGATGACCGGGTCGCCGGCAGGCATCGCGCAGGGACTCGCCGAGCGGATGCGCGAGGGGCGCGAGCGCCGCGTCGCGAGCGCCGGCGGGCAGGCCATCGCCGCAGGCGGTGACGAACGGCTGGGCGACATCGAGCGCCTGGCCGGGCTCCGCGACTCCGGCGCGCTCACCGAGGAGGAGTTCGCCGCCGAGAAGGCACGTATTCTCGCTTCAGCCCCGAGCTGACTCGGGGGCGCCGATGAGACGCCTGATCCGCACCCGCCTGCGACGGTCGCCCAGCCGGCCCGGCGAGGCGGCGGCCGGCGAGGAGTACGTCGAGCTTGATCCGGCCGAGCTGAGCGGGATCTTCGCCGCCCCTGGGTGGCTGCGCGACGCGGGCATCGCCGCATGGCTGCTGGTGGGCATCGCCGCCTTTCTCGCCGGAGCCGTCTGGCTGCTCGCGCTCACCGAGACGATCGTCGTTCCGGTGATCACCGCCGCGATCATCGCCGCGGTCGCCTCGCCGGTCGTGGATTGGCTCTCCGAGCGCGGCCTGCCGCGGGCGGCGGGCGCCGCGATCGTGTTTCTCGCGCTGATCGTCGCCGGCGTCGGGGTCGGCCTGATGGTCCTCAACGGGATCACGAACGAGGCCGGGAGCATCACCGGCCAGCTGCAGGGCGCCGCGGACCAAATCGCAGGATGGCTGCGCGACGCCGGCGTTGACCCGTTCGCGGCCGAGAACGCGAAGACGGACGTGAGCAACTCGGTCAGCTCGGGCTTCCACGCGCTGCTGACGGGCGTCGCGGCGGGGATCGACAGGCTCGCCGGGTTGGCCGTCTTTCTTTCGTTCACGGCCCTCGCCCTGTTCTTCCTGCTCAAGGACGCGCCGATCATCGGCGCCTTCGTCCGGCGGCACATGGGTGTTCCCGCGCCGGTCGCCGAGACGATCACCAGTCGCACCGCCGGATCGCTGCAGGGCTACTTCCTCGGGATGACGATCGTCTCGCTGTTCAGCGCCACGATCGTCGGACTGGGAGCACTGGCCCTCGGCGTCGCCGTGCCCGGGACCTTGTTTGCCGTCACCTTCCTCGGCGGCTACGTGCCGTACCTCGGGGCGTGGACTGCCGGAATCTTCGCCATCCTGATCGCGCTCGGCAGCCAGGGGGCCGACGCCGCCCTGGCGATGGCGGTGATCGCGCTGCTCGCCAACGGCGCCCTGCAACAGCTCGTCCAGCCGGTCGCCTACGGTACGGCGCTCGGAATCCACCCGCTTGCCGTCCTGATCGTGACGATTGCCGGCGGCAGCATGTTCGGGACGATCGGCCTGATCCTCGCCGCGCCGCTGACCGCGGCGGCGGTGCACATCTCAGCCGATCTCGCGCGGGCGCGAGCGCGAGCTGACGCCGAGGAGCCGCCGGAGGCCCCAGGGGTGGCGCCGGCGTCGGCCTAGTGAGAGGATGACCGGATGACGATGCCGCTCGCACTCGGCTGGTTTCTCGGCTTTGGCATCGGGATCTTCGGCCTGGTCGCCATCATCCTCTGGATCATCGGTCTCGTCGACCTCAGTCGCCGTCCTGACCTCGATCGGCGCGCGAAGTGGACCTGGATCCTGCTGATCGTGCTGCTGCCGATCGTCGGCACGATCATCTACTGGGTCAAGCGGCCGATCCTGCCCGATGAGCGCGAGAAGATCATCTCGGCTCGGGGCCTCGGGCCCAAATAAGGCGCCTCAACAGCGGCGCACCTCCGCTTCGCCCTCCGGGCTCCGCGATCGGAGGAGCTCCGCCCGCCAGCCGGACAGCACCTCGTGCACGGCCGCCGCGCCGACCAGCGGTTCCTCGGGCAGCCGCAGGTTCTCGGGGTGGAGGATGAACGGCCGCGTCTGCGGGCCGCCGAGACCTCCGTGAAAGGAGATCAGCTCCTCGAAGGCGCAGCTCTCGTCGAGGTCGGGGTCGTAGAAGGCGCCGATCATGATGTCGGCCACGTGGTCGAAGCCGTCGGTGCGCCGCAGGTGCGCGGGAGCGGTCGCCGAGAAGGCAGCGAGCGGGTCGTCGCCGACGATCGCCCCATCGGCGAGCCGGTGCTCGGCGCCGCCGCCCCCGAGTACCAGCGGCCCGCGGTCGGCGGACCGCACCAGCAGCCAGCCGATGTGCGGATGATCGCGCAGCGCCGAGAGCAGACCCGGGTGGCGCTCCTCGATCTCCTCCATCGTCAACCGCCTGTCGGCCTCCATCAGGTAGACGAGGCCGAGATTGCCCGAGCCGAGCACCACGGCCCGCCGGTCCGAGACGTCGCTCTTCGAGGCTTTTCGGTCGCGTCCGGTCGCCTCGCCGAGCGCATGGCCCACCATCGCCGACTGCTCGTCGCCGCCGGCGAACTGGGCGACCTTCCCGTCTGACAGCGAGCGCTCGACGAGGTCGTCGAGGCCGTAGCCGTTGCGCTGCTTGAAGGTGGCGCCCTGCGTCTGGCCGTGGTCTGACAGGACGACGATCTCGTAGGGCCGCGCCGCGTAGCGCCTCGCGCGCTCGATCCGCCCGATCTGCTGGTCGAGCTTGCGCAGGGCCTCCATCGTGTCGACGCGCTGCAGCCCGGAGTGGTGGGCGACCTCGTCGTAGCTGGAGAAGGTCGCGTAGACCGCGGGACGGCCGTGCATCATGTCGGTGAGCACGCCGAAGACGATCAGGTCGCGGACGACCACGCACATGGCTCCGCGAATGAAGGGGTAGGCGCCGCCGCGGTGACCGCGCGGACGCACGTCGCGGCGGATCGCGCGGATCGCGGCCGTCCACTCCAGCGCCACCTCCCACGCGAACAGCGCCAGCGACCTGGTCACGTTGAAGCCGTTGGCGAGGAACGCGCGGTAGCCGGGGTTCGCCCGCTTTTCCGCCTCGATCCTGCTCACGGTCAGGATCACCTCGTCGGCCTCGCCCGAGAGCAGGTTGCCGCGGCTGGCCCCTCCGTTGGTGAGCAGTCCGACACCCGAGGCGAGCCGGCGCTCGATCTCAGCGCAATCCTCGGGCGCCGAGCAGGTCATCAGCCGGCCGCTCGGCTTGTCGACCCAGCGAAAGGCGGGAATGTCCTCGTTCGACCCGAGCAGGATGCCGGCCTGGCTCGCTCCCGTCTGGGAGGAGAGGTCGGGCTCCCACTCGCTCAAGACGTAGCCGTCCTCGGCGACCCAGCGACCGAGGTTGGGGGCGCTGCCGTCGCGCATCGCGTCGCGCAGGATCGGGAGGGCGAGCCCGTCGATCTCGAGGAAGAGGATTCCGGGCTCGTCGCTGCGGGCGCCGCCGCCCTGGCGCCGGGCGATCCGCTTGACCACCCGCAGCGTGAACTCGTCGTCATCGTTGGTGCCCGTGAGTACCTGAATCACGATCGAGACGGCGGCCATTACCAGCGAGGCGAGCAGCGCGTCGCCGAACGAGTCGACCGTGAACCAGTCGGGAAAGAGTTCGTCGGCGGCGACGAGCGCCGCGCCGTCGGCGAGCAGGACCAGGACGAAGCCGGCGACCAGCGTCAGCGGGAGCCGCAATGCGGCGATCAGCGGCGGTACGAGGGCATTAACGACCGCGATCGCGGCAGCGACGAGGAAGGCGGCGCCCGGACGGTCGATGTCGACCCCGGGCACGAGCGCGGCGGCGAGGTAGACCGAGGCCGCCGAGATCAGCCACGCGAGGGCAAGGCGAAAGAGGTCCAGCCGCGGCTTGGTCGGCTCCCATGAGATTGCCGCGCCGTAGGCGGTCTCGCTCACGCGCCTATTGTCCCGCCACGATAGGTTCGCATCAGGCGCAACCGTAGATGCCTGCCAAATGAACATCGCCAAGATCCTGCCGCTGGCCATCGTGATGATCGCGGGGCCGCAGATCCTCAGCGCGATCTTCCTCGCGACGACGGAGCGATGGCGGCAGAACTCGGTCGCCTATGTGGCCGGCGCGTCGCTCTCGATCAGCATCATCGTTGCCATTGCGTATTACGTGAGCGACGGCGCGGCCGAGGAGGGGGCGTCCAGGGAGGGTCTCTATGTGGTCGTCTTGGTGCTGCTCCTCTTCGCGGCGTTGAGGACGTATCTGAAACGCGAGGAGTCCGAACCTCCGAAGTGGATGGGGAAGCTTCAGGAGGCGACTCCCGGGTTCTCCTTCAAGCTCGGCTTTCTGCTGCTGGGCGTGTTTCCGACCGACATCGTCACCTCCGTCGCCGTCGGCACGTTCCTGAGCAGCCAGGGCGATCCGCTCTGGCATTACCTGCCGTTTTTGGCGCTGACCCTCCTACTGCTGGCATTGCCGGCGTTGACGATCGTCGCTCTCCGCGAACGGGGGCAGGCGCTCCTGCCGAAGGTCCGCGACTGGATGAACAACAACTCGTGGATCGTGAACGAGATCGTCATCGGCCTGTTCATCGTGCTGACGATCGACAACCTCATCGGCTGAAGGCACGGGCTCGGACGAGCACCAGCGCCGCCGCGATCCCGCACGCGTCGACCAGGAGGTCGAGAGGATCCGCGTCGCGACCCTCGACGAAGCTCTGGTGAAACTCGTCAGAGAGCGCATAGACGAACGCGATCGCCGCCGCCACCGGCAGCGCTCTGCGCCCGAGCTCCGGCGCCAGCGCCCAGATCCAGAGGACGCTGAGCAGGGCGTACTCGGTGAAGTGCCCGACCACGCTGGCGAGGTTGGACGGGCCGCCCGGCGCGTCCTCCTGCGCCGAGAGGACGAAGATCAGCGCCATCAGCGCCAGCGGCGCCGTGGCCCTGAACGCGAGGGTCACGGGACCCGGTGGACCTCGAACAGGTTCGTCCCCAGCTCCTGCTGGGGCAGCCCGGCGGTGATCCCGATCAGCTCGCCGGACGCGGCGACGCCGCTCTGCTTCGCCAGCCTGGCGCAATCGTCGAGCAGCGCGGTGAGGCTGCTCCACTCCTCGGCGATCTCGCAGCGGACGCCGAACAGCAGGTTCAGCCTGCGGATCGTGTCGGGGCGCGGCGAGACGGCGAGCACGGGGACCCGCGGACGGTGCGCCGAGACGAGTCGCGCCGTGCGGCCGCTGCGCGTGGGTACGACGAGAGCCTTCAGCCCGAGCGTGTAGGTCGAGCCGACGGCGGCGCGCGCGACCGAGCTGGCGACGTCGGCGGGATCGCTCTCGACCCGGTTGAACACCCAGTCGCCGTAGGGCAGGTCGGGCTCGGTCTCGCGCGCGATCCGGTCCATTACGCGGACCGCCTCGACCGGGTGCTGGCCGACGGCCGTCTCCTCCGAGAGCATCACCGCGTCGGTGCCCTGGAAGATCGCGTTGGCGACGTCGGAGACCTCGGCCCGGGTCGGTCGTGGCGAGGCGACCATCGAGGCGAGCATCTGGGTCGCGGTGATCGTCGGGATCGAGTAGCGGCCCGCGAGTGCGAGCAGCCGGCGCTGGACCGCGGGAACCTGCTCGATCGGCAGCTCGATGCCGAGATCGCCGCGGGCGATCATCACCCCGGCGGTCACCGCCTTGACGATCTCCTCGGCGCGCTCGGCGGCCTCGGGCTTCTCGATCTTCGCGATCACCGGGATGTCGGCGCCGCCGGCCCGCACGCGGCGCTCGACCGGCGTGATGTCCTCGGCGCGGCGCACGAACGAGATCGCCAGCAGGTCGATCCCCTGCTCGATCGCGAAGTCGACCCATTCGAGGTCCTCGCGCCCGGCGGCCGGTAGTTCCACCTCGGCGCCTGGCAGGTTGAGCCCCTGATGCGACGACACGGGCCCGCCGACCTCGACCTCGCAGCGGACGTCGTCCTCGCTCGCGTCAGTGACGCGAAGCCGGATCCTGCCGTCGGCGAGGTAGATCTCGCCTCCCGGCTTCACCGCCTGGGGCAGGCCCTGCCACGAGACCGGGAGCCGCTCGGGAGTGCCCACCACCTGTTCCGTGGTGAGCTCGACGTCACGCCCGGCCTCGAGCTCGACCATCCCGCCCTCGACGTCCCACAGCCGCATCTTCGGCCCCGGCAGGTCGCCGAGGATCCCGACCTGCTTGCCCGCCCGATCGGCGGCTTCGCGCGCGAACGCGACGTTCTCGGCGTGATCCTCGCGGGTGCCGTGGGAGAAGTTGAAGCGAAAGACGTCGACGCCGGCCTCGATCAGCTCGATCATCTTCTCGACCGTCCGCGTCGCCGGGCCGACGGTGGCGACGATCTTGGTGCGCCGGTGCTCGCTCACGCGCTCGGCATTCTCCTGGTCTCCGCCTCCGGAACCGCCTCGAACTCGCCGGTGCGCGGGGTGTGGGTCGGCGCCGGCCCCTCGTCCTCGGGATGCTCGCCCTCGGACAGCTCGAGCCGTTGCACGTAGGGGAGCTGCCAGGCCGCCCCGGCGATGCCGAGCCCGATCGCGACGCTTAGCAGGGCGACGAACCACTGGCCACCCGAGAGCACGACGAGATCGAAGAAGTCGCGAACCGGGGCGATCGCGAGGATGCCCGCGAACACCGCCCCGAGGCCGGCGACCAGCGCCAGCATGTAGCTCTGCACCGTGATGTGCTCGCGGCCGGGGCCGCGCTCGAGCAGGACGATGAAGCAGAGGCCGAGCACGATCAGGGTGGTCGTCGCAGCGGTCCGGCCCTCCTCGAGGGTGCCGCCGAAGATGCCGTCGACGGAGAAGAAGCTGAGCAGCGAGGCGATCCCCATCGCGACGCCGGCCGGCACCGCGAAGGCGGCGAGCGCCTTGAGCAGCCGGCTGCGGTAGAGCGGCCCCTCGCTCGGCGCCAGCGCGAGCACGAACGACGGCACCCCGATCGTCAGGAAGGCCGCGACCGTGAGCTGGCGGGGCAGGAACGGAAAGGCGAAGTCGAAGATCGCCGCAAGCACGATCAGGAACGCCGCGTACACCGACTTGGTCAGGTACAGGCGGCCGAGCCGGTGGATGTTGCGCGCGATCCGGCGGCCCTCGGCGACGGCGCGCGGCAGCATCGCGAACTGGTCGCGCAGCAGGACGATGTCGGCGATCCCCTTGGTGATCTGGCTGCCCGAGCCCATCGCCACCGCCAGGCGAGCCTGCTTCAGCGCCGGCACGTCGTTGACCCCGTCGCCGATCATCGCGGTGAACCGGCGCCTCGAGCCGAGCGCGCCGACCAGCTCCTTCTTCTGCTCCGGCGTGATCCGGCAGAAGATCGTGTGCCGCTCGGCTGCGTCGGCCAGGCCGCCGCGATCGCTGGGGAGCTGCGGGCCCTCGATCACGTGCGCGCCGGCGGGGATCCCGACGGCGTGGGCGACTGCGACGACCGTCTCGCGGGCGTCGCCGGAGATCAGCTTCAGGTCGACCTGCTGCTCGCGCATGTAGGCGACCGTTTCGGCGGCATCGGGGCGAAGCGTCTCCTCGAGCACGACTAGAGCCCGCGCCTCCAGCGGCGGCGGCGGCTGCGAGGCTGGGTCCGCGGGCAGGGCGGCGCGGGTCTCGCCGAAGGCGATCACCCTG
>DAIRGH010000084.1:0-13257 GCA_036794585.1 Solirubrobacterales bacterium | reverse complement strand
GACGAGGCGGCAGAGGCGTCGCTGGCGGCCGCCGAGGCCCGCGGCGAGGCCGCCGAGGATGAGCCCTCTGAGCCCGGCAGGATCGGCCGCTGGTGGTCCGGGGTGCGGGAGTGGGCTGCTCCTCATTACGCGGCGCTCGACCGGCGGATGCCCGTCGACCCCCGCTACTTCCTCGCCCTGATCGCCGCCGGCGTGGTCGCGGCGGCGGTGCTGACCAGCGGCTTCGGCCTGATCGGAGGAGACGACGACGCCGGCGGCGCCGACCGCAAGGGCGTCGAGAAGGAAGAGAAGATCGAGGTCGCGGTTCTGAACGCCACCCAGGAGGAGGACACCGTGACCGGAGAGCCGATCGCCGGCGTCCAGGGGCTGGCGTCGAAGGTCGCCGACGAGGTCGTCAAGCCTGCCGGCTACAAGGCCGGCGCCGAGACCGACGCGGCCAGCGGTTTGCCCGAGACGGTGATCATGTTCGACACCAGCGAGGGCGAGGAAGAGGCGAGCGCGAACGAGAGGGAAGCCGGCAAGCTCGCCGAGAAGGTAGCCGACGAGCTCGGCGGCACGACCGCGGTGACGATGACCGACGAGGTTCGCGCGCTCGCCAAGGGAGCGCCGCTGGCGCTGGTGATCGGCGCCGACGACGCCGAGTTCTGAGCGGGCGGCGGGCGGCGTGGAGGTCTCCGAGCTCTTCGAGGATTTTGGCGGCTACGTCTCGTTGACCGCGCTGATCGGCGTGCTGCTGCTGTTGCCGCTGTACCTGTCGCAGCGCCGCGATGTTCGCCGTCTGCGCTCGTGGATGGAGCGCGAGCCCGATCACCCGGCATCCGACCTCGCCGCCAGCGAGACGCTGCTCGATCGCGCGGAGGACGAGCTGGAGCAGCTCGTCGGAACGCTCGAGCCTGAGCCCGGGACGACGCCGGCGACACCGCAGACCGCGGCCACCCGCGTCACGCACGAGCGCCCGGCGCTCGAGCGCGTGACGATGGAGCGCGCCGCGCTCGCGCCACACCCCCGCTGGCGACGCTTCGTCGCGGTGGCGACCCGCCCGCGAGTGCTGGTTGGGATCGCGTTCGCCGCGCTGGTGCTGGGCATCGGCGGGATCTTCCTGTCGCAGAACCTACTCGAGGATTCGGGGCGCGAGCGCGGCCCGCGCGCAGGCGCGATCAACCCGGCCGACGTCACCGTCACGGTCCTCAACGGGACCTCGGTCGGCGGTCTGGCGGGGAGGGTCGGGTCCGACGTCGAGTCGGCCGGCTTCGAGCTCGGCGCGGTCACCAGCACCGAGCCCGGATTCGGCAAGACGCAGGTCCTGTACGCCGACGGCCAGAAGCCGGCCGCGCAGAAGGTGGCCAAGAAGCTGGGCGTCGCCGACGAGCGCGTCGCCCCCATGGACCGCCAGTCGCGGCGCCTCGCCGGCGGCGCCGACGTGGTCGTGATCGCCGGCGAGGACCGGGCGAGTTGAGCCGCATCCGGCGCGTGCCGCTCGGCACGGCGCTGTTCTGGACGCTGCTGGTCGCCGTTGTGATCACGGGCGTGCTCGTGGTCCGCGCGCGGACGCCCGACCTCGTGCTCGAGGTCACCCACCAGCCCGCGACGCTCACCGGTGAGGACGCCCGGATTTCGTTCTTCGTCCGCGAGTCCGACGGCCACGCCCGGGTGGCGATCGTCGACAGCCGCGAGGACGTCGTGCGCACGCTCGACGAGGACGTCTCGCTGACCGAGGACGACGAGGTCACGTATGAGTGGGATCGCGCGACCGACGCCGGCGGCGATGCCCAGCCGGGCCGCTACCGGCTGCTCGTCGAGCTGCCCTCCGAGGACCGGGTGATGATCTGGCCGCGGCGGATCACCCTGCTGCCGGACTTCGGAGGCTCGGGCTGAACACCTCGGCGCCCGAGCTGGCTGGGATTCTGCTCGCCTGCGGCGCGGCGGCCGCCGCGCTCGTGCTCGGCGACCGGCGAGCCCGCAACGTCGCGATCGCGATCGCCCTCGTTGCCGCACCGGTGCTGGTGCTCGGAGACGTCTGGGACGAGCCCCGGGTCGTCGACTTCTTCGATAGCCCGGCGCGGGTCGGCGTTGCGGTCACCGTGGTCGTCGTCGGGCTCGCGCTGCTGACGGTCGCCTTCCGACGCTACCCGGAAGCGTTTCCGATCGCGGCGGTCGCCGTCCTGCCGCTGCGCGTGCCGGTCGAGATCGGCGGCGAGACCGCGAACCTGCTGGTCCCCCTGTACCTGGTGATCGCCGCCGCGGCAATCACCGCGGCCTTCAACCCGCGGCCCGGGCCGCCGGAAGACGCCGCGGACCCCTGGCCTGCGCGCCTGCGCTGGGTGCTGGCAGCGGCGCTTGCCCTCTACGCGATTCAGGCGGCGTACTCCGAGGACGTCGCGAACGCGATCGAGAACATCGGCTTCTTCCTCGTTCCGTTCTCGATCCTGTTCGTGCTGCTCGCCGAGGTCGAGTGGACCCGCGCGCTCCTGCGCCGGGCGCTGATTGCGATCGTCGCCGTCGCCGCGGCCTGCGCGCTGGTCGCGATCTATCAGTACTTCGCGCGCGATCTGTTCCTGAACCCGGAGCTCTTCGACTCCAACGAGCTGCACGTCTACTTCCGGGTCAACTCGATCTTCTTCGATCCGAACATCTTCGCCCGCTACCTGGCCCTGGCGCTGACGGTGCTCGGCGCGTGTCTCGCCTGGGGCGGCTCGCGGCGCGACCTGGCGCTGGCGATGGCGGTGTCCGCGCTCGGCCTGATCGCGCTCGCCTTCAGCTACTCGATCACCGGCTTCGCCGCGCTGCTCGCCGGCCTCGGTGTGGTTGCGGTGCTGCGCTGGGGCCTCCGCGGCGCCGCCGCATTCGCGGCGCTCGGGCTGGCGGGGCTGGTCGCGCTGCTGATCGCCGGCGGCACCCCGACCAGCGACATCGAGGACTACCGCAGCATCGACAGCGGTCACGCCGACCTGATCGAGGGCGGCATCGACCTGGCCCAGGACAGGCCGATCGCGGGCTGGGGCTCGGGCTCGTTCGGGCGCGCCTTCTACGAGCAGATCGAGCCCGCGCGCACCACCGTCTCGCACTCCGAGCCGATCACCGTCGCCGCCGAGCAGGGCGCGATCGGGCTGCTGGTCTACGCCGCGCTGCTCGCGACCGCGCTCGCGACACTCTTCACGGCCAACGTCGCACCTTCGCTCGCCCGCGTCGCGGTCGCCGCGGCGTTCGTCGCCATGCTGATCTCGAGCTTCGGCTACACCGGCTTCACCACCGACCCGGCCACCTGGGCCCTGCTCGCGATCGGCCTCGCCTTGCGCCGCGATCCGCCCGAGCGCTCCGCGACCATCTCCGGCTAAGTGTTCGAGTACCTGCGACGCCTCGCCACCACGGGCGCCGCGTACACGGCCTCGAGCGTGCTCTCGAAGCTGATCGCGGTCTTCCTGCTGCCCGTCTACACGGCCTACCTCAGCCCGGCCGATTACGGGGCCGCCGAGGTGATGCTCGCGTCGGTTATCGCCGCCAGCATCGTGATCCGCTTCGGCCTGATCGAGGCCCTGCTGCGGTTCTATTACCTCGGCGGGGAAGAACCGCGCCGGGTGGTCTCGACGGGATTCGCGGCGCTGTTCTGGTCGACGACCGTCGGTGCGCTGATCTGCCTCGCGCTCGCCGAGCCGATCTCCGAGGCGCTGCTCGACCGCCCCGACGCCGAGCTCGCCCGGCTGGCGGTGTTGGGGCTGTGGACGCTGACCCTGTGGGAGTACGGGCTCACGCTGCTGCGCCTGGATGAGCGCGCTCGCGCCTACTTCACGCTCACGGTCGTCAACGTGCTGGTGACGATCCCGTTCACGGTCTGGCTGGTCGTCGTCGAGGACCAGGGCGCCGCCGGGATCCTGCTCGGCACCTTCGGCACCGGCGTCATCTTCGCCCTCTGGCGGCTGTGGGAAGAGCGGCGCCGGCTGTCGTTTCGCGTCGACCGGCCGCTGCTGCGGCGGATGGTGCGCTTCGGGCTGCCGACCATGCCCGCAGAGCTCTCCCTCTACTCGCTCAACTTCATCGACCGGATCCTGATCGTCAGGCTCGCCGGGCTCGCCGAGGCCGGCCTGTACGCGCTGGCGATCAAGTTCGCCCAGGGGATGAATGTGCTCGCGCGAGGCTTTCAGCTCGCCTGGCCGCCGCTCGCCTACTCGATCGCCGACGACGACGAGGCGCGCCGCGCGTACAGCCTGGTGTTCACCTGGTTTGCCGCCGTCTGCGCCTTCGGCGTCGCCGGGCTCTGGCTGCTGTCGCGCTGGATCGTCGACGTGCTCGCGGCGCCGGAGTTCTTCGATGCCTACGAGGCGGTGGGGCTGCTGGCGACCGGGATCGCCCTCTACTCCCTCTACCTGGCGCTCGTGGTGATCCTCGGCCGCACCGGACGCACCGAGTTCAACCTCCCCGCGACGATTGCGGGCACGGTCGTCAACGTCGTGCTCAACTTGATCCTGATCCCGCCGCTGGGGATCGTCGGCGCCGGGATCGCGCTCGTCGCCTCCTACGCGGTGATCCTGGCGGCCATGTACGTGCTGACCCAGCGGCTGTTCCCGGTGCCGTATGAGTGGGGTCGCCTGGCGCTGCTGCTCGCCGTCACGGCGGCCCTCGTCGCCGGCGGCGAGCTGCTTCTCCCGACGGATGGGCTCGACGGCTTCCTGGCTCGCGCCGCGCTCTGGCTTGCCCTGCCGGCGGTGCTGCTCGCCTGCGGCTTCGTCACCCGCGCCGAGCGCCGCGCGCTGCGGGCGATGCTGAGTCCCGGCGCCGTGCGGGCGCGAATGCGCGAGCTCGGCGCCGCCGGAGCGCGAAGCGAGCCCGGTGCGCGGGACCGGGGCGGCTTCGCGCCTGAGGTCTACGAGCAGGCCGTGCGTGACGAGGATCGGGTCTGAGTCTCACGACGCTGGTTCGAGCGTGCTGTTGCGCGCCTCGGCGGCCTCGCGCAGCCCCTCTCCCCGGCCTCCGTTGAGCGCGGCCCGCGCGTGGAGCAGGTAGCGCCGCGGATCGTGACCCGGCAAGACGAGCGCGACGAGCGCGCGCGGTAGGTAGGGCCAGGCGTTGAGCGCGCGCGCGATCGCCGCCGCGGCCGCCGAGTGGTGCTTTCGCATGTAGAGGTCGCGGCCGCGATGAAACTCGACGATTCGGCGCGCCTCGGCCGCCTTGTCGGTGGCGAGCTGCTCGTGGTGCACCGACTGGGCGGCGGGCACATGGAGGATCGACCAGCCGGCGTCGCGCAGGCGCTTGCAGAGGTCGGTCTCGTCCGAGTAGACGAAGAACTCGGTGTCGAGGTAGCCGACGGCCGCCACCGCCTGGCGCCGGACCAGCATCGCCGCCGACTGCACCCAGCCGACCTCGCGGGTTTGGGTTCCTCCGCTCTGGGTGACGAGCAGGCGATGCAGAAAGAGGGCGCTGGCGACCGAGGCGCTCAGACCGGGCAGCCGCCAGGCGCACGGCAGCGGGCGTCCCTGTGGATCGAGCAGCAATGCCCCCGCCGCGGCGGCGCTCGGCTCGCCCTCGAGCGCCTCGATCAGCGCCGCGGTCGCGGCCGGGCGCAGTTCGGAGTCCTCGTTCAGGAGCAGGCAGTACTCGCCGCGTGCCTCGGCGAGCAGCAGCGAATCGTTCTCGCCCTTGCCGCAGCGACGCTCGCGGGGGATCACGCGCGTGACCCCTCCCAACGCGCCCGCCCCCCGCGCCCATTGGTGCGCGGCCTCGACCGAGCCGTCGTCGGAGCCGTTGTCGAGCACGAGGACCTCGGCCTCGAGGCCCACGGGATGGGTGCGAGCGATGGCGTCGAGGCAGGTGAGCAGATCCTCGCGGCCGTTGGTGTTGACCACGCAATAGGACAGCTTCATGAGCAGAATCGTCGTTGATGCGGGTCCAGATCGTCGATCCACCGGCGTACACGCCGCCTTATGACCGCGCGCTGGCCGCTGCCCTGGCCGCAGGCGGCACGCAGGTCGAGCTGGTGACGAGCCCGTTCGCGCACGGCGAGGTCCCGGAGCCTGAGGGGTATGAGGTACGCGAGGCCTTCTACCGGCGCCTGCGACGCGACGGCGCACCGCAGGCCGGACCGGCCGCCCGCGCGCTCGAGCACCTGCGCGACATGCTGCGTTTTCGGCGCGACGGCGCCGACGGCGACGTCATCCACTACCAGTGGCTGACGGTGCCGTGGCTCGATTCGCGGTTGCTGCCGCCAGCGCGGCCGCGCCTGCTCACCCCGCACGGGTGGCTGCGCCGGGAGGGCTGGGACGAGCGACCCGGCCGCGGTCTGCGGCGGCTGTTCGATGCGATGGATGCGGTCGTCGCGCTGTCGGACTATGGCGCCGCGCGCCTGATCGCCGACGCCGGCCTGCCGGCCGAGCGAGTCCACGTGATCCCCCACGGGGCTTTCGACTATCTCACTCGCCTTCCCGATCCGGCGCCGCTTGCGCCCGAGCTGGCCGGCGCCGAGGGACCGGTGGTCCTCGCGTTCGGACTCGTGCGCCCCTACAAGGGGACCGACCTGCTGATCGAGGCGATGCTCGGGCTGGACCAGGCGGAGCTCTGGGTCATCGGGCGGCCACTGGGTGTCGACCTCGACGAGCTCCGCGACCGCGCCGCGCGGATCGGCGTCCGGGCGCGATTCGTCTCGCGGTTCGTCGCCGATCGCGAGATCCCGGCGATCTTCGCGCGCGCCGACGTCGTCGCGCTTCCCTACCGCGACGCCGAGCAGTCCGGCGTTCTGTCCACGGCGCTTGCGTTTGGTAAGCCGATAATCCTCAGCGACGCCGGTGGCTTTCCCGAGGTCGTCGCCCACGGCGCCGCGCGCATGGTCAGCGCCGGTGACGTCGACGAGCTCGGTGACGCGCTCGGCGACCTGCTGGCCGACCAGGCCGCGCGCGACCGGCTCGCGATCGCCGCGGGCACCGCCGCACGCGGCGTCTACTCCTGGGATCAGATCGCCGCCCGTCACCTGGCCCTCTACAGGGACCTGCTCGGATAGATAGGTGGTTGCGATCGAGGTCATCTTCTGGGTTGCGGTCGGCCTGCTCGTCTACGCACAGGTCGGCTATCCCCTGCTCCTTGCGGGTCTCGCCGCCGCGGTCGGCGAGCGCCGGCAGCCGGCGGCGCCCACCGCTGCGGAGCCGGCGGTCTCGCTGATCGTCGCCGCCCATGACGAGGCGGACGTGATCGAGGCCAAGCTCGCAAACGCGCTCGAGCTCGACTATCCGCGCGAGCGGCTGGAGCTGATCGTGGTCTCGGACGGCTCGACCGACGCCACCGCGCAGCTTGCGCGCGGCGCGGGCGCCGACGTGGTGCTCGAGCTCGACCGCGGCGGCAAGGTGAAGGCGCTCAACGCGGCGGTCGAGCTGGCGCGAGGCGACGTGCTCGCGTTCTCGGACGCCAACAGCCTCTGGGACCGCGAGGCGCTGCGGCGACTGGTGGCGCGCTTCGACGACCCGCGGGTCGGCTACGTCTGCGGCCAGGTCAGCTTCGACGCCGCCGCCGGCGACAACCAGGAGGGCATCTACTGGCGCTATGAGATGGCGGTGCGCGAGCTCGAATCCCGGCTTGCCGGGGTGACCGGCGGCAACGGCGCGATCAACGCCGTGAGGCGCGACGCCTACCTGTTCCTGCCCTCCGAGCGCGGCCAGGACATCACCTTCCCGTTCCGGATCACCAAGGACGGCAGGCGCGCGGTCTACGAGCCGCTGGCGCGAGCGCGCGAGCGGATGGCGGCGACGATCGGCGACGAGTTCGGGCGCAAGCGGCGGATGATGGCCGGCGCCTGGGGGACGATGCTGACCGGGGGGATGCTCTCGCCGCGCGGCTACGGGCCGCTGTACGCGCTTCAGATCGTCTCGCACCGCCTGCTCCGCTACGCGTCGCCGCTGCTTCACCTGGTCGCGCTGGCGGCGAACGTGGCTTTGCTCGGCGAGGGGCTCGTGTACGCCGTCACGCTGGGCGTTCAGCTGGCGGTGCTCGCCGCCGCCGCACTCGCGCCAGTCGTCCCGCTGCGACCTTTTCGGATCGCCCGTTACTACGTGGCGACGCTCGCAGCCAGCGCCGCGGGGCTCTGGGACTTCCTGCGCGGCGGCGTACCGGTGACCTGGGAGAAGGCGGAGGGGACGCGGTAGTGCCGCGAATCGCCGACCTCGCGCTCGGGGCCCTGGGGCTGCTGATCTCCTCGCCGCTACTGCTGATCGCGGCGATCGCGATCAAGCTCGACTCGCGCGGCCCGGTGCTCTACCGCGCGCGAAGGGTCGGGCGCGAGGGCGTCGAGTTCGACCTCTTCAAGTTGCGCACGATGCACCCGGGCAACGACCCAGTCGGCGTCGGCACGCCGGTGCTGCCGGGCGATCCGCGCGTCACCCGGGTCGGCCGGGGGCTGCGCCGGCTCTCGCTCGACGAGCTGCCGAACCTGCTCAACGTGATCGGGGGCGAGATGGCGATCGTCGGGCCGCGACCGACGCTGCGCGCCCAGGTCGACGACTACACGCCCCACCAGCGCCGCCGGCTCGAGGTGAAGCCCGGGCTCACGGGTTGGGCGCAGGTGAACGGCCGCGCCGGGATCCCCTGGGAGGAGCGGATCGAGCTCGATGTCTGGTACGTCGAGCATCGCTCGCTCGGCCTCGATCTGCGGATCCTCGTCCGCACGGTGCGCCTGCTCGTCACCGGCCATGGCCTGTACGGATGAAGGCGCCTCAACATAAGGCGCCTCAACTGCGGCGCACCTCCGCTTCGCCCTCACGGGCTCCGCGATCGGCGCGGCGCGCCTCGGCTTCGCTTCGCTCCGCCTCACATGGGTAGCTTGTCCGCGGTGAGTGCCAAGGCCGAGGTCACGCTGCGCGACTTTCGCCCCGACGACGCCGAGGCCGTTCACCGCTGGTTCAACGACGAGCGGGTCACCGCCGACCTGGTCGGCAGCCGCGACTCGTTCGAGCTCGAGGATGCACGTGGGTGGGTCGAGCGCGCGATCGACACCAGCCGCGACCGCAAGTGGGCGATCACGATCGACGGCGCCGACGACGCGGTGGGATTCGTCGCGCTCTTCGGCCTCGAGCGCGAGCTCGGTCCCGAGCTCGCGGTGCTCGTCGGCGAGCCGTCGGCGTGGGGCAAGGGGGTGGCGCGCGAGGCCGAGCGCCAGGCGTGCATCGAGGCGTTCGAGCGCCATGGCGCGCACCGGGTCCACGCCGAGATCCCCGCCACCAACGAGGCGGCCCAGCGGGTGGTCACGTTCCTGGGATTTCAGCGTGAGGGCGTGATGCGCAGGGCGATCAGGCGCGGCGAGGAGCGCATCGACAACCAGGTCTGGGGCCTGCTGCCGGAGGACTTCACCGGTTGGGAGATCGAACCCAAGCCGAGCTGATCGCCGACGGCGGTTCGGCCGCCCGCAGCGACGACCTGTTTCGCTCGCGGCCGTTCCTCGACGCCGAGGGGACCACGCACACCCTGCGCCTCGTCTCGGAGCGGCGAACGGCGCTGGTGCCGCTGATCGTGCGTGAGCTCGAGGGATCGAAGCTGGCCGACGCGATCTCGCCCTACGGCTACCCCGGGGGGTCCGTCGACGGCGACGGCGAGCCCGCCGACCCCGACCAGGTCGACTGGTCGGCGACGGGGTTGGTCAGCATCTTCGCCCGCGAGCGCCTGGGCGCGGAGCCGTGGCTGGCGGGCGGCGTCGAGCGCTCGCGGGTGCTGGTTCACGACCCGGCGAAGCCGCGCGAGCTGCGCCCCCGTCTGGGCGAGCAGATCCGCGCGAACGAGCGCGATGGGTGGACGGTCGAGGCGATTCCCGGGCCGGAGACCGCCGCCGCCGACCGCGATGCCTTCGCGGCCGCGTACGAGCAGACGATGACTCGGGCCCGGGCGGCCGAGCGCTACTTCTTCGCCCGCGAGTACTTCGACGCGGTGCTCTCGTTCGAGCGCAGCTGGCTGGTCGCCGCCCGACGCGAGGGCGAGGTCGGCGCGGCGGCGATCGCCGGGATCAGCGACTCGATCCTGCATTACTACCTCGGCGCCACCGCGGATGCCGCCCGCGAGGCGTCACCGTTCAAGAACGTGGTCGCGTCGATGCTCGACCTCGCCGACGAGCTCGGCCTGGCCCTCAACCTGGGCGGCGGGGTGAAGGCCGGCGACGGCCTGGAGGCGTTCAAGCGCGGCTTCGCCAACGCCGAGCTGCCGTTCGTCACCCACGAGGTGCTCGCCGATCGCGACGAGTACCGCCGCCTGGCGCCCGGTGCCGCCGAGCCGGGTGGGTTCTTTCCCGCCTACCGGGCCTGAGTCGCTACTTCGGGACCGGTGGGGGGAGGACGCCGCCATCGTCCTCGGGAGGCGGCTCGGTCGCGACGCCGCCGCCCTCCTCGATCCGCTGCTGGACGAGCCGGCGCAGCTTCGGCAGCTCGGCCTCGAGCGCCTCGCCCGGACACGCGGTCAGCCCCACGGTGCCGTGGCCGATGATCTTGTTGGTGCGCACCTTGCGCCCGGCGGGGTAGCGGCTCGCCGAGCCGCCGGCGGAGATCATCGTCGTCTTGCCGGTTGCGGTGAGGCCGTGGATGGCGAGCTTCCAGGCGAGGTAGTCGACGAGCGCGGTGCGCGTCTCCGGCGTGATCGGAGTCTGGGTGTGGGTGCCGATCGTCGCCGTCCCGGTGGTCTGGGCGTTGAAGCCCTGCGCCTGGGCGCCGATCACCGGCTTGCGCAGTCCGCCGGCGCGCCCCGCGTAGACGTTGCCGTAGTCGTCGACGAGGGCGTTGTAGCCGATGTCGTTCCAGCCGTTGCCGTTGCGGTGATAGCGACAGATCCCGAGCACGATCGATGCCGCCTCCTCCTCGGCGTAGGCGTTCGCGGTCACGGTGTGGTGGACGGTCGCCGCCTTCACTTCGCCGAGGCTGCGCGAGGTCCGCGGCGGACAGCCGCCCTTCTCCGCGGTCGCGCCCCACGCCGCGCGGGTGATGATCGGCGGCCGGGTCGGCAGCGCCTCGGCGCTCGCGGGCGAGACCGCGCCGGCGACCGCGATGAAGCCGGAGTTGATCGTCTCGCGGACGCCGGTCAGCAGGCCGCCGGCCTCGCTCGTGGTGCCCGAGACGTTGACGTAGTGAAGCCTTCCCCGCGGCCGCCAGCCGCGGGCTCGCAGCTGGAGCTCGTCGGCGCCGCCGAAGTAGACGGGGCTGCCGTCCTCGGCTTCGATCCATTCGCTCCACGCGCCGCCCTCGTCGCGCGCGCGGATCTTCACCGGGCGCATCTCACCTGCAAGCCCGACGAGGTCGAAGCGCTGCGGCGCGACCACCACGGGCGAGCGGAAGCTCACACGGCCCGATGTCGCCCTCTCCACCGCGACGGAAGGCAGCTTCTGCTCGAAGTCCACGGCGGCGGGCATGTAGCGATGCGTCGAGAGCGCCGGCGCCGCCACCCACGCGAAGGCCGCCGCGAGCGCGAGCATGAAGATCGTCTTGATCTTTGGTGGCACTGCCTTCACGGAACACGTCTCCATACGCATCGTTTCGCGCTTTTAGGCGTGACCCCTGACCCAGGGTCCCAGATTTGCAGGGCTTTCGCCGGCTAGTTCGGGACGAGGATCGGGATCTGGCCTTCAGGTCCCTGGCCGCGGTAGATGTCGCGGAAGTCGCGGATCGCATCGATCGTCGCGCGGCCCTCGTACTTGTCGCAGCCGATCAGCTGAGTCCAGGCGGTGGCGGCGACCTCGTAGGGCATGTCGGGGTTCGGGAAGAACAGCACCCCCTCGGGGCTTTCGTCGAACAGGCCCTTGAGCTCGAGCTGTTCCTTCCTGCTGAGGTCGGGCGAGTACTGGATCTCGATCCGCCCGTGCTCGAGCGAGTGCACCGTGTAGATCGGATCCGGAAACTCGGCGTAGGCGCCGTCGGCGAGCGGATCGGGCCAGTGGTTGCCGGAGGTGGGCGGGTTGGTCTCGTAGTCGGGAGCGTCCTCTTCGTTCTCGATGTGGGTCGCGCCCTCGTCGGAGAGGTCGAGCTGCAGGTCGCAGCCGGCTTCCTCAGCCGCGGTCTCCAGATCCCCCTGCTCGAGCGCCGGCGGCGCGGTACCGGTGCGGTCGTCGAGCTCGTAGTCGTGCAGGCTGCCCGTTCTGATCTGCACGTGGGCCGCCTCGGGGAGGTCCTCGCCCAAGACCTCGTCTCCGCCGCCGCTGAGGATCACGATCACGAGCCCGACGACGACGGCGAGCGCCAGGCCACCGGCGGAGACGTAACCGAAGATCAGGCGCGTGCGCGCGGCCGCAAGCTCGCGGCGCTCGGCCTCCAGGCGTTCCTGGCGCCTTCGTTCGCGTTCTTCCTTGGTGGCCATGCGGCGGGTGAGGCTAGCGGAGAAGCTTCAGCGCACTCTCAAGCTGCCGCGGGCGCCGTTTCCTCGGCGTAGACCTCGGTGACGAACTCGGCGAGCTCGTCGTCGAGGCGCCCAGGACTGATCCGCCACTCGAAGATCGACTCGGCGTTGACCAGGCGGGCGCGCGGCAGCTCCTCGACCAGCATGTCGGAGTCCGAGAAGGGGTGCAGGGGGTCGGCCGGGTGGCCGATCACCAACGCGGGGACGCCGATCAGCTGGCGCTCCTCGCGGGGCGGCGCGGCGCGCCCGAACAGAATGCCCTCGAGCACGGCGCGCGAGGACTCCGGCGGCCGGCGCGTCCAGTCGAGCAGGATGTCGATCAGGTAGTAGCTGCGCGGGATCCGGTTGGTGAGCGAGGCGAGCGCGCTGAGCGGCAGCTTTGCGACCCGCAACGCGATCAGCATCGGCAGGAAGATCACCCCAGCGGCGACCAGCGCGTTGTCGAGCACCGGCATCTCGATGAACAGCCCGCGCGCCGCCCGCGGATGCCGAGCGCCCAGCTCGAGCGCGACGTTTGCCCCCAGCGAGGTGCCGCCGACGACCGGGCGGTCGACCTTCAGGTGGTCGATCAGCGCCGCGACCTGGTCGGCGAAGGCGGTCATGCTGTATGCGCGCATGTCGACGGGCATGTCGGAGTTGCCGTGGCCGAGGAGGTCGACGGTGATGACGCGGATCCCGCGCGACGCCATCTCGGGCGCGAGCTGGTCGTACATATGCCTGTTCATCAGCAGGCCGTGGACGAGGACCAGCGTCCGCTCGCCCTCGCCGTGGTCGGCGAACGCGATCCGCTGGCCGTTGTAGCGGAAGGTCCCCTGCACCGACGCCATCAGCTCGGAGAGTCTATGCGCGCAGTCCGCCGCCCCGTCTCGGCCCCGCCGCGCTCCCAGGGCCGCGAGGCAGGACCGAAGGGGGCTTTCATGT
>DAIRGH010000175.1:0-3332 GCA_036794585.1 Solirubrobacterales bacterium | reverse complement strand
GCCGCCGGCGCGCTGAGCGCCGCGCTCGCGGTCGGCATCGCCGCCTGCGGCGGCACCTCTGACGGCTCCTCCGGCGGGGGCGGCGGCTCGGTCGACGTCGTCGCATACTCGACTCCCGAGGAGGCGTACACCGGCGATCTCGAGCCCGGCTTTGCCGCGACCCCGGAGGGCGAGGGCGTCGAGTTCTCGAACTCGTTCGGCTCCTCGGGCGACCAGTCGCGGGCGGTCGAGGCCGGCCAGCCGGCCGACGTCGTCCACTTCTCGCTCGATCCCGACATCCAGCGTCTGGTCGACGCCGGCATGGTCGCCGAGGACTGGAACCAGAACGAGTACAACGGCATCGTCGAGGACTCGGTCGTCGTGTTCGTCACCCGGCCCGGCAACCCGGCGGGCGTGGAGGACTGGGACGACCTGATCACCGGCGACGTCGAAGTGCTGACGCCGAACCCGTTCACCTCGGGCGGCGCGCGCTGGAACCTGATGGCCGCGTACGGCACCAAGGTCCTGACCGAGGGCGCCTCCGAAGAAGAGGGCCTGCAGTACATCGAGGACCTGCTCAACAACGTCCCGGTCCAGGACGAGAGCGCCCGCGACTCGCTGGGGACGTTCCTCGGCGGCAAGGGCGACGTGCTGCTCGCGTACGAGAACGAGGCGATCGCGGCCCAGGAGGCCGGCGAGGACATTGAGTACGTCATCCCGGACAGCACGATCCTGATCGAGACGCCGATCGCTGTGACCACGGAGGCTGACGAGGCGGCGCAGACGTTCGTCGACTACCAGTACACCGAGGAGGCTCAGCAGCTCTGGGCCGACGCCGGCTACCGGCCGGTGGTCGAGTCGGTGCTCGAGGCCAATGCCGACAAGTTCCCGACTCCGCCCGACCTCTTCACGATTGAGGATCTGGGCGGCTGGGAGGACGTGACGACCGAGTTCTTCGATCCGGAGAACGGCTCGATCGCCGAGATCGAGACGAACCTGGGGGTCGCGACGGAGTGAGTCAAGGGGCCGTCGCAACTGCGGAAGCACCGTCGAGGCCGGGCCTGAGGCTCGGCCTCGGCGGCCCCGGGCTCACCCGGGGCCTCGTCGTCACGTACCTGAGCCTGATCGTGCTGATCCCGCTCGCGGCCGTCGTCGCCAAGTCGTTCGAGGGCGGCCTGGCGTCGTTCTGGGACGACGTCACCAGCCCACAGGCGATCGCGGCGCTGAAGCTGACCCTGGGCGCGTCGGCGATCGTGGTGGCGATCAACGCGGTCGCGGGAACGATCATCGCCTGGGTGCTCGTCCGCGACGAGTTCCCCGGCAAGCGGGTCATCAACTCGCTGATCGACCTGCCGTTCGCGCTGCCGACGATCGTCGCCGGGATCACGCTGATCGCGCTCTACGGCGACAACGGCGTGCTCGGCCTCTCGGGGGTCGCCTTCACGCGCATCGGCGTGGTGATGGCCCTGCTCTTCGTCACCCTCCCATTCGTGATCCGCTCGGTCCAGCCGGTGCTGATCGAGCTCGACCGCGACATGGAGGAGGCGGCCGCGTCGCTCGGCGCGGGCCCGCTCAAGGTCTTTCGCCGGATCATCCTGCCGAACCTGACACCCGCAATCCTGTCGGGCGTCGCGCTCGCGTTCGCGCGCTCGATCGGGGAGTTCGGATCGCTCGTCCTGATCTCGGGCAACATCCCGTTCAAGACCGAGGTCGCATCGGTCTTCATCTTCAGCCAGATCCAGAGCGACCGCGAGGTGACCGCGGCTGCGGTTTCGGTCGTGTTGCTGGCGGTCGCGCTCGTGATCCTGATCGTGATCGGGTTCTTCTCCCGGAGGAGTCTGCGCCATGCCGGCTGACGCGGCGACGATCTCGGTCGGGCCGGGGCGGGGCTCCGGCAAGGGCAAGCTCGCGAAGTACGGGCTGCGCGGGATCGCCCTCGGCTACCTGTTCGCGCTGCTGCTGATCCCGGTGATCCTGATCTTCTTCAAGGCGTTCGACGAGGGAATCGCGCACGCCTGGGAGTCGGTCACGACGCCCGAGGCCCAGCACGCCTTCTATCTGACGGTGCTGATCGCGGCGATCGCCGTGCCGCTGAACACGGTCTTCGGCATCGCCTGTGCCATCGTCCTGGTGCGTCACAAGTTCCGCGGCAAGGCGATCCTCAACGGGTTGATCGACCTGCCGTTCGCGGTCTCACCGGTCGTGATCGGGCTCTCGCTGGTGCTCGTCTACGGCAGCGTCGACGGCTGGTTCGGCCCCTGGCTCTTAGAGCACGGGATACGGGTGATCTTCTCGGTCCCGGGGATGGTGCTCGCGACGATCTTCGTCTCGCTGCCGTTCGTGGTCCGCGAGGTGGCGCCCGTGCTGCAGGAGATCGGCGACGACCAGGAGCAGGCGGCCGCCACTCTGGGCGCGAACGGCTGGCAGACCTTTTGGCGGATCACCCTGCCGGCGATCCGCTGGGGCGTGACCTATGGCGTCGTCCTCGCGACCGCACGGTGCATCGGCGAGTTCGGTGCCGTTGCCGTCGTCTCGGGCAAGATCGAGGGGAAGACCGAGACCGCGACCCTGCTGGTCGAGAACCAGTACGAGCACTTCAACGTCGCCGGCGCCTACGCGGCCGCCCTGGTCCTCGCGGTGATCGCACTGGCCGTCTTGCTGGCGATGAATCTGATCCAACGACGTGATGGACCCGCGAAGCCACCGACGGCGATTGCCGTCGGTGATGCCGCGGCCTTGGCAACCGGAAAGGAACTCTGAGATGGGCATCACGGTGAAGAACGCGACCAAGCGCTTCGGCGACTTCGTCGCCCTGGACGACGTATCGATGGAGGTGCGCGACGGCTCGCTTACGGCCCTGCTCGGGCCGAGCGGCAGCGGCAAGTCGACCCTGCTGCGGGTGATCGCCGGCCTCGAGGAGCCCGATTCGGGCGAGGTGGTCATCAACGATCAGGACATGACCCACGTCGCGGTCCAGAACCGCAATGTCGGCTTCTGCTTTCAGCACTACGCCGCGTTCAAGCACATGACCGTTGGCAACAACGTCGCCTTCGGCATGCAGATCCGCAAGCGTCCGAAGGATGAGATCAACGATCGCGTCCACGAGCTACTGCGCCTCGTCCAGCTCGAGGGCCTCATCGACCGCTATCCGTCACAGCTCTCCGGTGGCCAACGCCAGCGGATGGCGCTCGCCCGGGCGCTCGCGGTCGAGCCGCGGGTGCTGTTGCTCGACGAACCGTTCGGGGCGCTCGACGCGCGCGTGCGGGCCGAGCTGCGCACCTGGCTGCGCCACCTCCACGACGAGGTCCACGTGACGACGATCTTCGTCACCCACGACCAGGAGGAGGCGATGG
>DAIRGH010000083.1:0-13387 GCA_036794585.1 Solirubrobacterales bacterium | reverse complement strand
TTCTCGACGTCGGTCGTGTTCTGAAGCTGACCGCCCCACTGAAAGCCCTCGATCACCAGCGGGTTGAGGTTGGCGCGGGCGGCATAGAGGGCAGCGGTATAGCCGGCGGGCCCGCCGCCGAGGATGATCAGGTTCTCGTGCTTGTCGTTGCTCATCGGAGTAGTTGCTGAGTCAATCATACTTTACTTTCTGAAGTAATGGCGGTGCCCGCGACCGGCTCGGACGCGGCAGCGGCGACCAGGCGACGTGGCCGTTCCTGGTCCCAGCGCTGCACGGTACGGCGCAGCTGAAAGAACGCGATCACCCCCGGGATCAGCGGCAGCCAGAAGGCGATCAGCCGGTAGGTGAGCACCGCGGCGAAGATCGTGCCGCCCCCGAGCCCGAGATCGAACAGGGCGAAGGCGCCGATCATGCCCGCGTCGACCCCGCCGACCCCGCCCGGCAGCGGGAGCAGGTTGGCGAACATGCCGACGAAGAACCCCTGCACGACCACCGCCAGCGGCACCTCGGCGTCGAAGGCGTGAAAGGCCGCCCAGAGGATGCCGATCTGCGCCGCCCAGAAGCCGATCGCACCCGCGATCGCGATCCCGCCCTGCGACGGCTCGCGCACGAACGCGATCGCCTCGCGGATCCCGACCGCGGCCGTCGACGGCACCGTCGCCAGGCGGCGCGCCATCCGTCCCCAGCGCTTCTCCTGCGAAGCCGAGGAGAAGCGGCGCTCGAGGTCACCCGGGACGAGCGCCACGAGCAGGAAGATGAGGATCACGCCCCCGGCGAACGTAGCCGGCACGACCGTCAGTCCCGCCGGCGCAGGGCCTGAGAAGACGCCGGCTCGCAGCAGCACCCCGTTGACGACCAGGGTGACCATGTAGACCGAATAGAGAAGAACGAGGAAGGCGAACATCCTCGCGGCGGTCTCCTTGCGCGGCATGCAGGCCTTGCGCAGGGCCCAGTAGGTGAGCACGATGCCGCCGGCGCCGCCGGCCGAGAACAGCCGGGTCGCCGCCAGCCCCGCCATCGTGATCTCATAGCTCTCGCCCCAGGTGAGCCGCACCCGCTCACCGACGATGCCCCTGAACAGCGCGACATAGGAGCCGAACATGACGAGGCCGAAGAGGAAGGCAACGGCGAGCCAACCACGGTGGCCTTTGCCCAGCTTCTCCAGGCCATCCTCGAATCCCGCGATCTGCGGAAAGAAGAAGTAGATCGCGATGACGACCACGACGACGAACAGCGCCGTCTGCGCCAGCCGCTTGGGATCCTCGAAGAACCTGGGTTCCTCGGTGTCGTCGACCTCCTGGTCGAGCTCGACCTGCTCGGGTTCGCGCTCGGAGGTTGGGCGCTCGATCCCGGAGGCCAGCGCGGTCCTCCCGTCTCCCCCATCGTTGCCGTCGGACCGAGACATCCGCTCCTAATCCTGACAAACGCGCCGGTGGCGGCAGCGAGAAGGCTAGCCCGCGGCGATCCGCTCGAGTCGCCGCAGCACCCTGTTGACGGCGTTTACGAGCGGCTCGGCGACCGGCTCACCACGGCGAACGACCACGACCAGCGCCGCTCCAGCGAGGAGATCGGTGAGGTAGTGCTCGCCGAGGTACACGAGCGCGAACCCGAGCGTCGCCGCGTAGGCGACCCCCAGCGTTCCGGGAAGCGGCCCGATCTCGGCCAGCAGGAGCGCCGCCATCAACGAGGTCGCGAAGTGAAGCGACGGCATCGCCGCCCACGGGTTTCCGCCCAGCGAGTCGTAGAGGCGGTCCCACGCCGGCCCCCAGACGCCCTCGCCGACGTCGACCATCAGCCGCCGCAGCTCGGGCTGCGCCGTCTCGGCCACCTCGGCCGGCACGCGTTCGAGCTCGGGATCGAGATACCCGTTCTCGACAGCCCACCAGGGCGGCGCGGTCGGCACCGCGTAGTAGAGGGCGCAGCCGAGGTCGTACGTGGCGGCCATCTGGCGGGCGGCGCGGGCGAACCTGTCGATGTGCCGAGCCTGCACGAACAGCAGCGTCAGGTGCGGCTCGAAGAACCAGGACCAGTGGACGGCGGAGAGCACACGGTCCAGCGCCGTGACCTGGCCGGGACGGCTGAGCGCGCGCTGCAGGCGCAGGTTGGGCAGCTCGCCGAGCCCGAGGACGCGGTCGGCGGCGATCGGGTAGCGCACCGCAAGGCGCCGGCGCAGCTTCTCGGGGTCGTCGTAGGGAAGCTCGTGGGCGACCGTGAAGGCCCACATCTGCAGCGTGAACAGGGCCGCGTCGCGGCCGCGGCTTCGCGGTCGCAGCACGGCCAGCGCCAGCGGTCCCGCGGCCACCGTCGCCGCCGTCACCGCCGGCGGCACCCCGAGCCGGCGGCGGCACAGTGGCAGCGCGAGCGCCGCCGCGATCGTCGCCGTCGCGGTGACCCGAACCGCCGCGCTCAGCGCGGGTGATGGGCGACGCGAGCGGCGAAACGAGCGCAAGGCGGCGCGAGTATAGGTCGCCCCGAGGAGCGCCTAGCGTGCTGCCGGCGGCGGGGGCATCGCGCGGCCAGCTGGTGCCTTATTAGAATGGCGCCGCCTTGAGCCGCCGGAAGATCCTGCTCGCCGCCGCCTTCGGGCTGCTCGCCATAACCCTCCTGGCTGCCCCCGCCGCGCAGGCGATCGAGATCGCGCCTCCCGAGCCGCACTCGCCCAACGCGGAGACGATCAGATCGACCTACTGGGTCACCCTGATCGTCGTCGTCGCGGTGGTCGTGGTGGTCAACGCGGCGCTGATCGCGGCGGTGGTCCGCTTTCGCGACCGGCGCGGTCGCCAGCCCGCGCGCATCACCGCCGCCCGCGGCGCCCTGCGCGCCCCGATCGCCGCGCTGAGCGTCCTCGCGCTGGCCCTCTTCGTCTACGGAGTGATCCAGACCGACGACGCGCGCACGATCGAGCCGTCCGGTCCAGACGGGCTCGCCGCCGATCAGACTGCGCAGGTGGGGATCAAGGGAGCCCCGCCGGCATCGCTGCTGGAGGCCGAGGAGCCGGCGGCAGGCGCGGAGCCGGCGCTGTCGAGCCCGCTGGAGATCGAAGCGATCGCCCAGCAGTGGCTGTGGCGCTTCGAGTACCCCGGGCACGAGCCGAGCGCGCCCCTGTTCGCCTACGGCGAGCTCGTGGTCCCAGTCGACACCCCGGTGATCCTGAACGTGACCTCAACCGACGTGCTTCACAGCTGGTGGGTGCCGGCGCTCGGCGGACAGGTCCAGGCGTCGCCGAACGAGGTCGTGCAGACGTGGTTCAAGGCCGACGAGGTGGGACGCTACGCCGGCAACTCGACGATCTTCTCCGGCTCGTCGTATCCGGCGATGCGCTCCTGGGTGCGAGTGGTGACCGTTCCCGAGTACCAGGACCACGTCGAGACCCTGAAGGCCGAGCTCAAGGAGGCGCAGGACATCATCCTCGGCGAGCAGGAGAGGTCGGAGGAAGGCGAATGACCGCGCCCACCGTCTCCACGCCCCGGCCCGAGATCGTCACCCCCGGCGTGCCCGAGCAGCGCGCCGCCTGGATCGAGCGGGCGACCAGCGCCGACCACAAGGTGGTCGGGGTGATGTACATCGCCACCGCGCTGTCCTTCCTCGCCGTCGCCGGCGTCGAGTTCGCGCTCATGAGGCTGCAGCTGATCGTGCCCGAGAACAGCATGATCGAGCCCGAGATCTTCAACCGGCTGCTGAGCGCCGCGCCGGTGACCTTCGTCGTCCTCGGCCTGATCCCGCTGGCCCTGGGATTGATCGCCTTCCTGGTCCCGCTGCAGATCGGCGCCCGCGGCGTCGCCCTGCCCCGCCTGCACCAACTCTCCTACTGGCTCTACCTTGCCGGCGCGCTCACCGTCTACGGCTCGTTCATGTACGCCGCGCCGGAGACCGGGACAGCGGCGCTGCCGCCCCTCTCCGACCTGGTCTTCTCGCCCTCGAACGGGGCGGACGCCTGGATCGCCGGCACCGCGCTCGCGATCCTCGGCTTCGTCTGCTTTGCGATCAACATGATCGTCACGGTGCGCCGCCTGCGCGCGCCCGGGCTCGCCTGGAGGCGAATGGCGCCGTTCTCGTGGGCGGGAACGGTGATCAGCTACATCCTGCTGCTGACCGGCCCGGCGATGATCGCCGTGCTCGCGATGTCCGAGATCGACCGGCGCTTCGACGGCGTCTTCTTCGATCCCGGCGAGGGCGGCGCGCCGCTGCTCTACGAGCACGTCTCCTACCTCTTCCTGACCGGCACCTACCTGACCGTCTTCCTGCTGGCGGCCGGGACGATCTCCGAGATCTTGCCGACATTCGCGCGGAAGCCGCTGTTCAGCCACCGCTCCGCCGGCTTCTCCTTCGTCGCCGTAGCCGTGCTCGGCCTGCTCGCCTGGATGCAGAACATGTACGTCGCGCCGCTCAACGGGGGCTGGACGATCATGGCGATGGCGTTTGCGCTCGCGCTCGCGGTCCCGATCGGGCTCCTGTTCTTCAACTGGATCGCGACGATCTGGGCCGGGAAACTCGAGCTCAAGGCGGCGGCGCTTTACGCGCTGGTCTCGATCTCGGTGATGAGCTTCGGCCTTGCCGGAGAGCTCGCCTACTCGGTGATCCCGGTCGGCTGGATGCTCGACAACACCACTCTCAGCCAGGGCGACACGCTCTACGTGCTCGTCGGCGGCGGCGTGATCGGCGGCTTCGCCGCACTCCATTACTGGTTCCCCAAGCTGTGCGGCAGGGTGCTCGGGGAGGGGCTCGGGAAGGCGGCGCTGGCACTGATCTTCATCGGGATCCACCTTTACGCGATCCCGATGGCGTTCGCCGGCCTCGAGGGCCAGCCGGTCGACATCTTCAAGTACTACGAGGACACCGGGGTCGACGGCTACAACCTGATCGCCTCGATCGGCGCCTTCGTGCTCGTGATCGGGATCCTGCTCGAGCTCGGCAACGCCGCCTACTCCTGGAACAACGGGCTGCAGGCGCGCGGGCACGACCCGTGGAGAGGCGCGACCCTCGAGTGGTTCGCGCTCTCGCCCCCGCCGCCGCACAACTTCGACGCGGTCCCCGACGTCCGCAGCCCCGAGCCTCTGCATGACATCCGCGACTCGGTTCGACGCCGCGCCGAGGCGTTCTCACCGCCGCCGGCGGCGGAGCCGGTGACCGCGCCAGCACCGGAGCCGGCGCCCGAACCCCCACCCGAGCCGGCCCCCGAACCCGGGGACGATGGCGAAAACACCCCGGTAGCCTGAAACCGATGAGCACTGGAGTCGCCGTGCGGGGCGATGCGGACGAGCTATCTCGGTTCCGGCGCCTCGTCAACCTGACGATCGCCGCCACGTTCGTCCTGATCCTGATCGGCGGCGTCGTGAGGGTCAGCGACTCGGGGCTCGGCTGCGGGGCCGAAGGCAGCGGCACGCACGGCTGGCCGCTCTGCGAGGGCGGGGTGCTGCCCGCCGACTCGGCCGAGTCGGTGATCGAGTTCTCCCACCGCCTGGCGGCCGCCGTGGTCGCGGTGCTGATCGCGGTGATCGCGTGGCGCGCCCTGCGCCGCCTGCGCGCCCACCGCTCCCTGGTCCGGGGATCGATCGCCGCCGGCGTGCTCGTGCTCGCTCAGGCCGCCCTCGGCGGCCTCACCGTCGAGCAGGGGCTCGAGGACGAGCTCGTCGCCGCCCACCTCGGCCTGGCGATGCTGCTGCTGGGGCTGTTGATCTGGCTGCGGCGCGGCGCCGAGGCCGGCGAGTCGCCGCCCGTGCCCGCCGCCCGCGGCCTGCGCTCGCTCACCTTCGTCGCCACCGGCCTCGCGCTGGCGACGATCGTCGCCGGTGGCTACGTCGCCGGGACCGAGTACCACGGCACCACCGATCAGCCCGTCGCCGGCGCCCACTCGGCCTGCGGCGAGGGCTGGAGCACGGCCCAGTTTCCGGGTTGCAACGGGCAGGGCCCGGTCTCCTTCGGCCAGTCGCGTCTGGCCGACATCCAGCTCGTCCACCGCGCGTTCATGTATCTGACCGCTATCGCGATCGTCGCGATGGCCGCCGTGGCGATCGCGCGCCGGGTCCCCGGTCGCGCCTTCAGGATCGCGCCGCTGCTGCTGGTCGCCCAGATCGCGCTCGGCGCGATCAACGTCTGGGCCGGCAAGCACGCCGGGCTGATCGTCGGCCACCTCGCGCTGGGCACGCTGCTGTGGGGCACCCTCGCCTACGCCGCGGCGAGCCTGATGCCCGCGCCGGCCGCCCTGCCGCGCCCGGTGAGAGCCCACGAGCCCGCCGAGGCGGTGACCGCCTGATGGAGAGCGCGACCACAACCCGGCCACTCGACGTCCCGCGCCAGGCATCCGCGCGCTCGCTCGCCGACGTGCTGCGCGACTACATCGCGCTGACCAAGCCGCGGATCATCTCGCTGCTGCTGCTGACGACGGTGGCGACGATGTTCGTCGCCGATCCCTCGGGCCCGGCGCTGACCACAGTGCTGTGGACGATGCTGGGCGGCTACCTCGCCGCCGGCGGCGCCGGGGCGATCAACCACTACGTCGACCGCGATCGCGACGCGCGCATGGCGCGCACGCGCGGGCGACCACTCGTCGCCGGCAGGATCGAGCCGCTGCACGGCCTCGCCTTCGGGATCGCGCTGGGCGCGCTGGCGACGGTCCAGCTCGCGGTCACCGTAAACGCGCTGTCCGCGGCGCTGGCGCTCGCCGGACTGCTCGGCTACGTGTTCGTCTACACCGTCTGGCTGAAACCGCTGACGCCGCAGAACATCGTCATCGGCGGCGCCGCCGGGGCGGTGCCGCCACTCGTGGGATGGGCGGCGGCCACGGGCGGGCTCGCGCCCGAGGCGCTCTATCCGTTCGGAATCGTCTTCCTCTGGACGCCGCCTCACTTCTGGGCGCTAGCGCTGCTGATCAAGGACGACTACGCGCGCACCGGGGTGCCGATGCTCCCGGTCGTCAAGGGAGACGCGGCCACCCACCGCCAGATCCTCGTCTACACCCTGATCCTCGTCGCGTTCACGCTGCTCCCGGTCGCGACGGGATTTCTCGGCGCGATCTACCTGATCGCCGCGGCGGTGCTGGGCGCGGCGTTCACGGTGCTGGCGGTGCGGTTGCTCACGAGCCCCACCCGGCGCCGGGCGCTGCGCCTCTATCTCTCGTCGCTCGCCTACCTGGCGCTGCTCTTCTGCGCGATGGCCGCGGACCGGACCATCTGATAAGAACCGCCGATGGACCGCAACACAGCCGCCGACAGCATCAGGTCCGGGCTCGCGGTCGCCTCGATCGCGGTCGCGATCTTCGGGCTCAGCTTCCTGATCGCGATCATCTACATCGGCTGATGGCAAACCACCGCAACGGAGAGCCGACCGAGCTCGTCTACCTGCCGGAGCCGTCGTGGTATCCGGCCCTGTTCGCCGCCGGCCTGGCCGGCGTCGTCATATCGCTGTTCACCTGGTGGCCGTATGGGGCGGTCGGGGCGGTCGTCGCACTGGTCGCGCTGCGCGGCTTGATCGTCGACGCGCGCGAGGGCTTCAGCCGCCTGCCGCGGCGCCAGCGCGTCGCCACCGCGGTGATCCCCGCGGTCCCGCTTCAGACCAGGCGCGAGAGCTAGCCGCTTAGCCCGCGGCCGCTTCGGACTCGGGCGAGCTCATGCCCGAGGTCGCGCCCTCGGAGGTCCAGCAGCGGACGATGTCGCGCATCGAGAGCACGCCGACGAGCTCGGCGCCGTCGACCACGACCAGGTGGCGAATGTGGCGGCGAGACATCTCGAGCGCCGCGCGCTCGAGGCTCCAGTCGGGGGCGGCGGAGATCACGCTGTCGGACATGTGCCCGGCGACGCGCTCGGTGTCGGGATCCTCGCCGCGGCCCAGCGAGTTGAGGATGTCGCGCTCCGAGACCACTCGCGGACCGGGAGTCTCGTCGTCGATCACGACCGCGGCGCCGACGCCCTTCTCGGTCATCCGCCGTGCCGCCTCGCGCAGAGTGTGTCCCGGTCCGACGGTCAGCACCACCCCCGACATGCCCTCACGAACTTCCATCTGACCCGGTTTCCTCCGCTCCGATCGCTAGTGCCGATTGGCGCGAACCCTAACCGATGAAGCGCTCGCGGCTCGCCGCTGACGCCCGAGCCACGCCAGTGGGACAGATAGGATTCGCGCCCGTGCCGGCCACCGAAAGTCGCCCGAGTCTCGCGCGCGTCCGCTTCGCCGTGCTCGCCGTCGCCTGCGCCGGGCTGATCGGCCTGGCCGGATGCGACGTCACCGAGGACGCCGACGTCGACCGCGGTCGGGAGCTGTTCAAATCCAAGTGCGGCACCTGCCACGCACTGGCGGAGGCGGCCACGTCGGAGGGCACCGGGCCCAACCTCGACGCCGCCTTCGCGCGCGCCCGCGCCGACGGCATGGACAACGACACGATCGAGGGCGTCGTGCAGAAGCAGATCGCGCACCCGCGCGACCCCGACGCTCCTGTTGGCTCGCCCGAGTACACCCGCGTCTACATGCCCCCCGACATCGTCGAGGGGCAGGACTCCGAGGACGTCGCGACCTACATCGCCAGCGTCGCCGGCGTCCCGGGCGCGAAGCCACCCCCGCTCGGTACCACCCCGGAGGTGTTCGCGGACAGGTGCGGGATCTGCCACGCGCTGAGCGAGGCCGGCACGGCCGGAACCGCCGGACCCGACCTCGACGAGGCGCTCGCCGGCAAGAACGCCGCCTACATCCGCCAGCAGATCATCGACCCGGACTCGCAGATCGCGCCGGGCTTTGACCCGGGCGTCATGCCCGATGACTTCGAGGCCACACTCCCGCAGAAGGTGATCGACGATCTCGTCGACTACCTGCTCGAGAGCGTCGGCGGTTAGCCACGCTCAAGCGGTCGCAGCACCCTCGGCCTCGAGGTCGACGACCACGTGGATGACCGGCACCGGCAGCTCGCGCTCGGCGCGCTCGACCACGCCCCGCTCCAGCCACTTCGAGCGCTCCGGCGGGTGGGTGGAGATGACCACCTCGTCGGCGGCGAACTCGCGCAGGGCGTCCTCGATCGCGGCGTTGGGATCGTGGTGATCGCCCACCTGGCCCTGCGCGCTTAATCCGGCCGTTCTCATCGCTCCCAGTGAGCGGTCGAGCCGCTCCCGTGCCTCGGCGATCGCGCCGTCGACGTCGTGCGCGAGGTGCTCGAGCCGCGACGAAGCCATCGCGGGCACGACGACGAAGATCTCGACGTTGCGGCCTTCGTGGTGGCGCTTGATCTCGTCCAGTAGCGCGCGCCCGGCGACCGTCTCGTTCGCGACGACGAGGATCCGGTGGACGGCGTCGTGCGCGGTCGCGACCTCGGCCACGTGCGGCTCCGCTCCGCGGGCACCGCGCCAGATCAGCCCAATGCCGATTCCCAGCTCGATCCCGAGCACCACCGCCCCCCACTCCGGCCCGGCGGCGAGCCCGAGCACGATGACCGGGATCGCCGCGATCCCGACGATCACCACCACTCGGAACATCTCGGCTTCTGATCGAAGGGGGTTGTGCATCGACGGTTTCCTTTCGAAGACTCAGCTCAGCCGAACCTAGCGCGAACACGGCCGGGCCGCACATTTCGGGGTGCTCCTCACCCCTTATACGCGTCTCGGGCGCTACTCCGACAGCCCTGCTGCGGCGAGGGCCTCGCTCCGGTCGAAGAACCACTGGGTCCGGACCCAGCGCCCCTGATCAAACGTGTGCACCCCCCACAGCCTGAACTCGACCTCTTCCACGTTTCCTCGGCCATGTAGCGGGGTCCGTTGACAGGCGAAGACCCGTTCCCCAACATCGATCAACTCGGCGGTCTCGAACCCAGCGGTCTCGTACAGCTCGCTGCCTTCCATCGTTTCCCCGAACCGCTGGTAGAAATCCCAAGCCGCATCCGGACCGATCAGGGGACCGGGTTCGGGGAACTCGGGAACGGGAAATGTTTCGAGTTCGGGATCCATGAACTGCGCCCACCGGTCCTTGTCGCCGAGGTTGTAGGCGTCCATGGCCTCCCGCACGATCTCCACGTTCTCCTGCGACATCGCCCGCGCAGTATCTCGCGAAAGTTGCGCTTTCCATGCAAAACAGCACTTTCGGCTGGGCCGCTTCAGGATGGCGACTTTCGGGTGCTATGAACCCGAAAGGCGCCAGTTGGACCGGCCGGGTGGCGGGTTTCTCTCGGATAGCGAGAGGAAAGCGCCATTTGCAGCGCAGTTCGGCCTGGGAGCGCAGCTAGAGGATGTAGACGACCGTGAAGACGATGATCCACATCACGTCGACGAAGTGCCAGTAGATGCCCGGTATCTCAACGCCGAGGTGGTCCTTGGGCTCGGTGCCGAAGTGGCCGCGCCAGGCGCGGATGTTGGCGAAGCTGAGCAGCATCAGGCCGACGAAGACGTGGGCGCCGTGGAGGCCGGTGAGGCCGTAGAAGATCGAGCCGAAGGCGCCGTCACGGGCCGAGAAGCCGATGTGGATGTACTCGTTGATCTGGATGAAGAGGAAGGTCGCGCCGAGCAGCCAGGTGAGCATCAGTCCCATCTGCATCGCCTGGCGGTTGCCCCGCCGGGCCCCCTCGAGCGCCCAGTGGACGGTGAAGCTGGAGGAGATGAGGATCGCCGTGTTGACGCCGGCGACGGCGACCGGCAGCTCGAAGCCCTCGGGCGGCCATGGGCCCTCGTTGGAGACGACGCGCAGGAAGAAGTAGGAGGCGAAGAACGCCCCGAACAGCATCGCCTCGGAGACGATGAAGAGCAGGATGCCGAGCGTCTGGCGGTCGATCCGCGAGCTCTGGTGCGCCTCGGGCGGGCCGTGGTGCTCGTGCTCGCCGTGGCCGACAGCGACGGAAGCTGATTCCATCAGGCCACCACCCCCGCCGGCTGCTCGCCGCGTGGGGCGACCGTCGCGGACGCCTCGAAGTGCGCGACCGGCTTGTCGGTGATCTCCTTGACGCGGTCGATCAGGCCCTCCTCCAGCCACTTCGACTGCTGGCCGGCGAGGGTCGAGATCAGGATCTCGTCGATCCGGTAGTGCTCGATCGCGTTGGTGATCGCCGCGAACGGCTCCGGGCTCATCGGCTGGCCGGTGGCGTCGGTCTCGGAGCGATAGAGCTCGGCGAGCGTGCGCGCGAGCCGCTCGACGACGTCCTCGCGGCTGAGGTCGCCGGAGCGCGGGCAGATGATCGTGTAGCGGTGCGGCTTATCGGCTGAGAGCGCCTTCAGATGCTCGATCAGCTCGGGGCTCGCGATCGTCTGGGTGCCGACGACGAGCGTGTGGGTGACGTCCCAGCGCACCGCGTCGTCGTCGACCCGGACCGGGATGTGGATCACCGGGACCTCGAAGCGGGCCTTGGCCCACTCGACCAGGTCGCGGCGCAGCAGGCCGTAGCGGCTCTCATACAGCGCCGAGAGCAGCACCTCGCGCGGCGCGAAGGCGCGCACCGCGTCGTCGAGCGCCAGCGACGGGTCCGGGTCGAAGATCGCGGCCACCGACTCGGTCCCGAACTCGTCGAGCACCGACTGGGTCACCTCCGCCCGGCTGAGGGCGGCGTCGCGGAGCTCGTCGCGGTCGACGATCTGGCCGACGATCGGCTGGTTCTGCGGCGCCGCGATCGCGACCGAGTCGGCGCCGGCGTCGACGCGTTCGCGAATCGCCGCCAGCAGCTTGCGCCCGCCGGCGACCTCGTTGAGGAAGGCGAGCACCGTGCCGCCGTCGTCCCAGGTAACCCGGGTCGTCGGGTCCTCAACCGGATAGCTGGCGAGCTCGGCCTCGGTCATTCCCTGTCGCTTCCGACCGTCGAGCCGCCGCCGGCCGCCGCGCCCGCGGTTGCCGGCTCGGGCGGCTTCACCTCGGCCTCATCCGCGCCCATGATCGCGTGACGTGCGCCTGGGACGCCGAACTCGTACGGGCCGCCGACCACACGCGGGATCTGATCGAAGTTGAAGATCGGCGGCGGCGAGGAGACCTGCCACTCGATCGTCTTCGCCCGCCACGGGTTGGCGGTCGCCCTCGGGCCCCAGCGCCAGCTGACGACCATGTTGTAGAGGAAGACCAACTGCGCGGCGCCGAGCAGGAACGCGGAGATCGAGATCACCAGGTTCCAGTCGCCGAACTGCGCGGCGTAGTCGGCAACGCGGCGCGGCATGCCCTCCATCCCCACCCAGTGCATCGGCACGAAGGTGCCGAGCATGCCGACCAGGGTGAGGTAGAAGTGCACCCGGCCCAGGCGCTCGTCGTACATGCGGCCGGTCATCTTCGGGAACCAGTGGTAGATCCCGGCGAAGATCGTGAACACCGAGCCGCCGAAGAGCACGAAGTGGATGTGGGCGACGATGAAGTAGGTGTCGGAGACGTGGATGTCGATCGGCACCATGCCCAGCATCACCCCCGAGATGCCGCCGACGACGAAGGTGACGATGAACCCGAGGGCGAACAGCATGGCGGTCGAGCGTAAGTGGACGACGCCCTGGAACAGGGTCGCCAGCCAGGAGAAGATCTTGATCCCGGTCGGGACCGCGATCAGCAGCGTGGTGATCATCATCGGCACCCGCAGCCACGCGAACATCCCGGATACGAACATATGGTGCGCCCACACCGTGTAGGAGAGCACGACGATCCCGATCAGCGCCAGCGCCATCAGCCGGTAGCCGAAGATCGGTTTGCGGGCGTGGGTGGAGATCACCTCCGAGACGATCCCGAAGCCGGGCAGCATCATGATGTAGACGGCTGGGTGCGAGTAGAACCAGAAGATGTGCTGGTAGCTCAGGACGTCGCCGCCGAAAGCCGCCTCGAAGAAGTTGGTGTGCAGGGCGCGGTCGAAGAGGACCATGAACTGCACCCCGGCGATGAACGGCGTCGCCGCCACCACCAGCAGCGAGGTCGAGAGGTTCGCCCAGACCAGCAGCGGCATGCGCCAGAAGGTCATCCCCGGCGCCCGCATGGTGATGATCGTGACCAGGAAGTTGAGCGCGGTCGCGACCGAGGAGGCCCCCGCGAACTGCACGCCCAAGTTGAAGAACGACTGGCCTAACGGCGCGCCTGTGGATAGCGGCGCATAGCCGGTCCAGCCCGCGTCGAAGGCGCCGCCGGGGACCAGGAAGCTGGTGATGAACAAGAGCCCCGCCATCGGCAGCATCCAGAACGACAGCGCGTTGAGCCGCGGGAACGCCATGTCGGGCGCGCCGATCATCAGCGGCAGCACGTAGTTGGCGATCCCCGCGAACACGGGGATCACGAAGACGAAGATCATGATCGCCGCGTGCGTGGAGAACAGCCCGTTGAACGTGTGCGGGTCGACGATCTGGGTGCCGGGCTGGGCGAGCTCGGCGCGAATCAGCATCGCGATCATGCCGCCGACCAGGAAGAAGAAGAAGGTCGTGACGATGTACTGGATCCCGATCACCTTGTGATCGGTGTTGAACTTGAAGTAGTC
>DAIRGH010000174.1:0-3403 GCA_036794585.1 Solirubrobacterales bacterium | reverse complement strand
AGCGGCGCGTGCGTAGACGTCGGAGACGCGCCGGCGGCGCGCCTCGGGCGCCGGCCAGACCGCGATCAGGCCGCCGATCACCCCAACCGCGCCGCCGATCCAGATCCAGAGCACGAATGGGTTGACGTTGACGCGGAAGTCGACCGGCAGCGGATCGGCGACGTAGAGCGCCGCGAGGTTGCCGATTGCCGCTCCCTGGCGGTCGGCGTAGCCGCGCATCGCGTCGAGCTGCGCCGGAGTCGGGCCGTCGGGGCCGATCTCGTCGGGGTCGGGCAGCGAGCGGGCAAGCCGGCGGTCGACCTCCGCGATCACCTGGTCGAGCGGCGCCAGGTCGGGACGCATCGCCGTCCACAGGTCCTCCTTCAGGCCCCCGGTCTGGCCGACCTCGCTGGTCGCCTCGCCCTCGAAGAAGCCGGCGAGCGTGCCGCCGCTGGCCGACGAGTAGTAGTTGCGCGAGGGGTTGAGGGTCGTGAACGGCTCGCCGTCGCGCTCGACCGCGAGCACGGCGCCGAAGTTGAGCCGCTGTTCGTCGGCGTCGATCGCCGTTGTCGGCCGCACGTAGTCGACCGTGTAATCGCCGACCTCCGCCGTGTCGCCGGGCTTCATCCGCAGGTCGACGCTGGTCTGAAAGCTCGACGAGGCGGCGATCGCGATGAACACGATCGCGATTCCCGAGTGGGCGATGTAGCCGCCGTAGCGGCGCCGGTTTCGCGAGACGATCCGACCCAGCGCGCCCAGCCGGCTGCCGCCGCCGAGCGCACGCTGCGCGGCGGCGCCGCGCCAGAACTCCGACACCAGCGCCGCGAGCGCGAAGAAGGCGAAGGCGAACAGCACCAGCGCGGCGGGCTCGGACTGCGCGTCGGCGAGAACGATGACGGCGACGGTGCCAAGCGCCGCGGCCGCCAGCGGCCAGCGCACCAGGCCCCACAGAGCCCCGCTGCTGACCCGCCGCCAGGCGAGCAGCGGCCCGATCCCGGCGAACAGGACGAGCGTGATCGCCAGCGGGGTCGTGTAGCGGTCGAACCAGGGCGAGCCGAGCGAGGACCTCTCCCCCGTCACCGCCTCGGAGATCAGCGGGAAGAAGGTCCCCCAGAAGATCACCACGCAGAGGCCGACCAGCAGCAGGTTGTTGACCAGGAACACCGACTCGCGCGAGAGCAGCGACTCGACCCGGCGCTCGGAGCGAAGGTCGTCGAGCCGCGAGACGATCAGCGCCGCCGAGCCGAGCACCACCACGGCAATCAGCCCGAGCAGCGGCCCGCCGACGGTCGATGCGCCGAAGGCGTGAATCGACTCGAGGATCCCCGAGCGGACCAGGAAGGTGCCGAGCAGGGCCATGCTGAACGTGGCGACGACCAGCGAGACGTTCCAGACCCGCAGCATGCCGCGCTTCTCCTGGACCATCACCGAGTGCAGGAAGGCGGTGCCGAGCAGCCACGGCATCAGCGACGCGTTCTCGACCGCGTCCCACCCCCAGTAGCCGCCCCAGCCGAGCTCCTGGTAGGACCAGCCGGCGCCGAGCAGGATCCCGATCGAAAGGAAGGTCCAGGCGATCAGCGCGAAGCGGCGGGTCGATCGGATCCAGCTCGCGTCGAGGCGCCGGCTGATCAGCGCGCCGATCGCAAACGCGAACGGGATCGAGAAGAAGACGTAGCCGGAGTAGAGCATCGGGGGATGGATCGCCATCGCCCAGTGGCGCAGCAGCGGGTTCAGCCCTACGCCCTCGGCGGGCGCCGGATCAAGGCGCGCGAACGGGTTCGCGTCGCCGGCGAACAGCATCAGCCCGCAGAAGAACAGGGCGATCCCGGCGAGCACCGCGGTCGCCCAGGGCGCGACCTCGCGGTGGCGCTTGCGGGTCAGAAACAGCACCGCGCTGGAGGCGATCGAAAGCACCCAGGCCCAGAGCAGCAGCGAGCCGCCCTGGCTCGACCACATCGCGGTCAGCTTGTAGAAGGTCGGCGTCGTGGTAGAGGAGTGATCGGCGACGAGCTCGACCGAGAAGTCCGAGCGCAGGAACGCGCCCTCGAGCACGATCACGCTGACGGTTAGCAGCGCGCATAGCGCGTAGATCGCGCGCCGCGAGCAGTCGACCAGCCGGCGATCGCGCCGGCGCGCCCCAAGCACGGCGGCGCCGGCCGCAAAAAGGCATGCAAAGGGCGCGGCGATCAGGGTGGCGGCACCGAGCTCGACCATGAGCGGACGATTATCCCAGTGGCAATTTCTTGACTTCGCGCCCGATCACGCGGTTACGATCCTCGCCCACTGTCGTCCGGCGGTGCCACCACCACGAGGGGATGAGCATGAATCGAGCTATGCGTGCGGCCATGGCCGTCTTCGTCGCGGTTGCCGCGCTGGCGCTGGCGGCGTGCGGTAACGAGGAGCAGAATGACTACGTCGACCAGGTGAACGACGTCCAGAACGCGTTCCTGGAGGAGATGACGGCGGTCGCATCGACGCCACCCACCAACGCGAGTCAGGCCGGCGACGTGGTGGCCCGCATGCAGGACGCGTTCACCACCGCCGCCGAGGACTTCGAGGGGATCGATCCACCGGAGGAGGTCACCGACCTGCACGACGAGCTGACCGCGACGATGTCGGATCTCGGCGAGCAGATCGGCGAGCTAAAGGCCGCGCTACAGGGCGGCGCGCAGCAGGCACAGCAGGCCGCGGTCGAGTTGCAGTCGGCGCTCGCCGAGGCCGAGACGCGGGTGACCGAGCTCACCGACCAGATCAACGAGGAGCTCGGGGGCTAGCTCTCCTCGATCACCACGTGCTCGGGGTCCTCGGCGGCGTCGTCGGCGAACTTCGAGGGGCACTTGGTGATCAGGCTGTCCTTCTCGGCGACGAAGGTGCCGTCGCTGACGGTGCCCGACAGGATCACCTCCCGGCCCTCGCGGAAGGGGTCGGGGATCTGCCCGGTGTAGGTGACCGGGATCCGCGCCGCGGGGTCGTCGCGGTCGGCGACCTCGAAGCGCAGCTCGGTGCCTTGGTGGTCGACTGACCCCGGCGAGACCCTGCCGGTGAGCTCGTAGGTGCCGCCGCTCACGCCTGCGAGCTCGGACGGCTGGCGCGTGTCGCTCGAGGCGGTGAACGACGTGTAGACGAGGGCGGCGGCGAGCAGCACGGCGGCGCTCAGCGCGACCACCAGCCGTACCCTGCGCTTCTTCTCCGGGTCCATCGCTTGCCTGATTATGGCGATCGGCCTGGGGTAGCCTGCGGGTCGCGATGGCCGACGATCCCGTCCTGCTGATCACCGGAGCGTCGAGCGGGATCGGCGCGCAGACCGCCCGCACGGCGGCCGAGCGCGGCTGGCGGCTGGTGCTCGGCGCCCGCAGCGAGGACCGCCTCACCGAGCTTGCGGCCGAGCTCGGCGGCGACGATCGCGCCCGCGCGATCGTCGCCG
>DAIRGH010000018.1:0-35929 GCA_036794585.1 Solirubrobacterales bacterium | reverse complement strand
AGCCCGACACCGCCGCTGAGGAGGCGCCACAGGCCCCGCAGGGGCCGACGCCCGCGCCCTCCCCGGCCGCCGGCTCGCCGCGGGGATCGGGCTCCCAGCCGCCGCCGAGTCAGCCGAAGCCGCAGGAGGAGCCGCAACCCGCCGCGGCCGAGGAACCCGAGGGCAAGAAGCGCCGGGGGCTGTTCTCGCGCCTGCGGCGTGGCCCCGACCGCGAGCACTCCGGCGAGCAGGCGCCGGCGGAGGGGGCGCCGCGCCCGCGCGCGTCCGCCGAGGCGATCGCCGAGGTTTCGCCGGGCCATCAGATGCTCGCCCGCCAGATGCTGCTCGACGGTGTCGACGAGAAGGACGTCGAACGTCGCCTGCGCGAGGAGTTCCGAGTGCGGGATCCCGGCGCTGTGCTCGATAGCCTGCAGCTCAACGCACCAGTGATTTCACCGACGAAGGCCGAAGGGACGAATGAGCGAGAGCCTTAAGAGTCTGATCCAGGAGCGCGGCGGCAGCCTTCCCGAGGCCCGCCGCGGCTATGACAAGGATGCGGTGAACGCGCTGCTTGCCGAGCTCTCGTCGCGCTTGGACGAGGTTGAGAAGCTCGAGGCAAAGCCCGTGAGCGCACTCTCGCGCCGCCACGTCGAGCGCATGAGCGAGAAGATGGCCGAGCTGCTCGACACCGCCGAGGAGAACGCCTCCGACCTGCTGGCCGATGCCGAGCGCGACGCCGCGCAGATCGCCCAGGACGCGCGCACGAAGGCGGCCGAGCTGGCCTCGCGCGCCGAAGCCGAAGCCCGCTCAGCCCGCGAGGCCGCCGAACGCTTCGCGGTAGACAGCAAGCGCGAGGCGGAGTCCGAGCTGCAGAAGCTGCGCCAGGACTCCGAGCGCCAGGCCCAGGAGCGCCTCGCCGCCGCCGAGCACCGCGCCCGCGAGATGGTCAACGCTGCCGAGGGCAAGAAGCGCGAGCTCGAGGCGGTCGTCGATCTGCTCGAGCAGCGCCGCAAGGACGTCGCCCAGGCCCTGAGCCAGGCGGCCCGGAGCCTCGACGCCACGGTCGAGCAGGTAAACGCGATCGGCGACGGCCAGCGCCGCGAGCCGGCCGGCGACTCCGAGACGTCGCCCGTCGAGGCCTCCCAGCCGCAGTCGGCGTAACGCCGCTCGCGCCTAGGGGGTGAAGTCGATCGTCTCGCGCTGGACGCGCCAGGCCGACTGGACCGGGTCCAGGAAGAACGGCGGCGTGAGGTAGCGCAGACGGTCGTCGTAGTTGTAGTCCTTCGTGTAGCCGGTGCTGCTGGTGCCGCTGCCGCTGCTGAAGGTGCCGACCGGGCCGCGAAACTTCTGTGAGATCGCGCCGTTGATCTCGAGTGTGCCGAGCGGCTCGCCGCAGTCGTAGTGGTCGACGATGAACGAGTGCTGAATCGCGAGGATCGCGGCGTCGATCCGGAGATCTTGGAGGCGGGTCTCGCCGGCGTTGTCGCCGCAGGAGTTGAGGTCCTCGTTTGGATACGCGTGCTGGACGCGGACGAAGTTGTTGGCGATCAGGCCGAGGATTCCGGGGCTTCCGCCTGACCGCTCGATGTCGTCGTAGATGATGATGTCGTTCTCCGAGGCGACCGTGATCGGCGAGTTGTAGCCGCCGAGGTTGGCGGCGACGTAGGCGTTGCCGCAGCCGGAGGTTGCGTCGTAGTAGTCGGCCGTGAACGGCGAGTATGCCTCTGAGCAGGGAAGGTTCGGATCGTTGGCGACGTAGACGACGCCGTTCGACGGCACCGAGCCGTTGCTCCACTGTCCGTCGTCGAAGACCTGCATCGAGTTGCCGTTGAAGAACAGGATCACCTGGCCTTCGTACAGGCCGCGGTCCGCAGGCACGGCCTCATCCCTGATCGACGCGTTGGTCGGCGGCGGGGTGAGGATCGGCGCATTCGTGACGTACGTGCCCTGGAAGTTGGGCGTTCCGCTGCCGCAGCTGGAATCGAGCCGCACCCACCCGGGGGCGGGCGAGCCGACCTCGACCACGTCGGTCGGGTCGCGGCCGAACGTCGGACTGCCGCAGGTGGTGATCGAGTCGTTGGTGTGAAACGGGCCCTTGATGTAGTCGAAGTCGGGGAACGTGATGCGCGTGCACCAGGGGACGCCGCCGCCGGGATTTGGGCGACCCTCTCTGGTCCACTTCTCGCAGTTCGCGCTGGCGTCGGCGACGGTGTCCGGATCGCCGTAAGTCGTCGGGTCGAGGGTTTCGTACTGCGTGAAATAGACGTAGTCCAGGAAGCTCCGGCGCTTGAAGGTGGCGACCACGGAGCGCTTGGAATCGCCGGCGTAACCGGTGGAGCGAATCCGGAACGTGCCGCGCATCGGGCCGTTCTGACCGGTCTCGAGCATGGTGCCGACGGGATCATTGGTATCGCAGGCCGTCTCGCCCGACGCCGGCAACAGCTCGATCGAGTAAGTCGAACCCGTGTTGCCCGGAACGGCGCGCCGGCGCGTGGTCGACCCGGCGAGGTTGACCGCGCTCGGGTTCGGGACGTTGTCGCAGTTAGCCCAGTAGCCGGTGTCGTTGTTGAGGTGGAAGGCGTAGTCGTTGATCCCCGCCTGAGCGGCCTCGTAGGCCTGCTTCTGCTCGACGTCCGTTTGACTGCCGTTCAGGTCCCCGGTCGCGGTCGCAAGCGCGACCGTGGCGACCGTAGTGGCGATGAACGCGGCGATCGTCACCACGCCCATCGTGAATCCGTCCTCGCGGCGGAGGCGCTGAAGGTCCATCTTCATTTCTGGTCTCCTCATTGGCATGGCAAGTTGGTCGCAGCGATGTCCTCGGCGCCGGGGGTGTAGCGGAACAGCGCCGAGTCGGTCAGGGTCACCGCGGCGTTCGGCTCCACCACCTGAGTCTTGGTGGGAGCGACCGAGAAGGTGACCGCGACCACCACGGTCTTCGCGGCGTTGGTAGCGCTCAGCGGCGTCGGCAGGGGGGTCGTGCTGACCCCGCCAGCGGAGTAGTCGTAGTACCGAAACAACGGCACCGTCGCGCCGTTGATCGAGCCGGGGCCCACGTTGGTCAACAGCCTCGTGGTCGTCGCCGTGGGGCTGAAGTTGTAGTTCGGATAGGTGCCGGACTGATAGGTGTTGACCGAGTCGCTGAGGATGCCGGAGGACAGCGAGATGGTCCGGCGGTCTGGGTTCGGGGCGACGTCGCTGCCCGTCCGGTGCAGGAAGGTGATCGAGCTATCGCCGCTGCCCGGATAGATCGGGGCGACGTTGGGAGCGACACAGACCGAGTGCAACTCGTCCATGATCCGCGTCATCACCGGGCGCCCGCGCTGGTTGGCGTCGACGCGCTGGGTCGTGCGGGCACTACTGCGCAGGGTCCCGTTTAGCATCGCGAACGAGCCCATCAGCACGGCGATCCCGGCGGTGATCGCTACCAGCAGCTCGACTACGGTGATCCCCTTCTCGCTGCTCAGGGACATGTGCCCGCCACCGATCCCGCGCCCGACAGGTAGAGCGTCAGCGTGGTCCCGTTCGTGGTGTCCTTGACCGCGACGTTGGTCGCCGTCTGCCTGCGGGTTCCGTCGTCAGCGCAGAGGTCATAGGAGCTGTACGGCAAGCCGATCCCGTTCGAGGGGGCCTCCGTGAGCACGCCCGAGGCGTTGGTGGCGAACGTCCGCTTCACGCTGGTGCAGGCCCTGTCGTTGACCGTCACCCTGCCGTTGGCGACGGGCGTGCCCGGAGCCGCAGCACCGGTGCCGCTCATCACGGTCAGATATAGCGCCGGAATCTGGATCGACGTGTTGACGGTGCCGTTCACGGGGACGGCGAGGCTCTTCGTCGCGAGCGGCGCGGTCGGGGCAGCGGCGGTCGGGTTGTTGCCTGCGCAGGCGCCTGCGTAGAAGCTGTCCGGGGAGACGAACGGGAACAGCGGCGTGATTGCGAGCGTCGCCACCCGGGTGCCGACCGTGCCGAACTTCTTCGGCACGGTCATGCCGGTGTTGAAGGCCATCGCGGTGTCTGACTTGGAGGCGACGACCGCGCTTGCCGCACCGGGAGCGACCTTCGTCTGGAAGCTGAGGTTGACCGTGCCCGGACGGTCGTATTGAAGCGTGATCGAGTTGGTGCTCGAGGCGACCACGCTGGTCGTCTGCGGCTTCGGGGCGTTGCCGTCCTTGTCGACCAGCGTCGTCACCGAGCTCGGGGTCACGGTGTAGTTGCCGGCCGGCAGGTTTCCGAACAGCACGCAGCCGTTGGCGTCGGTGGTGTCGGTGAACGTGTCCGGCCCCGTGCCCGCGACCGTCACTCCCGCGAGCGCCGCGTTGCGCGAGTCCGTCGCCTTGACGGAGAGCGAGCCCTTGTCCTCGGAGATCGTCCCGTTCGGCGGCGAGACGATGCTCTTGATCACGACCGGAGGCCGGCTGCCGATGCTCGGCCAGGTGACGGTCGAGCCGATGGAGATGTAGTCGGCCGAGGCTGTGCCCGAGCAGGACTGGGTACCGGTGCTGTCGGAGACGAACTCGCCGGTCGAGGTCACGTTGTACGTGGATCCGTCCGCAACGACCGTGCGGGTGGCGTTGTAGTTGGAGAGATCGGTGATCCTGAACGTGCGCAGCGCCGCCTGATCCTGCTGTGCGATCCCGTAGGCCTGGGCGCGATGCCGGGTCTCGGCGGTGGTCCGACCCGCCGTCTGGATCGCGCCGAAGGAGGCGATCGCGATCAGCACGACGACGATCGCGCTGACGAGCACCTCGACCATCGTGAACCCATCCTCAGCATGGGCCAGACGGCCAGGCTTGAGGGACCGCGAAACGGTCCCGCCTCGCGGGACATTCGGATTCGTGCTCATCTCCGCCCAATTCATCGGCCGTTCGGCGCGCACGCTTGAGCCCCGACTAGCCTTGCGACGATGAATCTGCGGTTTTCTACGGCCGGGGAATCCCACGGCCCCGGCCTGGTCGCGATCGTCGAGGGAATCCCCGGCGGGCTAGAGCTCGATCGGGCCCGGATCGACCGCGAGATGGCGCGCCGCCAGCTCGGCCACGGGCGCGGCGGCAGGATGAAGATCGAGCACGACACGGTCGAGGTCCGCTCCGGGGTCCGCCACGGGCGCACGCTCGGCAGCCCGATCGCGCTGCTCGTCGCCAACCGCGACTACGCCAACTGGGAGGAGCGGATGAACCCGTGGCCCGTCGACGGCGAGGTCGAGGAGTCACACCTGCCGCGGCCCGGCCACGCAGACCTCGTCGGCGCCCAGAAGTACGGGCACACGGACGTGCGCAACGTGCTCGAGCGCGCATCGGCGCGCGAGACCGCCGCGCGCGTGGCGGCGGGGGCGATCGCGAAGGAGTTCCTGCACGCGCTCGGGGTGAGCGTGCACAGCCACGTGCTGCGGATCGCCTCGGTCGCCGCGGCCGAGCGCCCCGAGTTGACCGCCGAGGACTTCGCCGACGTCGACGAGTCGCCAGTGCGCACTCTGGATCCGAGGGCTGAGCCGCAGATGGTCGCCGAGATCGACCGGCTGCGAAAGGAGAACGAGAGCCTCGGTGGCGTCTTCGAGGTCCGCGCCTTCGGGCTCGTGCCCGGGCTCGGCTCCCATGTCTCCTGGGAGGAGCGCCTCGACGGGCGGCTCGCGCAGGCGATCGTCTCGATCCAGGCGGTCAAGGGCGTCTCGGTCGGAGAGGCGTGGGAGGTTGCGGCGTCGCCCGGCTCGGAGTCTCACGACGAGATCTTCTGGTCGGAGGACCGCGGCTATCACCGCCAGACCAACCGCGCCGGCGGCGTCGAGGGCGGGATGTCCAACGGCGAGCCGCTGGTCGTCCGCGGCGCGCTGAAGCCGATCTCCACCCTCACCAAGCCGCTGCGCTCGGTCGACACCGAGACCAAGGAGCCGGCGCAGGCGATGCGCGAGCGCACCGACTCGACCGTCGTCCCGGCGGCCGGAGTGGTGGCCGAAGCCATGGTCGCGCTGGTGCTCGCGCGCTGCTATCGGGAGAAGTTCGGCGGCGACCACATCGACGACGTGGTCGCGGCGCTCAACGCATACCGCGGGCGAATCGATTGGCGTCGCTGAGCTCCGGCCGCGGCGCCGCGGAGGCGAAGCCGGCGCTCGTCTTCATCGGCTTCATGGGCGCGGGCAAGTCGAGCGCGCTGGAAGCGGCGCGCGCGGCCGGCCTGGAGGCGGCCGACAGCGACGAGCTGCTCGAGCGCGAGCTGGGCAGGTCGATCGCCGAGTTCTTCGACAGCCACGGCGAGGCCGAGTTCAGGCGCCGCGAGGAGGCGCTGGTCGTCGATCTGCTCGACCGCGCCGAGGGCGGCGCGATCGCGCTCGGCGGCGGCAGCGTCGAGTCCGAGCGCGTCCAGCAGGCGCTTTTCCGCCACGTCACCGTGTGGCTCCAGGTCGATGCCGAGGCTGCATGGGAGCGAGTTGACGACTCGCGACCGCTGGCCCGCGATCGGGGGCGCTTCGAGGTGCTGCTGGCCAGACGCGAGACGATCTACGAGTTCGTCGCCGACGCGGTGCTGCCGTCCGGCGACCCCGAGCTCGTCGTCCGCGCGATGCCTCACCTCCTCGCGCTGCGCGAGCTCCCGGCCGGGGCGCGGATGGCGTGGGCGAGCAGCGACTCGGGCGAGTACCCGGCGTACGTCGCCCGCGGGGTGCTCGAGACGGACCTCTGGCCGCTCGAGGGCCGCCGCTTCCTGGTCAGTGACCGCTCGGTCGCCGGCCTCTACGCGGACGCCGTCGAGCCGCTTGCGGCGCGAGTCGAGGTCGAGCCGGGCGAGCAGGCCAAGACGCTGGCCGAGGCCGAGCGCGTGATCCGCGAGCTCACCCATGCCGGCATGACCCGCGACGACCACGTCGTTGCGCTCGGCGGGGGCGTGGTCGGCGACCTGGCCGGGTTCTGCGCCGCGACCTATCAGCGCGGCGTGAGGGTCGTGCAGGTGCCGACGACGCTCGTCGCCCAGGTCGACTCCGCCTACGGCGGCAAGACCGGCGTCGACCTGCCCGAGGCCAAGAACTACGTCGGCGCCTACCACCAGCCCGCCGCCGTGCTCGCCGACCCGGCGACCCTGGCGACGCTGCCGCAGGCGGAGCTCGCGGCCGGGTTCGTCGAGGTGCTGAAGACCGCGTTGATCTCAGGCAAGCTGCTGTGGGGGCAGGTGCGGGCGATCGAGAAGCTCGATCCCGGCGAGCTCGACGACGTGATCTTCGCCTGCGCGCGGACCAAGCTCGAGGTCGTCGCCGCCGACGAGCGCGACGCCGGCAGGCGCCAGGTGCTCAACCTCGGCCACACCGTCGGACACGCGATCGAGGCGGCGACCGGCTACCGGCGCTACCGCCACGGCGAGGCGATCGGCCTCGGGCTGCTCGCCACCATGCGGCTCTCCGGCGCCGACGAGCTGCGCGGCGAGCTCGCCGAGGTCCTGCACGCACACGGCCTGCCGACCCGGCTCGACGACGAGGTCGATGTGGACGAGGTGCTGATGACCCTGGAGCGCGACAAGAAGCGGTGGGCCGGGGGCGTTGGCTTCGTCCTGCTCGAGCGCCCCGGCGAGCCGGTCGTGGGCCAGCGGGTCGCCACGGATAGGGTGAGGGCGGCCGTGGACGAGCTTCAGCGAGCATGAGTCCCGCGACCCACAACCGGATCGCGATTCTGCACGGCGTCAACCTGGAGATGCTCGGCCGGCGCCCGAGCGAGCACTACGGCGAGCTGACGCTGGACGAGCTCGAGCGCCGGATCAACCGTGACGCTCACGAGCTCGGACTGGAGACCCGCTTCTTTCACACCAACAGCGAAGCGGAGTTCGTCGAGCACCTGCATCGGCTCCCGGAGCTCGCCGACGCGGCATTGCTCAACCCGGGCGCATGGACGCACTACAGCTACGCGATCCGCGACGCGCTCGAGATCGCCGCCGTGCCGGCGGTCGAGGTTCACCTCTCCGATCTCGGCGGGCGCGAGGAATGGCGGCGCCACTCGGTCCTCGACGGGTTGGTGCTCGGGGCCGTCTCCGGCAAGGGCCCCGACGGTTATCGCGAGGGGCTGGAGCTGCTCAAGCGAGAGCTCGGGGCATGAGCGGCGACGGTCGCGCCGACCGGCTCGTGGAGCTGCTCGAGGCCGACGAGCTCGACCAGCTTGTCGTCGGCGACCTCGTGCGCCCAGGCGATTCCGGGCCCGATGCGATCGCCAACGTGCGCTGGCTGACCGGCTTCACCGGAACCAGCGGGTTCGCGGTGGTCGGCGCCGAGACGCGCGTCTTCATCACCGACTTCCGCTACGAAGCGCGCGCCGAGCGCGAGGTCGACGGCTCGTTCGAGCGCGCGATCGCGGAGGGGAAGCTGCTGCCCGAGCTCGCCTCGCACCTCAGCGGCCGCGTTGGTTACGACGAGGCGGCGACCAGCGTCGCCAATCTCCGCAAGCTCGAAGAGGAGGTGGGCGACGGGATCGAGCTGGTCGCGACCAGCGGCCTCGTCGAGCAGCTCCGCCGCCAGAAGGACGAGGGCGAGATCGCCGCGATCGCCGAGGCGGCGCGGCTCACCGACCAGGCCTACGAGGACGTGCTCGGCGACGGGATCGTCGGCCGCAGCGAGATCGAGGTCGCCCGCGCCGCCGCGGCCAGGATTCGTGACCTCGGCGGCGAGCCGGCGTTTGCAGCGATCGTCGCCGCCGGCGTAAACGGCGCCCAGCCTCACGCCGAGCCCGGCGAGGCGGTGATTGCGACGGGCGAGCTGGTCGTGTGGGACATGGGCGCCCAGGTCGACGGCTACAACTCGGATTGCACCCGCACGTTCGCCACCGGCGAGCTCGACGCGGAGGCCGCCGAGGTCTACGAGCTGGTTCGTGTCGCGCAGGGGGCGGCGCTGGAGGCGATTCGGGCCGGCCTCGGGGGCAAGGAGGCCGACGAGGTCGCGCGGGCGATCATCCGCGACGGCGGCCGCGAGGAGCGCTTCGGGCACGGCCTGGGCCACGGCGTCGGGCTCGAGGTCCACGAGGCGCCGCGGATGGGGAAGACCTCCGAGGACGAGCTCGCAGAGGGCGACGTGGTCAGCGTCGAGCCGGGGGTCTACGTGCCGGGCCGCTTCGGCATCCGGATCGAGGATCTCGTCCTCATCACGGCGGATGGCCATCGCAACCTGACCTCGCTGCCCAAGGAGCTGCGGGTGGTCGGCTGACCGCCGGCGGGTACGGAGGCTCGGATCGGGTATGGCGAAGGCGATGGACTACGACCCGGGTTGGGATCTGGTTCGCGAGCTGAGCGAGTGGGAGCCCGACGGAGGCGTCGCCTCGGTCTACTTCGAGATCGACCCGGGCGATCGCGGCGAGGGCTGGCGAATCGCGCTCAGGGACGAGCTGGACAATCTGCCCAAGCAGGTCGCCGCCCGCGTGCTTGAGCGCTATCCCGAGGGCCGGCCGCATCCTTCCGGGCGCACTCAGATCGGCTTTCTCGAGAGCGCCGGAGGGCGCGAGGTCTGGACCACCGCGCAGGTGAAGCTCGGCGAGCCGACGGTGGTCCAGGCGCCGACGCCGCACCTGACGCCGCTCGTGCGGCTGCTCGACGAGGCGGGGCCGTTCGGCGTGGTCGCGGTCTCGCTGGAGCGCGTGCGGGTGTTCGAGTGGGCGCTGGGCGGGATCGAGGAGCTCGATGGCTGGGAGCTGGAGATCACCAGCCTCGACTGGCGCGAGCGCAAGGCGCCGCAGCGAAACCCGCAGACCAGCGGGACCGGCACGACGGCGGCGGGGCGTGATCAGTTCATGCAGCGCCTCGACCACAACCGCGCGAGGTTCCTGAAGCAGGCCGGCGAGCTAATCGCCAGCCGTTACGGCGAGCGCGCGTGGCGCCGGATCATCCTCATCGGCGACGGCGACCGACCGCAGCTGCTCGCCAAGGGACTCGGACCGAGGGCCGAGCTCGTGCATGCCGTTCCCCACGACCTGATCGGCGAGAGCGCGGCCCACATCGGCGAGCGCGCCGCCGAGGAGCTCGTGCATCTCAACCGCGAGCGCGAGGAGCGATTGGTCGAGCGGATCGAGGAGGCGATCGGCGCCGACCCCGGCGCCGCGGTCGGCCAGGACGAGGTCTTGCGGGCGCTGCAGATGGCGCAGGCCCGTCACGTGATCTTCGATCCCGACCACGACTTCGAGCCATTCGATGGCACCCCCCCGACCGAGCAGTTCATCGTGCTCGCGCTGGCGACGGGCGCCGAGTTGACCATGGCCCAGGGCCTGGCGGCCGCCTCGCTCTCACGGCGAGGCGGGGTCGCGGCGCTGCTGCGGTTCGCGCTGACCAACAACGAACAGGAGGAGAACTGATGGCGCTCAAGGTCGAAAGCGACAGCATCGAGCACGGCGAGCGCGTCCCCGACGCGCACTCGTTCGGGGTTCCCGACGGCAGCGGCAAGGCGGCGGCCGAGGGTGGCAATCGCAGCCCGCACCTGAGCTGGTCGGGCGCACCGGAGGGCACGCAGTCCTTCGCCGTCGTCGCCTATGACCCGGACGTGCCGGCCGACGCCTCCGACGCCAACAAGGAGGGAAAGACGATTCCCGAGGACGCCGAGCGCGCCGACTTCGCCCACTGGCTGCTGATCGACATCTCACCCGACGTCACCGAGCTGCCCGAGGGCGCCGGGTCGGAGGAGATCGTCGTCGGCGGCAAGCCGACGGGCCAGACCGAGCACGGCGTGACCGGCGTCAACAGCTACACCGACTTCCTGGCCGGCGATCCCGACATGCAGGGCACGTACGGCGGCTACGACGGCCCGTTTCCCCCCTGGAACGACGAGCGCCTGCACCACTACCACTTCGTCGTCTACGCGCTCGACGTCCCCAGCCTCGAGCTCGAGGGCGACTTCAAGCTCGACGACGTGCGCGCCGCGATCTCAGATCACGTGCTCGACGAGGGCGAGCTGGTCGGTACCTACACGCTGCACGCCGACCGGCTCTAGCGAGAGAGGTCCGCACCGGTGTCCAGCGAGCCGGCAAAGGCCGCGACCAGCTCCACCGCGGCCTCGAGGTCGCCGAGGTCCACCATCTCGACCGGCGAGTGCATGTAGCGAAGCGGGATGCTCACGAGGCCCGTCGGGATCCCGGTCTTGGAGATCTGAATCGCGTCGGCGTCGGTCCCAGTCGAGCGACCGGAGGCCTCGATGGTGTACTCGATCCCGAGCGCCTCGGCAGCCTCGCAGAGCAGCTCGAAGACCTGCGGCGAGAGCGTCGCGCCCCTGCCGATCACCGGGCCGGACCCGAGCGGATGCTTGCCGCCCTGCTTTTCGTCGGAGCCCGGCGTGTCGTTGGCGTGGGTGACGTCGATCGCAACGGCCAGGTCGGGCTCAACCGCGTACGCGCTCGTCGCCGCTCCCTTGAGGCCGATCTCCTCTTGCACCGAGGCGATCGCGGCCATCCGGCCAGTTAGCTCCCCACGCTCGTTCACGCGCCGCAGCGCCTCGAGCGCGACATACGCCCCGAGGCGGTCGTCCATCGACCGGGACACGAGTCGCTCGCCGTCGAGCGTGGCCGGCTCGGCGGCGATCACCGCCGGGTCGCCGATCCGCACCATCTCCAGGGCGCGATCGCGGTCGCCGGCGCCGATGTCGATGTGCAGCCCGTCCAGCTCCACGGCCTGCTTTCGCTGCTCCTCCTTGAGCAGATGGATCGCCTTGCGGCCGATGACGCCCGGGACCGGCCCGTCGCGAGTCTCGATCCTGACCCGCTGACCGACCAGGACCTGGGCATCCCAGCCGCCGATCGGCGCGAAGAACAGAAAGCCGTTGTCGTCGACGTGGGAGACGGCGATCCCGATCTCGTCGATGTGGCCAACGACGGCCAGCAGGGGACGGGCATCCGCCTCGCCGATCGCCGCGATCGACGATCCGATCCGGTCGACGTCCAGCGTGGCAAACGAGGCCGCCTCGCGCCAGACCTTCACCGCCTCCGTCTCATAACCCGATGGACCGGGCGTCGAAAGCAGCCTCTGAAGCAGCTCGGGCGTTTGCATCAAGCCACTAACCCTATGCGCACGCGCCACATAGGCCGCGCCCGTCGCGCGTTGTGGCCGCCCACCATCAGTCCATCCCCGGCGAGACCGACATCGACTTCGATAATCGAAGCCAAGATCGGTTTCGTCAACGGGAACGGGCGGTGGCCGAGCTGGCGGCGCGCCAGCATGGCGTCGTCGGTCGATCGCAGCTCGTGAAGCTGGGCTTCGACAGGAGCGCGATCGATCGGCGGGTCAACGCAGGCCGGCTGCACCCGGTCTTTCGGGCCGCCTATGCGGTGGGTCATTTGAGGTTGGCGAGTCGCGGACGCTGGTTGGCCGCTGTCCTGGCCGCGGGTGAGGGCGCCGTCGGCAGTCATCAGGTCGCGGGCGCGATCTGGGAGATCTTGCGGTGGAACGGCGTGCCCCACGTGACCGTCCCGCGCAAGCTGCCGCAACGGCCCGGCCTCGTGATCCATCGGTGTCGTCTCGCGACCGACGAGATGACCACGCGGGACGGGCTGCCGGTGACCACAGTCGCGCGCACCCTCCTCGACCTCGCCGCGGTCCTCCCGCGTCACCGACTTGAACGGGCGCTGCGCGAGGCGGAGTATCGCCGGTACGCGGACTCGCCCTCGTTGTCCGAGCTGCTGAAGCGACATCGCGGCGGCCGCGGTACCGCGACGCTGCGAGCAATCCTCACCCACCACCGCCTAGGTGAGAGCATCACCCGCAGCGAGCTCGAGGACCGTTTCCTCTCCCTCGTTGCCGAGAGCAACCTCCCACTCCCGGCCGTCAACATGCCGGTTCAGATCGGCGGGCGCTGGATCGAAGTCGATTGCGCCTGGCTCGCTCGACGAGTGATCGTCGAGCTCGACGGACACGCAGCCCACTCCACGCGGCGCGCCTTCGAGGACGACCGCGAGCGCGACCGGCTACTCCAGGTGGCGGGGTGGAGGGTGGTGCGAGTCACGTGGCGACAGCTCCACGAACGGCCCAGCGGGGTCGTGGCCGATCTGCGAGCGCTGCTCAGAGCTGATTGACGAGGTGCTGGGCTTCGACGAAGTCGACCGCGCTGCGCTCCGCATGGAGCTTCGCGGCACCCATCCGGTCGCCTGAGCGGGCCAGCTCGACGATATCCGCGTCCACCCCGGCCGCGGGATCCTCGACCTCTACCCCGGCGTGCTCGGCGAGCAGGCGCACGTTTCGCTCCAGTCGCAGCAGCCGCTCGACGATCTGCGTGTCGGTCAGTCCCTCGGGCATCGGGCGGAGGATATGTCGCACCGCACCGTCGCTACCCTGAGCCGCCGTGATCTCGACCAACCAGTTCAAGAACGGCGCCCACATCGAGGTCGATGGCGCGATCTACCGGATCATGGAGTTTCAGCACGTAAAGCCCGGCAAGGGCGGGGCGTTCGTGCGCACGAAGCTGCGCCGCGCCGACACCGGAGGCGTCGTCGACAAGACCTTCCGCGCCGGCGAGAAGTTCCGGCCGGTCCGGACCGAGACGCGGAGGTTGCAGTACCTGTACGACTCCGGCGACTCCGGCGTGTTCATGGACCCCGAGTCCTACGAGCAGACCGAAATCCCCCGCGAGACGCTGGGCGAGGAGATGCGCTGGGTGCTGCCCAACGACAACGTCGAGCTGCTGCTGGTCGACGAACGCCCGACCGGCGTCCAGGTGCCGAGTGCCGTCGACATGACAGTGACCCAGACCGATCCCGGCCTCAAGGGCGACACCGCCTCGGGCGGCGGCACGAAGCCGGCGACGCTCGAGTCGGGAGTCGTCGTGCAGGTGCCGCTGTTCGTCAACGAGGGCGACCGCGTCCGCGTCGACACCCGCAGCGGCGAGTACGTCTCGCGCGCGTAGACCCGCGCGGCCGTAGGCTGATCCCATGCGCCGGTCAGATCAGCGCCGCGAAGCGGTCTTCGCGCTTTATCAACGCGAAGTCACCGGGCGTCCGCTCGCCGAGCTGCTCGCCGAGGCGAAGCCGTTCACCCGCGAGCTCGCCGAAGGCACCGACGCCGAGCTCGAGACACTCGACGAGCAGATCGCCCGGCTCTCGCGCGGCTGGGACCTGGATCGGATCGCCTCGCTCGAGCGCTCGATCATGCGCGTCGCGCTCCACGAGATGCACAATCCCGCGGGTGCGCCGACCGAGGTCGCGATCGACGAGGCGGTGAACATGGCGAAGGATTACTGCGGCGCCGACGCGCCAGGGTTCGTCAACGGCATCCTCGGCAGCGCCGCTCGTGAAAGGGAGGAGGCGGCGCGGTGAGCGAGCCGCTCGACGAGATCCGCGACGCGGCGCAGCGCCTGCGCGAGATCGCCGACCAGCTGCGCGATCCGGCGATTGGCGACGAGCAGGCCGCCGAGCTCGCTCGCGAGGCAGCCGAGCTGGTCAGCCGCACCGGCAACGAGATCGACCGCGCGCTGCGGGAGGCCGGCGGCGACGAGGCGTGAAGGCGCGGTGTCGGACTACCCCGACGACCTGCAGCGGCTGATCGAGGGCTACCTCGAGCGCCAGCGCTTCTCCGAGCGCGCCGCAACGGCGGGGCTCGAAGAGGCCATGCGCTACAGCCTGCTCGCCGGGGGCAAGCGGATCCGTCCCGTGCTCTGCCTGGCGGCGGCACGCGCCGCGGGCTCGGACCCCGAGTCGGTGCTGCCGGCGGCGGCGGCGATCGAGCTCATCCACACCTACTCGCTGATCCACGACGACCTGCCGGCGATGGACGACGACGACCTGCGCCGCGGCCGGCCCACCTCGCACGTCGTCTACGGCGAGGACGTGGCGATCCTGGCCGGCGACGGGCTGTTCGCCGAGGCGATCAGGATCTTCTGCGCCGACCAGCCCGGCGATCCTCGGCGGGTGCTCGCCGCGCTCGCCGAGCTGACCGGGGCGACAGGCGTGGGCGGCATGGTCGGCGGCCAGTACCGCGACGTGACCGGCGAGAGCCTCGATTCCGATTCCTTACGAGAGCTGCACACCCTCAAGACCGGCCGCCTGATCGCCGCCAGCGTGATCGTGCCCCTCGTCCTGGCGGGCCAGGATGAAGCTGCCACAATTCCCTACCGGCGTTTTGCGGACGAGCTCGGGGTCCTGTTTCAGATCGTCGACGACATCCTCGACGTCACCGGAAGCGACGAGGAACTGGGCAAACCGCAGGGGTCGGACGAGCGCCATGGCAAGCTCACCTACGTCAGCCTCTACGGACTCGATCGCGCCCGCGAGCTGGCCGCCGACTCGCACGCCAAGGCAAGGCAGGCGCTTGCGGAGGCGGACGGCGAGACGAGCGACCTCGAGCTGATCACCGACTTCATCCACACCCGGCAGACATGAGCGAAGAGCAGCAGCGACTTCTTGGGACGATCTCCGGCCCGGCGGACCTCTCCGGCCGCAGCGACGAGGAGCTGGCGCAGATCTCCCAGGAGGTGCGCGAGCTGATCATCGACGTGATCGGCGAGATCGGTGGCCATTTCGGCGCCAACCTCGGCACCTGCGAGCTCGCGACCGTGCTTCACAGCCTGCTCGACTCTCCGCGCGACAAGATCCTCTGGGACGTCGGTCACCAGGCCTACCCCCACAAGGTGCTCACCGGCCGCGCCGATCGCCTGCCCACGATCCGTCAGTACGAGGGCCTGGCGCCGTTCTGCTCGGTGTTCGAGTCCGAGCACGACATCATGGGCGCCGGCCACGCCTCGACCTCGATCGGCTACGCGGTCGGGCTCAAGGAGGCGATGCGTCACGGGATCGGCGAAGACGGCAAGGTGGTCGCCGTGATCGGCGACGGAGCGCTCACCGGCGGCGTCGCCTTCGAGGCCCTGCACAACGCAGGCGGTCTGCAGACGCCGATCGTGATCGTCCTCAACGACAACGGGATGTCGATCTCGCCCAACGTCGGCGCCCTGTCGCGCTTCTTTCAACGAACGCGGCTGAACCCGCGCCTGTACCACGCCCGCGAGGACGTCGAGGAGGCGCTGACCAAGCTGCCGCTCGGACTCGGTCGCCAGTTCGAGCGCCTCGGCCCCGAGATCAAGTCGGCGATCAAGGCCTATGCGGCGCCCGGCCTGTTCTTCGAGGAGCTCGACCTCGCCTACGTCGGCCCGATCGACGGCCACGACGTGGCCGCGCTGCGCCAGGCGCTCGAGCCCGCGCTCGCGGCTGACCGCCCGGTCGTCGTCCACATCCACACCGTCAAGGGCAAGGGCTTCGAGCCCGCCGAGGAGGGCGGCCTGGAGGGGATGGAGAAGTGGCACGCGGCCAAGCCCGGCTCGATCGTCGGCGGCAAGCCGGCGCCCAAGAAGCCGGCCGCGAAGCCGCCGCTGACCCGCGGCGAGATGGTCGAGGGCCAGCGTCCCGAGGAGGTCGAGCAGCCGCCGCCCGCCTACACGTCCGTGTTCGGCGACGCGCTCGTGGTCGAGGCGAAGCGCGACCCGCGGGTGATCGGGATCACGGCGGCGATGGCGGGGGGGACCGGGCTGACCGCGCTCGAGCACGAGTGCCCCGAGCAGTACTACGACGTCGGCATCGCCGAGCAGGACGCGGTGCTGTTTGCGGCGGGCCTCGCGATGCAGGGCGCCAAGCCGGTGTGCGCGATCTACTCGACCTTCCTGCAGCGCGCGTACGACCAGCTCGTCCACGACGTCTGTCTGCAGAAGCTCAACGTCGTCTTCGCGATGGACCGCGCCGGCCTGGTCGGCGACGACGGCCCCACACATCACGGCGCCTTCGACGTCTCCTACTTCCGCGCGCTTCCCAACGTGGTCGTGATGGCGCCCCGCGACGAGGCGATGCTCTGCCACATGCTGCGTACGGCGCTCGCCCATGACGAGGGCCCGATCGCCTTCCGCTACCCCCGCGGGACCGCCGAGGGCGTGCCGCTGCCCGACCGGGCCCGCGAGATCCCGATCGGCACCGGCGAGGTGCTCAAGGAAGGCGAGCGGGTCGCACTGCTGGGCTACGGCTACGGCGTGCGGGTTGCGCTCGACGCCGCCGCGATCCTCGCCGAGCACGACCTCTCGGTCACGGTCGCCGACGCCCGCTTCGCCAAGCCGCTCGACGAGGCTTTGTGCGAGCGACTCGCCGCCGAGCACGAGCTCGTTGTCACGATCGAGGAGAACGTGCTTGCCGGCGGTCTCGGCTCGGGCGTGCTCGAGCACCTCGAGGACGCCTTCGCGGAGCGCCCCGAGGCCCGCGCCCGGGTGATGCGGATCGGGCTCCCGGACCGCTACGTCACCCACGGCAAGCCGGCGCTTCTTCGCGAAGAGGTGGGGCTCACCGGGCCGGCGGTCGCCGAGCGCGTCACGGCCGAGCTGCGGGTCGCAAGCAGTGTGACCTGACTCACACTCAAATCGCACATACGTTCGTACCCTTTGGGATGTCATGAGAGGCATCCCGACCTCCGTCCACTCAGCGATCGAGGTGTTCGCCGCGCCGGCGATCATGGTCGCGCCGTTCGTGCTCGGCTTCGGTCCCGCCGCAACGGTGCTCGCGGTCCTGCTCGGCGTCGCCCTGCTCGGTCTGGCGCTGGCGCTCGAGACCCCGAACCGGACGATGCCGCTGCGGGCACACGCAGGGTTCGACTATCTGCTCGCGATCGGTGCGCTCACCGGCGGTCTGGCAGTGGGTCTGATCGCGGACGAGTGGAACGCAGCAGTCTTTTTGGCCGGCATTGGCGTCGCACTGGTCGCGCTGTCCGCGGCAACGCGGTTCACCACGGCCCGCAGCGCCTGAGTACGCCGGCCTTCCTCACACAGACAAAAACACATACGTATCTCTCCTCCCTGTACCCAGAGACGCCCGGCTTCGGCCGGGCGTTTCGGCTTCTACGGGCTGGCCCCTGCACGATCCGGGGGGCGCGCGATGCATACGTCGCCCCGGTCATGGGTATCCACGCAGGAACGGGAATTGAGTTTGGGGGCCAACCAAATGGAGGTGCACGATGGGCGCACCAACAAGGGGCTGGCATCGATTGAAGCGGCGTGAGGACGGATCGCTCGGCGGGGACGGGTTTTCGGTCAGAGCCCGGACGCAGGCCCGACCCGATGAGCTCTGGCTCAACGTGGAACTGCCCGACGGATCGTGGAGCTACATCGTGATCCGCGACGGCACGGTGGTCGTCAACGAGCGGGCCGAGTCCAAGCGCGACGCATACACCCGTGCAGTAGAGGCCGCGGCGCACGTGCCGGTCAGGTAGCGGGGCGTCCCTCCGCTACCTTGCCGCCATGACGCGGCGGCGGATCGACGCGCTGCTGGCCGAGCGGGGGCTTGCCGGCTCGCGCACGAGCGCGGCTGACTCGGTACGCGCCGGGAGGGTGCGGATCGGGCGAGACGGACAGGTCGTCTCGAAACCGAGCCAGCTGGTCGCCGAGGACGCAGAGCTGCTCGTCACCGAGGCGCCGAGGTTCGTCTCGCGCGGCGGGATCAAGCTCGAGAACGCCCTCGACGCGCTCGCGATCGACGTCGGCGGACTCGACTGCCTCGACGTCGGCGCCTCCACGGGCGGTTTCACCGATTGCCTGCTCTCCCGTGGCGCCGCGCGGGTGATCGCGCTCGACGTCTCCCGCGGCCAGCTCGACTGGCGGCTGCGAAACGATCCTCGGGTGGCGGTGATCGAGCGCCGCAACGCGCGTGACCTTGATTGCGCCGAGCTGCCATTCGTGCCGGCGCTGGCGACGATCGACGTCTCGTTCATCTCCCTGCGCAAGGTGATCCCGGCGGTCGCGCGGTGCGTCGCGCCGGACGGCTCGATCCTGGCGATGGTCAAGCCCCAGTTCGAGCTCGGCCCCGAGCGGGTCGGCAAGGGCGGGGTGGTCCGCGACGCCGCCGACCGGCGTGAGGCGCTCCTGGCCGTCGCCCGGGCCGCCGAGGACGCCGGGCTGGCAGCGACCGGATTCGCCTCCTCCGGGCTTCCGGGGCCGAAGGGGAATCGCGAGACGTTCGTTCACCTGGCCCGCGACGGCGAGCCACTCGCCGACCTCGCGGCTGCGGTGCTGCGGGTGGATCCATGAGCGTTGAGCCGCTTCCGCCTCCGGACTCGATCCGCACCGCCGTCGTGCTCACCCACACCCATCCCGAGCAGACCTCCGACGCGCTGCGCGACCTGGCCGCGGCGGCGGAGGCGGCGGATGTTCGCGTGTACGTCTCGAGGGACGAGGTCGCAAAGCATGGCGACGCCGCCGCCGGGATCGAGCTGATCGACAGCCTCGACGGCGAGCCCGATCTCTGCCTGGTGCTGGGCGGCGACGGGACGATTCTCAAGGCGATGCGCATGTACGTCGACACCGACGTGCCGGTGTTCGGCGTCAACTTCGGCACGATCGGCTTCCTGGCCGCGGTCGAGCGCGAGGAGCTCGGCACCGGGCTGGCACGGGCGTTCGCCCGCGAGTTCGAGGTGATGGCGATGCCGGGCCTCGAGGTGAGCATCGGCGACGAGGCGCCGGTGGCGCTCAACGACATCTCGCTGATCCGGCGTCAGCACAGCCGCGTCGCCGAGCTCGGCTACCGCCTCGGCGGCAAGGAGGTCGGACACGTGCGCTGCGACGGGCTCGTGGCCGCGACTCCGGCCGGCTCGACCGGCTACAACCTCGCCAACTCGGGCCCGATCCTCGCCTGGGGGGTGGAGGGCTACGTGGTCAGCTTCATCGCCCCGCACACCCTCACCGCGCGCCCGCTGGTCGTCGCGCCCAAGGACGTGCTCTCGGTCGTCAACGCCGCGGGACGTGACCCGGTCGAGATCGTGCTCGACGGCGAGCCCGTCGGCGAGCTTGCGAGCGGCGCCGAGATGGACATCCGCTTCTGCGACGCGGTCAGCCGCCTCGCCCAGCTGCCCGGCGCGAACTTCTACCGCCGCATCCGCGACAAGTTCGGCCGGCTGGCGCACTAGGCCCACAGGGCCGATCCGCAAGGATGCAACGGATGACCGGCAAGTGGTCGACGTTGATCGCCGTCTCGATCGCGGCCTTCATGCTGCTGCTCGACGTCACCGTCGTCAACGTCGCGCTGCCGAACATCCAGGAGGACTTGAGCGCGAGCTTCAACGACCTTCGGTGGGTGATCGACGCGTATGCGCTTGCGCTGGCCGCGACGATGCTGATCTTCGGCTCGCTCAGCGACCGCTTCGGGCGCCGGCGGCTGTTCACGCTCGGACTCGCAGTTTTCAGCATTGCCTCGCTGGCCTGCGGGCTCGCCTGGAGCCCGCTCTCGCTGAACGTCTTCCGCGGCGTGCAGGGGCTGGGCGGCGCGATGATGCTGGCGACCTCACTGGCACTGATCGCCGGCGCCTACGAGGGCCGCGATCGCAACACCGCGCTGGCGATCTGGGGGGCGACGGTGGCCGCCGCGGTCGCTTTAGGGCCGCTGATCGGAGGACTGCTGGTCGAAGGGTTCTCGTGGGAGGCGATCTTCTTCGTCAACGTGCCGATAGGGCTCGTGACCGCATGGATCGTGCGCCGCGCCGTACCGGAGTCGCGCGACCCGTACGCGACCGGCACCCCCGACTTCGCCGGCCTGGTGACCTTGGCGGGGGCGATGACGATGCTCGTCGTGGCACTGTTTCGCGGCAACGACGAGGGGTGGGGAAGCGCCGTGATCCTCGCCCTGCTCGGCTGCGCGGCGCTGCTGCTGGCCGCCTTCGTCGCGATCGAGCTCCGCGCCCGCCAACCCCTGCTCGACCTTGGGCTGTTTCGGCGCCCGACTACCGCGGGGGCGTCGATCGCGATCCTGATGATCGCCATCTCGGTCTTCGCGATGCTCACCTATCTCGTCTTCTACATCCAGAACGCGCTCGGCTACGACGCGCTCGAGACCGGACTGCGGCTTTTCCCGCTGACGATCGCGTCGTTCTTCGCCGGCGCCGCCACCGCGCGGCTCGCCGGGCGCGTGCCGACGCGGGTAGTGATCGCGGCCGGGCTCGCCTCTGCGGGGCTCGGACTGCTGCTCACACGCGACGGGGTGACGGTCGACGCCGACTGGGAGGTGCTGATCCCAGGCGGCATCCTGATCGGGATCGGCGCCGGGCTCGTCAACCCCAGCGTCGCCGCGGCCGCGCTCGGCGCCGCCCCGGTGGAGAAGAGCGGGATGGCATCCGGCCTCAACAACACCTTTCGCTTGCTGGGCGTCGCGATCGGGGTCGCGGCACTGGGCGCGATCGTCGAGAGCAGCGTTGCGGACAGCCTCACGGCGGCGTTGGGCGCGGCTCCCGCCGGGCTGGTCGACGTCGTCGCGACCGGTGACATCGCCGCGGTGGCGGCAAACGCCCCGCCCGGACTGGCAGAACCTGCAGCCCAGGCAGCAGGCGTCGCATTCATCGACGCCTTCGACGAGATCACCCTCGTCGCCGCGATCGTCGCCTTCACCGGCGCGGTCCTCGCCCTGCTGCTGGTCCGTGACAAGGACATGATCACCGCGTCCGAGGAGGGCCCCTCACCACAGGCCGCGGCCGCGCCTGCGGGCTGACCCGTCGCTCGCCCCAGTCCGTCGGCGCCTCCCGCTACAACGGGGGGCGTGCTGCTCGAGCTCCGGATCGAGAACCTGCTGCTGATCGAGCGCGCCGAGCTTCGGCTCGGCGAGGGCCTGAACGCGATCACCGGCGAGACCGGTGCCGGCAAGACCGTGCTCGCCCATTCGCTCGACCTGCTGCTGGGCGGCAAGGCGCGCCCGCAGATCGTTCGCCCCGGCGCCGAGGAGGCGTGGGTCGAGGGCGTCTTCGCCCTGCCGGACGGGCTGCTCGACGAGCCCGAGCTGGCCGAGACCGCGGCGCGGCTACCCGAGGGCGAGTCCGAGATCGTGCTCGGCCGCCGGATCGGGGCCTCCGGAAGGACCGGTGCGTTCATCGGCGGGCGGGCCGCGTCCGCTGCGGACCTGCGGGCGCTCGGATCGCGCCTGCTCGCCTTCTACGGCCAGCATGAGCACCGGCGGCTCACGCTCGCCTCGGCCCAGCTCGAGATCCTCGACGGCTTTGCCGGCGCCGCGCAGCTCGAGCTGCGCGAGCGCTACCGCGCCGCGCACGCCGAGGTCGGCCGAGTGGCGCGCGAGCTCGCCGAGCTGCGCGAGCGCGAGGGGGCGCGCGAGCGCGATCTCGACCTGCTGCGCTTCGAGCTCTCCGAGATTGAGGCCACGGCGCCGGATGCCGCCGAGGAGGCCGAGCTCGCACAGGAGCGTGAGCGTCTTCGCCACGCCGAGAGCCTGCGGGACGCATCCGCGCGCGCCCTGGCGGCGCTCAACGGCGAGGCCGACGAAGGTGGCGCCCGTGCGGCGCTGGCGGCGGCCGAAGCCGGCCTCGGGGGGATGCAGGGCGTCGATCGCGAGCTCGACGCGATCGCTGAGCGGCTGGGCGCGGCGGCGGTCGAGCTCGAGGAGCTCGCCCGCGACCTCGACGGCCACCTCGAAGCGGTCGAGGCCGAGCCCGGGCGGCTTGAGATGGTCGAGGAGCGCCTCGACGCGATCGAGCGGCTGAAGCGAAAGCACGGCGGTTCGGTCGAGCAGGTGCTCGAGCACGCCGAGCACTGCCGCGCCGAGGTCGCGCGGCTCGAGAACGCGGGCGAGATCGCCGCGTCGCTGCAGGCTCGACTGCACGAGGTAAGTGCCGAACGTGCAGCGCTGGCGAAGAAGTTGACGGCGGCGCGGCGCGCCGGCGGGAAGAAGCTCGCGACCCGGCTTGCCGGCGAGCTCGCCGAGCTGGCGATGGACGGCGCCAGCCTCGAGGTCCGGCTCGAGCCGCATCCCGACGGGTTCGGGGCGACGGGCGCCGAGACGATCGAGTTCTGGGTCGCGACCAATCCCGGCATGCCGGCGTCGCCGCTCAAGGACGCGGCGTCAGGCGGCGAGCTCTCGCGGATCATGCTGGCCCTCACCGGCCTGGCCCGGGGCGATGCGCGGCGGACCCTGGTCTTCGACGAGATCGACGCCGGGGTCGGTGGGGCCACGGCGCGAGCGGTCGGCGAGCGGCTGCGCCGCGTCGGCGAGGCGCGTCAGGTGATCTGCATCACCCACCTGCCCCAGGTCGCCTCGCTGGCGGGCACCCACTTCCGGATCGAGAAGCACTCCGGGGCGGGCGAGGCGCGGGCATCGGTCGAGCAGGTTGCCGGCTCAGAGCTCGTCGCCGAGATCGTCCGCATGCTTGGCGGCGAGCGTGGCGACGAGGTCGCCAGCCGCCATGCCGAGGAGCTGTTGAAAGCGGCGTAGACCGGGCGCAAAGCGCATAATCGGCCAGCGATGGCTCTGCGAAGCCGAGCGCGCGCCTACCTGCGCGGCCCCGAGATCGAGCTGCGACCTGCGGAGGCACCCGCGATCGTTGGCCGGGCGCGGTTGGGCAAGAAGACCAAGGACCTCGTCAAGCGGCTGCGGCCGGGCGACGTCGCGGTCATCGACCATGCCGACCTCGATCGGATCGCGGCCGAGGACCTGGTCGCGAGCGGCGTTCGCGCGGTCGTCAACGTCGCGCGGTCCTCGACCGGGCGCTATCCGAATCCCGGCCCGCTGATCCTCGCCCGCGCAGGGGTTCACCTGCTCGACGTCCCGGGCGCGCCGCTCTTCGAGGAGCTCGACGACGGCGACGAGGTGACGATCCGGGGCACCGAGCTGCGATCGGGCGGCGGTCTGCTCGCCGCGGGCGAGGTGATCGACCTCTTGGCCGCCACCGGGCAGCTCGAGCACCAGCGCGAACGCATCGACGAAGCGCTAGCCGCGTTCGCGGAGAACACGATCGAGCACGTCCGCGAGGAGGGCGCGCTGCTCGCCGGCAAGATCGAGTTCCCGGCGGTGCGCACGCAGTTTCGCGACCGCCACGCGCTGATCGTCGTCCGCGGCACCACCTACCGCCGCGACCTGCGGACGCTGCGCGCATATATCGAGGACACCCACCCCGTTCTGGTCGGAGTCGACGGCGGCGCCGACGCGATCCTCGAGGAGGGCTTTCGCCCCGACATGGTGCTCGGCGACATGGACTCCGCCACCGACGCGGTGCTGACAAGCGGCGCCGAGGCCGTCGTCCATGCATATGCCGACGGCCGCGCGCCCGGGCTCGAACGCCTGCGCAAGCTCGGCCTGGAGCCGGTGGTAGTGCCCGCGGTCGGGACCAGCCAGGACGTCGCGATGCTGCTCGCGCACGAGAACGGCGCCGAGCTGATCGTCTCGGTCGGCTCGCAGTTCAACCTCACCGAGTTCCTGGACAAGAACCGGGCCGGGATGTCGTCGACCTTCCTCACCCGGCTGCGGATCGGCGAGACCCTGATCGACGCCAAGGGAGTCAGCCGGCTCTACAACCCCGGCGTCCGCGGCTGGCAGACGTGGGCCTTCGTCGCCGCCTCGCTGATCCTCGTCGTCATCGTCGTGCTGAGCGCCCCGGCGCTGGAGGAGTTCTTCGACCTCGTCTGGCTGAAGATCAAGGTGGCACTGGACCTCTGATGGGGTACTCGGGGCGATACCACGCCGCCTCGCTGGCGGCAGTCTTCCTCGCGCTTGCGATCGGGATCCTGATCGGGGTCGGCTTCGGCTCCGACGTCGTCTCCGGCACCGCCGAGGACCTCGAGTCGAGCCTCGGCTCGGACCTCGACGAGGCAAACGAGCGGATCGGTGAGCTCGAGGACGAGCTCGACCGCGAAGCCGAGTTCGGCGAGCAAGCCTATCCGGGCCTCGTCGACGGCAGGCTGCGCGGGCGCGAGATCGCTCTGGTCGCCTTCGGCGACCTCGACGAGGCGGCCGCCGCCGACGTGCGCTCGGCGCTGCAACCCTCCGGGGCGACGCTGAGCGAGATCGCCGTAGTGCGCGAACCTCCGGAGGCCGATGCGGCGGTCGACGCCGCCCGCGAGGACGCGCGCGGGCAGATCAGCCGCGACGAGGCGCTCGGCCGGGTCGCTCGTCGCGCGGGGCGGCTGCTAGTCCTCGGTGGCGGCGACTTCGCCGACTTGCGCGCCAGTCTGTTCACGCGCTACAGCGGCGAGCCGGGAGACGTCGACGGGGTGGTGATCCTGCGCGCCCGGCCCGAGGAGCTCTCCGAGCGCGACGCGGAGCGCACCGATCGGCTCGAGGAGGAGCTGATCGCGGGAATGGGCGAGGTGAGCGACCGGCTGCCGCTCGTGGGCGCGGAGCGCAGCGACACCGAGCCGAGCTCGATCGAGTTCTTCGACACGCACACCGACGCCAGCGTCGACAACACCGATCAGCTTCCGGGCAAGGTCTCGCTGGTCTACACGCTCGGTTGCGCCGAGGGCAACTTCGGGGTCAAGGAGACGGCTGACACGCTGATGCCTGACCTCCTCGTCGATGCCGGCTTCGCCTGCGGTCTGGTCGACGCCAGCCGGGTTCGCTGAGCGAGACGATGCTGAGCGGCCTGCTGCTCTCCGCCGCGCTGGCCGGGCTGCTGCTCGGCCGGTGGCTGCGCGACATGGCCGCCACCGGGCTGGTGCGCGAGAACTACGCCGGCCGCCGTCTGGCGTTCCCCGCGGGCGCTCCGATGCTCGCCTGCTCGCTGCTCGCCCTGGCCCCGCTGGCCGTGCTCGACGATCGCGCCGACCTCGACCTGCTCGACCCCGAGCTGCGGCGCTGGATCGTCTACGTGCTGGGCGTCTCGCTGCTCGGCCTGCTCGACGACGCGCTGGGGCGCGGGGCCGCCGCCGACACGCCGCGCGGCTGGCGCGGGCACGCACGCGCGATCGCCGCCGGTCGTTTCTCGACCGGGGCGCTGAAGGCGGTCGGGGCGCTGGCACTCGCCGCCTACGTGGCGTCGGGGCGCGGCCAGGAGGGAATCGACTACTTACGCGACCTGGCGCTGTTGCTGCTCGCCACCAACCTGTTCAACCTGCTCGACCTGCGCCCGGGCCGGGTCGAGAAGGTGTTCTTCCTGCTGCTCGCCGGCCTCTGCCTCGGCGCGTGGAGCGACGAGCCGCTGGAGGTGCTCGGGATCTTCATCGGGCCGGCGCTGGTGGTCGCCGCTTTCACCTTGTCCGAGCGCGCGATGCTCGGCGACACGGGCTCGAACCTGATCGGGGCCCTGGCCGGGATCTCGATGCTGGTCACCGTCGACGACGGCGGGCGCTGGGTGGCGCTGGCGGTCGTCGCGGCGCTGACGATCTACGGCGAGTTTCGGTCGATCTCGAAGGCCGTCGAGTCGATTCCGCCACTGCGATGGTTAGACTCGCTCGGCAGAGTGAATCGGGGCAAGACGCAGCGATGAAGCCGGGCGAGACGCGCTTCATCTTCGTCACCGGCGGCGTCGTCTCCTCACTCGGAAAGGGGATCGCGGCGGCCTCGATCGGGCGCTTGCTCGTCTCCCGCGGGTTCCGGGTACAGCTACAGAAGTTCGACCCGTACATCAACGTCGACCCGGGGACGATGAGCCCGTTTCAGCACGGCGAGGTGTTCGTCACCGAGGACGGGGCCGAGACCGACCTCGACCTCGGCCACTACGAGCGCTTCACCGACGAGAACACCTCTCGGGCCTCCAACGTCACCGCCGGCGCGGTCTACAACTCGGTGATCCGCCGCGAGCGCCGCGGCGACTACCTCGGCGCGACCGTGCAGGTGATCCCGCACATCACCGACGAGATCAAGCAGCGGATCCTGATCGTCGCCGAGTCGCAGTCGGTCGACTTCGTGATCACCGAGATCGGCGGCACCGTCGGGGACATCGAATCGCTGCCGTTCCTGGAGGCGATCCGCCAGCTCTACTCCGAGCTCGGCCCGAAGCGGTGCATGTTCCTGCACCTCACCCTCGTGCCCTACATCGGCCACGCCGGCGAGATGAAGACCAAGCCGACCCAGCACTCGGTCAACGAGCTGCGCCGGATCGGCATCCAGCCGCACGCGCTGATCTGCCGCTCCGATCGCGGCCTCGACCGCGACATCCGCCGCAAGATCGCGCTGTTCGCCAGCGTCCACGAGGACGCGGTGCTGTCGGCGCGCGACGTCGACAACATCTACAAGGTGCCGCTCGTAATGCGGGCCGAGGGCGCCGACGACCTGGTCCTCGACCACTTCGGGATCGAGGCCGAGCCGCCCGACCTCGCCGAGTGGGAGGAGCTCGTGCGCCGCGCCGACGCCGCGGAGGGCACGACGAAGATCGCGCTCGTCGGCAAGTACGTGCGGCTCGCCGACGCCTACAAGTCGGTGGTCGAGGCGCTCCACCACGGCGGCTATCACCACGGCACCAACGTTTCGGTCGAGCTGGTGGACTCCGAGGACTTCGACGCCGACGAGATCGCGGGCTGGGCCGACGGCATCCTGATCCCCGGCGGCTTCGGCGAGCGCGGGATCGAGGGCAAGATCCAGGCCGCGCGCGCCGCGCGCGAGAACGGCATCCCGTATCTCGGCATCTGCCTCGGGATGCAGATCGCGGTCGCCGAGTTCGCCCGCCACGTCGCCGGCATGGACGGCGCCAACTCGACCGAGTTCGACCCTGAGACGCCGTTCCCCGTCGTCGACCTCCTGCCTGAGCAGAAGGAGGTCTCCGACATGGGCGGCACCATGCGCCTCGGGGCCGACCCGGTCAAGCTTCACGACGCGACCAGGGCGCGCGAGATCTTCGGCGAGGCGGTCATCTACAAGCGCCACCGCCACCGCTACGAGGTCAACAACATGCTGCGCCGCCGGCTCGAGGACGAGGGCCTCGTCTGCTCCGGGACCTCGCCCGACGAGCGCCTGGTCGAGATCGTCGAGCTGCCCGACCACCCGTTCTACGTCGCCTCGCAGTTTCACCCGGAGTTCAACTCGCGCCCCACCCGTCCCGAGCCTCTGTTCCGCGAGTTCGTCGGCGCCGCCGCGCGTCGCGCCGCCGGCCGTCCCGATGGCCCGGAGGCCGAAGAGGCCGAGGTCGCGCCCGCGCCCGACGCCGAGAGCGTCCGGATCCGGCGCGAGAACTGACTGGTCCCATAGCCTCCGGCCTCGTGACCGAGGGCGATGAGAGGGTGATCCGCGCCGCGTTCGATCGCTGGAATAGCGGCGCGCACGACGCCGATCCCGAGCTGATCGACCCCGAGATCGAGATCGTCTCCGCGCTCGCGCAGGCCACGTTTCACGGCTACGACGGCGCCGTGCGTTGGGCCGCGGAGATCGACGAGCAGTTTCAGGACTGGAGGGTCGAGATCGACGGGCTGCGAGCGCTCGACGACGGCCGCTACCTGCTCGAGGGAGCGATCCACGGCCGCGGCCGGCAGAGCGGGGTCGACCTCGATCAGGATGCGAGCTGGGTGGTCGAGCTGAGGGACGGTCGAATCGTGCGCTTCCTCAACTTCATCGGCCGCGACACGGCGGCGCGCACCGTGGAGAAGCCGTGAGCGACCAGCGGCTGGCAGACGTCCGCCTCCGCAGAGTTGAGCTGGCGGCCACGACGGCATAGCATCGGCGCGTGCCGATCGACCTCGAGGAGTACCGCCGCCGATCGCTCGACGCCTGGGACCGGTTCGCTTCCAACTGGGACGAGGAGCGCGATTACCTTACGCAGAAGACGCAGGTCGTCTACGACGCGCTGCTCGAGCGGCTCGATCCCCAGCCCCCGGAGACGATCCTCGAGCTAGCGGGCGGCACCGGCGACCTCGCCCTGGCGATCGCCAAGCGGGTCGGCGACGCGGGGCGTCTGATCTACACCGACTTCGCCCCCGGGATGGTGCAGGCGGCGCGGCGGCGCGGCGAGCAGGTCGGCGCATCGAACGTCGAGTACCGCGTCCTGGACGCCGAGCGGATGGACCTCGACGACGCGAGCGTCGACGGCGTCACCTGTCGCTTCGGCTACATGCTGATGGCCGAACCCGCTGCGGCGCTCGCGGAGACAAGGCGGGTGCTGCGCGACGGAGGCCGGGTCGCGTTCGCCGTGTGGGCAGCGCCCGATCGCAACAAGTGGGCGTCGATACCGGGGATGACGATGGTCGAGCTCGGACATCTCGAGCCGCCCGATCCGATCGCGCCCGGAATGTTCTCGATGGCCGATCCGAACCGCATCCGCGAACTCGTCACGGGCGCCGGATTCGAGGAGCCCACGATCGAGCAGGTCTCCGTCACCTGGGGCTACGACGACGCGGCCGAGCACTGGGAGAAGACGCTCAAGCTCGCGGCGCCGATCGCGGAGGCCTTTGACAGCGTCCCATCCGAGGAGCAGGACCGCATTCGCACCACGGTCGCCGAACGGGTCGAGCCATTGCTCGGCGGCGACGACGCCCCGATCAACGGGGTCGCGCACGTCGTCCTCGCCAGGTAGCCGGCGACCAGACCGGGATAGCCTCCGCTGCCGTGAGCGACCAGCGGATGCTCGACCGCTTCGTGCGGCTGTGCGAGACGCCGAGTCCGACAGGCTCGGAGCGGGCCGTAGCCGACTTGGTGCTCGGCGAGCTCGATCAGCTCGGGGTGGAGGTGCGCGAGGACGAGGCCGCCGGCCCGGCTCGCGCCGGTGCCGGCAACCTGATCGCGCGCGTGCCCGGGACGGGTGACGGGTGGGTGATGCTCTGCGCGCATCTCGACACCGTCCCCGAGGACGGCGAGATCGAGGTCGAGCTCGCCGACGGCGTGTTCCGTAGCCGTGGCGAGACGATCCTCGGCGCCGACGACAAGGCCGGGGTCACGGTGCTGGTCGAGCTCGCTGCGCGCCACGTCTCCAGCCCGGCGCCGGCCGGGATCGAGCTCGTGTTCACGGTCGCCGAGGAAGACGGCCTGCGCGGGGCCAAGGAGCTGGACCTCGGCGGGTTGCGGGCGCCGTTCGGCTACGCGCTCGATCACGCGACGCCGATCGGCGAGTTGATCACCGCGGCGCCGACCCACCAGCGCCTGGTCGCCGAGTTCGAGGGCTCCGAGGCGCACGCGGGCATCAGGCCCGAGGACGGCCGCTCGGCGATCGGGGCCGCGGCGGCCGCGGTGAACGCGATGGCCCTCGGACGCCTCGACGAGCAGACCACGGCGAACGTTGGCGTGATCGAGGGCGGTGTGGCCGCCAACGTCGTCGCGGGCCATTGCCGGATCGAGGCCGAGGCGCGCTCCCTGGACGAGGGTCGGATCGCCGAGACCACCGCGGCGATGCTCGACGCCTGCACGTGGGCCGCGAGCGAGCACTCCTGCGACGTCGATCTCGACCTCACCGAGGTCTTTCGGGGCTACCGCCAGCCGTCGAGCTCCCCAGCGGTGCGGCTGGCGCGCGAGGCGCTCCAGCGACGCGGCCACGAGCCCCGCGAGGTCTCCAGCGGCGGCGGCAGCGACGCGAACGCGCTGGTCGCCCGCGGGTTCGAATGCGTCCTGCTGGCCAACGGCACCGATGCCAACCACACGCCGGCCGAGAGCGTCGCCGCCGACCGGATCGTCGAGATGCTCCGCGTCTGCGAGTCGATCGCCGAGCTCGCCGGAGCGGGCTGATGCTGAAGCTGCGCCGCGGCGTCGTGGTCGAGCTCGAGCCGCTCACGGTGGAGGTCGAGGGCGAGCGGCGCGGGGCGTGGGCGGACGAGTCGCTGATCGGAGCGGTCGAGGTCGGCGACGAGGTGATCGTCAACATCGAGGCGCTAGACCTCGGCCTCGGGTCGGGCGGCTTCGACATCGTCCACGTCAACCTCAGCCGCGGCCTCGCCGGAGCCGGCGCCGAGGGCGCGCACGTGATCAAGCTCAACTACACGTCACTTCAGCATCCGGTCGAGCCGGTCGAGGTCGAGGAGTCGGTGGCTGAGCCGGGGCCGTGCCCGCCGGCGCTCGTGATCTCGCTTCACGGCCACCTCGCGCCGGCCGCGTGGGCGGCGGCCCAGAAGACCCCTGGCCTCAGGATCGGATTCGTCCAGGGCCCCGGCGGGGCGCTGCCGGGCGGGCTGTCGCGCGACATCGGCGAGCTGCGCGAGCGGGGCCTGATCTGCGACCACGTCACCGCTGGCCCCGCCTACGGGGGCGAGCACGAAGCGATCACGGTCGCCGGGGCGCTCGACGCGGGCGCGCGCAGGCTCGGCTGGGACGCGGCGATCGTCGGCCCCGGGCCGGGGATCCTGGGCTCGGCGACGCGGCTGGGTCACGGCGGGATGGCGGTCCTGGATGCGGCGCACGCCGCGCTCGCGCTCGGCTGGCCGACCCTGGTCTGCCCGCGCCTCTCGAGCTCCGACGAGCGCGAGCGCCATCGCGGCCTCAGCCACCACTCGGCCGCCGTGCTCGACCTGCTGCTCGGCGCGGTCCGGGTGCCAGTGCCGGAGGCCGAGCTCGAGGGCTGGCCGCTGCTCGACTCCGAGGCGCCGAAGGGTGGCTCGGCGCAGGCGGCGCTCGACGACCTGATCGAGGTCTGCCGCGGACGCCACGACATCGCGGTGCAGCGAATCGACCTCGATGCCTACGCGCAGAGCGGCCTGCCGGCGCAGACGATGGGCCGCTCGATCTCCGAGGACCCGCTGTTCTTCGCCGCGCCGCTCGCCGCCGGCCGGGCACTGGCGGCAGCGGCCGGCGGCGGAGGGGTCGCATGAAGCGGGTCGGCTCCAAGACCGTCTATGAGGGCCGCTACTCGAACGTGCGGATCGACAAGTTCCGCTACCCGGACGGCGCGACGGAAGAGCGCGAGATCGTCAGCCATCCGCCGGCGGTGGGGATGGTCGCCCACGACTCCGAGTACGTCTGGCTCGTGCGCCAGCCACGCGAGGCGATCGGCGCCGAGGCGCTGCTGGAGATCCCGGCGGGCAAGCTCGACGTCGAGGGCGAGAGCCCGCTCGAGTGCGCGCAGCGCGAGCTGGTCGAGGAGATCGGCAAGTCGGCGCGGCAGTGGCGCGAGCTCAAGCGCTTCTACCTGACGCCCGGCTGGGCCGACGAGGAGATGACGATCTTCGAGGCGACCGAGCTCGAGGAGGCCGAGACCGACCCCGACGCCGGCGAACGGATCGAGATCGTGGCCTGGCCCCTCGCGGATCTGGACTCCGCGATCGAGCAGTCCTTCGACGCGAAGACGCTGATCGGGCTGTTGATGTTGCGCGACCGCTTACGGTAGGCCGCTTGCACCGGAAGGTGGCCGCCGCCTGCGGCAGAACCACCGGGCATGACCGTCGCCGTTTCCAGACCCGAGGCGTCCACCGACCCGCGCTTCGAGGCGCTGGTGCTGGACTTCCTCGCGTATCTGGAGTTCGAGCGGGGTCTTGCCCGGAACACACTCGATGCCTACCGCACCGACCTGCTTCAGTTCGGCGCCTTCCTCGGCGCTCGCGAGCGAGACGCGACCGCCGCCGAGCGCGCCGACGTCGCCGACTTCCTCGCCGACCTCGCGACCGGGGTCGCGTCGGACGCCGATGGCAACGGGGGACGCGCCGCCTGCTCGCCGGCGACGATCAGCCGCAAGACCGCCTGCCTGCGCTCCTTCTACCGCCACCTGCGTCGCGAGGAGCTGATCGCCGACGACCCGACGGCGACGGTGACGCCGCCGCAGAAGTCGCGCAAACTGCCGCAGGTCCTGAGCCATGCCGAGGTCACGCGGCTGCTCGAAAGCGCGCGTGGAGCCGATCCGATCGAGTTGCGAGACCGGGCGCTGCTCGAGGTGATGTACGGATGCGGGCTGCGCGCGTCGGAGGCGATCGGCCTGGAGATCGGCGACGTCGACATGCGCCGCGGCTTCGTGCGCCCGCACGGCAAGGGGTCCAAGGAGCGGATCGTGCCGCTGGGAAGCCAGGCGTCGCGGGCGATCTCGCGCTATCTGCGCCGCGGTCGGCCCGACCTCGTCGGCGGCGAGGTCGAGCGCAAGCTGTTCGTCAACTTCCGCGGCGGCCCGCTCACCCGCCAGGGCCTCTACAAGATCATCCAGCGCCACGCCAAGCACGCCGGCCTCGAGGGCAAGATGAGCCCGCACACGCTGCGCCACACTTTCGCCACCCATCTGCTCTCCGGCGGCTGTGACCTGCGCTCGGTCCAGGAGATGCTCGGCCACGCCGACGTCGCGACGACGCAGCTCTACACCCACCTCTCGCGGGAGCGGATCAAGGAGGTCTACTTCCGCGCGCATCCGAGGGCGACGGGCTAGCTTCGGCAGAATCTCGGGCATGCCGGAGCTGCCCGAGGTCGAGACCGTCCGCCGCCAGCTCGAGCCTGAGGTGCTCGGGCGGCGGATCGAGCGCGCCGAGGTGCTCGACGAGCGCTGGACGCGGCCGGAGCCGCCGGTACGGACCGAGGCGCTGCTCGCCGGGCGCACGATCGAGGCGGTCGAGCGCCGCGGCAAGTACCTGATCCTGCGCCTCGACGACGGCGCGGCCCTGGTCATGCACCTGCGGATGACCGGCAACCTGATGCTGCGCCCGCCCGACTCTCAGCAGGTCGCCGATCTGATGGAGACGGAGCGGCTCGGGGCGCCGCGCCTTTACGAGGCGAGCACCGCGGTCCGCCACCTGCGCGCGCGGCTGCTGCTCGACGACGGCTCGGAGCTGCTGTTCATCGACGCACGCCGGTTCGGGCACGGGATCGTCCTGAACGGGGACGAGATCGAGCCCTACTTCGCCGCGCGGCTGGGGGTGGAGCCGCTCTCGGAGGAGCTCACCGCCGAGGGGCTGTGCAAGCTCGCCGCCGGCCGCCGTGCCCCGCTGAAGTCGTTTCTGCTCAACCAGGCCGGGATCGCCGGGATCGGCAACATCTACGCCGACGAGGCGCTCTTCCGAGCGCGGCTGCACCCGCTGTCTCCGGCCGGGTCGATGAAGCCCGAGCACTGCGAGGACCTGCGAGGGGGAATTGTCGCCGCGCTGGAGCTGGCGCTGGAGATGCGCGGCTCGTCGATCGACGACTACCGTGACCTGCGCGGCGAGCGTGGCTCGATGCAGGAGGAGTTCCTGGTCCACATGCGCGAGGGCGAGCAGTGCGTGCGCTGCGGCGAGGAGATCAGGCGGATCGTGGTCGGTGGCCGCTCGACCTACTTCTGTCCGGGCTGTCAGCGGCGCCTGCGAGCAAGGCCGAGGCGGCGGCGGAAGGCGACGGCGCGGCGATGAGCGACCTCGGCGCGCCGCCGCCCGACGGGTTCGCGATCGGCCACTTCACCGACGCGGTTGGCGAGACGGGGTGCACGGTCGTGCTCGCGCCGCCGGGCAGCAGGGGCGGGGTGGACGTTCGCGGTGGCGGGCCGGGGACTCGCGAGACAGAGGCCGTTGGTCCGTACTCCGGCACCGGGGAGGTGACCGCGGTGATGCTCGCCGGCGGCAGCGCCCACGGGCTCGCCGCTGCCGACGGTGCGATGCGCTGGCTGGAGGAGCACGGCCGTGGCTACGCGACCCCGGGCGGGCTGGTGCCGATCGTTCCCGCGGCCGTGGTCTACGACCTCGTGCAGGGCGATCCCAATGCCCGTCCGGACGCGGCCGCCGGCTACGCGGCCTGCGAGGCGGCGAGCGCGGGTATCCCGGAGCGCGGCCGCGTCGGCGCGGGCACCGGTGCGGCCGTCGGAAAAATCCTCGGCCGTGAGTCGGCGACCCGGGCCGGGGTCGGCTACGCGGGCGGGCAGACAGGGGCCGGGACGACCGTGGCGGCGGTCGCGATCGTCAACGCCATCGGCGACGTGATCGGCGAGGACGGAAAAGTGCTCGCCGGGCCGCGGGCAGAGGACGGATCGCCGCTTGCGAGCGCCCAGGAGCTCGTCGCGATGCGCGAGTCACCCGACTGGACGAGCCTCGCCGAGCGCAACACGACGCTCGTCTGCGTGATGACCGACGCCACGCTCGACAAGGCGGCCTGCACGCGGATCGCGCGCATGGCCAGCGCCGGGATCGCGCGTGCGGTCGATCCCACCTACTCCGACGTCGACGGCGACGTCGTCTTCTGCATCGCCTCTGGACCTCCGGCGCCGCCCGACCGGTTCATCTCGCTCACGGTTGGAACGCTCGCGGCGACGGTGACCGCGGCGGCGATCCGCGATTCGATACACGTCCAGCCGCAGTGATCGACGAGTTCCTGCTGCGGCGCTTCGACGACCCGGACGAGGTCCGCGAGTTCCCGCTCGGTCGCTTCGAGCTGATCGAGGTCGGGGGCATGACCCTGGGCCGGGCGACCTATGAGCCGGGCTGGAAATGGAGCGAGCACGTCGGCTCTGAGCCCGACGAGCGCTGCCAGGTCGAGCACCTCGGGCTGGTCATCTCAGGCCGCGCGGCGGTCTCGGGCCCCGACTACGAGGAGGTGATGGGACCTGGGGACGTGTTCGCCGTGCCGCCCGATCACGACAGCTGGGTCGTCGGCGATGAGCCCTACGTCTCGATCCACTTCCTCGGCGCCTCCGACTACGCCTCCAAATAGCCCGCTGCCGTCCGGTCCATGGGGCAGGCTTCGCCGCCCGTGCCGGGCAAGTTCAAGACCGAGGCGATCGTCCTGCGCAGCATTCGCTACGGCGAGGCCGACCGGGTGCTGCACCTCTACAGCGCCACCCGGGGACGGATCAGCGCGATCGCCAAGGGCTCGCGCCGGCCCCGGTCGCGCTTCGGCGGGCGGCTGGAGCCGTTCTTTCGCCTCGACCTGGTCCTGCACGAGGGGCGCAGCGACCTCTCGGTCGTGACCGCGGCGCACACACTCGCGGCGCATCCGAATCTGCGTGCCAGCGGGCCCGCGCTGGGCGCCGCAGCGCGCGCCTGCGACGCGGTGCTTCGCCTCTGCGACTCGGAGGAGCCGAACCCGGCCGCCTACAACCTGCTCTGCCGCTACCTGCAGATCCTCGACGGCTCGGAGTCGGTCAGCGGCGACGGCTGCGGCGACGGCGCCGCCGGATTGCCACTGGCACTCGCGTTCCGGCTCAAGCTCGCGCTGGCGACCGGCTTCGCCCCGGAGCTGGCCTCGTGCGCTCGCTGCGGGGAAGGGGGCGGGCTCGCCGGCTTCTCCGGCGCCGCGGGCGGAGTCGTCTGCGCGGCGTGCGGAGGCTTTCCGCTCACCGGCGAGGCCCATGGCTTCATGGTCCAGGCGCTCGGGCGCCCGCTCGCCCAGGCGCCGGACGACCCACTTCAGCAGACGACTGAGCGCGAACGCGACGAGGATCGCGGCCGCGCCCCAGAGGAGACGGTCGAACGGCTGCGGTACGACCTCGAGCTTGGACATCCTTCAGGTCGCGGAAG
>DAIRGH010000173.1:0-3415 GCA_036794585.1 Solirubrobacterales bacterium | reverse complement strand
GCAGCTCGCCGCGGGCGACGCGGGCGAGCGCCGCGGCGATCGTCTCGGAGTCGTCGGCCCTGACCACCTCCCCGCCGAGCTCGCCGACGACGCGGCCGGCATCGGTGCCCGTGGCGAGGGCGAGGATCGGGGTCTCCGAGGCGAGGTATTCGAAGAGCTTGATGTTGAGGAGCTGCGACCTGGTCGGCTGGGCGAGCAGCAGCAGCGCATCGGCGGCGCGCTGCAGCGCCAGGGCGCGCTCGCGCGAGACGCTGCCGGCGCGCACGATCCGCGCCGGCGACACGTCGCGGTCGAAGAGCTCGGCCTCGGCCTCGGTCAGGGGTCCGGCGATCACGAGCTCGAGCTTCGCCGCGGCGTCCGGGTCCTCGCGAGCCAGGCGCGCGAGCCCCTCGACCAGTGCACGCGGGTCGCGGCCGGAGCTGCCGAACCGACCCGTGTACAGCAGCGAGACGCGCTCGGGGTCGAAGAGCGACTCGTCGGCGGCGATCGTCTCGGGTGCCAGCTCCGGGTCCCAGCCGTTCGTGATCAGCTCGGGCTCGGCGAGCCCTCGCCGGCGCAGGTCCTCGGCCGCCGGCTGCGAGACGCAGACGACCGCGTCGGCGGCGCCGAGCCAGCGTCGCTCCAGCCGCTCGTCGAAGCGGCGCTGCAGCGCGGTCGGAAACCGCGGGCGCAGCGGTTCGAACGTCCACCCGTCGCGGACGTCGGCGACCCAGGGAAGGCCGCGCCGCGCCAGCGCTCGGCCGATCAGGTGCACAGACTCGGGCGGCGACGTGGTGATCACGGCGTCGAAGCCGCGCTCGCGTTGAAGGCGCAGCGCGCGGGAGCGCGCGAACGGCGCCCAGGCGGCGACCAGCGGCTCCGGGACCAGCACCTTGCTCAGCGGATGCGGACGCCCCGTATAGGTGTCTGCGTCGAACATCGAGCTCGGCGTGCGGCCACGGCGCAGCCGCTGGCCGTCGGCCGTCCTGGAGACCTCGACCCCCTCGACCTCGGTCTCGCCGTAGTAGGACGTGGTCAGCACCGTGACCTCGTGGCCGAGCCGGGCCAGCCACTTCGCCATCGACGCGGGCCGCAGTGCCCCCGTGTCGCGGCACGGCGGATAGAAGTAGGCGACCAGGAGCAGTCTCATCCGCGCCTCGCGTCGATCGCCTGGGCATAGGCGTCGTCCATGCGCTCGATCAGCCGCGCCCAGCTCCACTCGAGTACGGCCTTCTCGCGGCCCGCCTCGCCCATCGCCCGCCTGCGCTGCGGCCCGGCGTCGATCAGCTCGCGCAACGCAGCGGCCACCGCGCCCGGGTCGCCCTGCCCGACGAGCAGGCCGGTCTCGCCCTCGTCGACGACCGCCCGCACGCCCGGGTAGTCGGTCGCGATCACCGGGAGGCCGCATGCCATCGCCTCGATCAGCACGATCCCGAACGACTCCGGCGGCTCGGTGGTCAGCAGGAACACGTCGGCCGCCCGCAGGACACCGGGCAGCTCGGCGTGGGGCACGGCGTCGAGGAAGTGCACGCGGTCGGCGACGCCGGCCGTCGCGGCCGTGGCCCGCAAGTCATCGAGCAGTTCCCCGCCCCCGGCGACGACCAGGTGGACGTTCGGGTCGGCGAGCCGCGCCAACGCCTCGATCGCGAGATCGAGGCGTTTGAAGTGATGGGCGCGGTCCAGAGTCGCGACGAAGGCGGCGACGAACGCGTCCGCCGGGATGCCGAGCCGATTGCGCAGCTCCGACTCGCCCGGTGAGAACACCTCGGCGTCGACGCCGTTGGGCATCTCGATCAGCTTCTCGGGCGAGCGCTCCATCGTCCGCCGCAGGTAGGGCACCGACCGTGCGTGCTCGGGCGACAGGATGCAGACGCGATCCGCGGCTCGGATCAAGAGCGGGGCGACCGAGTGCTCGTAGCCGCCGAACAGCGCCCGGCGCAGGCCGTTGCCGACGAGCCGGTTCTTGTAGTGGACCAGCAGCGCCTGCGTCCGTCCGGCCCGCCGGGCGCGGGCGAGCAGCGCGAGCTCGGAGCCGAAGATGAACGGGTAGTGCAGGTGGATGACGTCGAAGTCGGAGATCCGCCCCAGGCTCGGGATCAGCGGCGCGTTGCCGATCGCCAGCAGCGGCTCGATCCGGCGCACGGTCACCGCGCCGGGGTCGGGCGGCTCGCCTGGCGCCGGGGCGGTGAACACCTCGACCTCGTGCCCGCGCTCGGCCTGCTCGAAGGCGAAGCGATACGCGGTGTTGCCGGCCCCGCCCGGATAGGGCGGGAAGGTCGCGGTCAGATGCGCGACCCGCAGCCGGCGCCCCCCGGCGCCTGGCCTCACTAGTCGCCGGCGCCGACGAGTCGCTCGACGCCGGACTGCTCGATCGTCATCCGCAGGCCCTCGCGTAGATCGACCTCGGGCTCCCAGCCGAGCAGTTGCTTGGCGCGGGTGATGTCGGGCTGGCGAACCTGCGGGTCGTCGGTCGGCAGCGCCTCGAAGACGATCTCCGAGCGCGACTCGGTCACCTCGATCACGACCTGCGCGAGCTCGAGCAGCGTGAACTCGTCCGGGTTGCCGATGTTGACCGGCTCGTGGACGTCGGACTCGGCCATTGCGATGTAGCCGCGGATCTGGTCGTCGACGTAGCAGAAGCTGCGCGTCTGGCTGCCGTCGCCGAACACGGTCAGCGGCTTGTCCTGCAGCGCCTGGCGCAGGAAGGTCGGGATCGCGCGACCGTCGTGCGGTCTCATTCGAGCTCCATAGGAGTTGAACGTCCGCACGATCGCGGTGTCGACACCCTGCTGGCGGTGATAGGCCATCGTCAGCGCCTCGGCGTAGCGCTTGGCCTCGTCGTAGACGCCACGCGGGCCGATCGGGTTGACGTGGCCCCAGTAGCTCTCGGGCTGAGGGTGCACCTGCGGGTCGCCGTAGACCTCTGAGGTCGAAGCGAGCACGAAGCGGGCGCGCTTCTTCTTCGCCAGGCCGAGCATGTGGTGGGTGCCGTAGGAGCCGACCTTGAGCGTGTGCAGCGGGAGGCGCAGGTAGTCGATCGGGCTCGCGGGGGAGGCGAGGTGATAGACGAAGTCGATCGGCTCGTCGGTGAAGTAGGGCTCGGTCAGATCGTGCTGGACGAACGTGAACTCCGGCGAGCGGATGTGATGGATGTTCTGCAGCGAGCCCGTGTCGAGGTTGTCGATGCAGATCACGCTATGCCCGTCGGCGAGCAGGCGATCGGACATGTGCGAGCCGAGAAAGCCGGCGCCGCCGGTGACGATGCAGGTGGCCATTGACGGGCGAGAATACCTGCGCCCGGGGCGGGCGTCATGCCTTCGGGCTTGTCCTGGGCGTGCCGGCTGCAACGGACGAACCAGCGCGCGAGCGCGCCGCCGTCGAGCTGCTCGGCCGCCAGCGCGAGGCGCTGTGGCGGATCGCGCGCCGCTTTTCGATC
>DAIRGH010000172.1:0-3426 GCA_036794585.1 Solirubrobacterales bacterium | reverse complement strand
CCGGCGCCGCCGTTGCGGCGCTGCGACACGCCGGGGTGCCGGGGCCAGGCCCCGACCGCTGGCTGGCGCCCGAGCTCGAGGCGGCCGCGGGTTTGGTCGCCTCGGGCGCGCTCGTCGAGGCGGTCGAGGCGGAGATCGGGAGGCTCGGATGAAGGGCGCACGCGAGGTCCGCGCGCCCCGAGGCAGCGAGATCTCCTGCCGGAGCTGGCCGCAGGAGGCGGCGCTGCGGATGCTCATGAACAACCTCGATCCGGCCGTCGCCGAGCGCCCTGACGATCTCATCGTCTACGGCGGCACCGGGCGCGCGGCGCGCTCGTGGAAGGCCTTCGACGCGATCGTCGCCAGCCTCAGGCAGCTCGCAGACGACGAGACGCTGCTGGTTCAGTCCGGCAAGCCCGTCGGCGTGTTCCGCACCCACGAATGGACGCCGCGGGTGCTGATCGCCAACTCCAACCTCGTTCCCGACTGGGCGAGCTGGGAGGAGTTCCGCCGCCTCGAGCAGCTCGGGCTGACGATGTACGGCCAGATGACCGCCGGTTCCTGGATTTACATCGGCAGTCAGGGGATCGTCCAGGGCACGTATGAGTGCTTCGCCGAGATCGCCCGGCGGCGCTTCGGCGGCTCCCTGGCCGGGACCGTCACCGTCACGGCCGGCCTCGGCGGCATGGGCGGCGCACAGCCGCTGGCGGTGACGATGAACGGCGGCGTCGCGCTCTGCATCGAGGTCGACCCGGCGCGGATCCGCCGCCGGCTGGAGGATCGCTACCTCGACGAGCAGGCGTCCGATCTCGATGATGCGGTCGCCCGCTGCCGCGCGGCGCGCGAAGAGAAGCGCGCGCTCAGCGTCGGCCTCGAGGCAAACGCCGCCGATGTGCTGCCCGAGCTGCGGCGGATCGGCTTCACGGCCGAGATCGTCACCGACCAGACCAGCGCCCACGACCCGCTCAACGGCTACGTGCCGAACCTGATGACCCCGGCCGACGCCGACGAGCTGCGCGAGGCCGATCCCGACGAGTACGTGCGCCGCGCCCGGGCAGCCTGCGCTGCCCACTGCGCGGCGATGGTGAGCTTCCTCGACGCCGGCGCCGAGGTGTTCGACTACGGCAACAGCCTCCGCGCCGAGGCCCAGCTCGGCGGCTTCGAGCGCGCCTTCGACTACCCCGGCTTCGTCCCCGCCTACATCCGACCCCTGTTCTGCGAGGGCAAGGGGCCGTTCCGCTGGGTGGCGCTGTCCGGGGACCCGGCCGACATCGCCGCCACGGACCGCGCCGTGCTCGAGGAGATCCCCGACGACCCGGCGCTGGAGCGCTGGATCAAGCTGGCCGGGGAGAGGATCGAGTTCCAGGGCCTGCCGGCGCGGATCTGTTGGGCCGGCTACGGCGAGCGGGCCCGGCTCGGGCTGCGGTTCAACGAGCTGGTTCGCTCGGGCGAGGTCAGCGCGCCGATCGTGATCGGCCGCGACCACCTCGACTCGGGCTCGGTCGCCTCCCCTTACCGCGAGACCGAGGAGATGGCCGACGGCTCGGACGCGATCGCCGACTGGCCGCTGCTCAACGCACTGGTGAACACCGCCGCCGGGGCCTCGTGGGTCAGCATCCACCACGGCGGTGGCGTCGGTATCGGCCGCTCGATCCACGCCGGCATGGTCTGCGTCGCCGACGGCACCGAGCTCGCCGCGCAGAAGCTGGAGCGTGTGCTGACCGCCGATCCGGGAACCGGGGTCATGCGCCACGCCGACGCCGGCTATGAGCGCTCGCTCGAGGTCGCGGCCGAACGCGGCGTGCGGATCCCGATGCGCGAGGACGCGGGTTGAGCGTTCGCGAGATCGTCACGATCGGCGACCCGGTGCTGCGCCGCCGCGCGCGTGAGGTGAGCGCCGACGAGCTCGCGGCGCCGGAGGTCCAGGCGCTGATCGACGACCTGATCGAGACCAGGCGGGCCGCGAACGGCGCCGGGCTCGCCGCCAACCAGATCGGCGAGGAGCTGCGGATCGCGGTGGTCGAGAACGACGGCGACAACCCCCGCTACCCCTACAAGCCGCCGATCGCACTGCGGGTGCTGGTCAACCCGACGCTGGAGCCGGCCGACCCCGAGACGGTGGAGATCAACGAGGGCTGCCTCTCGGTACCCGACCTGCGCGGCAACCTCGAGCGCTGGGTCAGCGTTCGCGCGCGCTACCTCGACCGCGATGGCGTCGAGCACGAGGAGGTGGTGCGCGGGCTCACGGCCGGCACCTTCCAGCACGAGGTCGACCACCTCGACGGCGTCCTCTTCGTCGATCGTGCCGACCCGCGCAGCCTCGCCACCTGGGAGCAGTTCGATCGCCACCACCGGGAGGCGTTCGTCGCCCGGGCGGAGGAGCTCGTGCGGCAGGTCGGGTCATGACCGCGTTCTGGTGCGAGCTGGCGTGGACGGGCGCGGGCGACGTGGCCTCCGGCGTGCTGATCGAGTGCGACGGCGAGCGAATCTCGGCCGTGTCGGCCGGCGTCGAGGCGCCGTCCGGGGCGACCCGGCTGCCCGGATTCGTCATCCCCGGCCTCGCCAACGCGCACTCCCACGCCTTCCAGCGCGCCCTGCGCGGGCGGGTCGAGGCCGAGCGCGGCACGTTCTGGACCTGGCGCGAGCGCATGTACGAGCTCGCCGACCGGCTCGACCCCGACGACTGCCGCCGGCTCGCCGCCGCGACCTTCGCCGAGATGGCGATGGCCGGGATCACCACCGTCGGCGAGTTTCACTACCTGCACGGCGACCGCGACGGGACGCCGTACGCCGACCCCAACGAGACCGGCACGGCTTTGATCGAGGCCGCGTCGGAGGCCGGGATCCGGATCACGCTGATCGACGCCTGCTACCTGCACGGCGGCATCGGCCGCGAGCCCGAGGGCGTGCAGCAACGCTTCGCCGACGCGGACGTAGAGGCGTGGGCGGCGCGGGTGTCGGAGCTTGCCGAGGGCCCGGGTGTCCGCGTCGCCGCCGCGATCCACAGCGTCCGCGCAGTCGACCCCGACTCGGCCGCGACCGTCGCCGCCTGGACGCGCGAGCGCGAGCGGCCGCTGCACGCCCACGTCTCCGAACAGCCGGGCGAAAACGAGCAGTGCCTCGCCGCCTACGGCGCCACCCCCGCGACGCTGCTCGCCGACGCCGGCGCAGTCGACGCGCGGTTCGTCGCCGTGCACGCCACGCACCTCGCCGAGCCCGACTTCGCGGTGCTCGGCAGCGCCGCCGCGAGCTGCTGCCTGTGCCCGACGACCGAGCGCGACCTCGCCGACGGCGTCGGGCCTGCCTGGCGGCTCGTGGATGCGGGCGCCCGACTCGCGCTCGGCAGCGACTCCAATGCGATCATCGACATGTTCGAGGAGGGGCGCGCGGTCGAGCTCGACGAGCGGTTGGCGAGCGGCGAGCGCGGCCGCCACGCCCCGGCCGACC
>DAIRGH010000082.1:0-13629 GCA_036794585.1 Solirubrobacterales bacterium | reverse complement strand
CGGCGCACTGGCCGGAGCGCGCGGCGCGCGCGAGCGCGCCTCGACCCGGATCAGGTCGATGGGCCGCACCACACTGGCGGCGGCTGTGACGGCCCCGGGCAGGTTCTTGGCCGTCGGCCTGGCACTGGCGGTGTTCGGATGGGCGGTGAGCACGCGCACCGAGGTGATCTCCGACATCCGTGAGCTCGTGCCCAGCGACCTTCCCGAGCTCGAGAACGTGGACCAGCTCGAGGAGGTCAGCGGCGTCTCGGGTGAGCTTGACGTCGCGGTTACGACCGACGACCTCAGCGACCCCGCCGTGGTCTCCTGGATGGCCGATTTCAAGCGCCGGGTCCTGGCCGAGGCGGGGTTCAGCGACGATCCCATCTCGTGCGCCGAGCAGGACGCGGAGCTGTGCCCGTTCATCGCCCTGCCTGACCTCTACGGCGAGGAGCTGCCAGCGACCCGGGAGGAGGTCGAGGCGACGCTCGACCTGCTGCCCGCCTACTTCCTCAACGCCTTCATCGCCGGCGACGCCGAGCGCACCGCGGTGATCCCGTTCGGGATCAAGGTGATGCCCTTCGACGAGCAGAAGGAGCTGATCGACTCGGTCCGCGCCCAGATCGACCCGCCGGGAACCGAGAACGACCCGCCGGCCGGCGTCAGCGCCGAGGTCGTCGGCCTCCCTGTGCTCGCGGCCGATGCGAACTCGGCGCTGGAGGGAAATCGCTATCTCATGACCGCCGCCGGCCTGCTGGCGGTCGCGCTTGCCCTGCTCGCGGCGTATCGATCGCTGCGGCGGGCGCTCGTGCCGCTGGTCCCGATCGCGCTCGCCACCGGCTGGTCCGCGCTCGGGCTCGAGCTCGCCGGCGTGCCGCTGAACCCGATGTCGGCGACCCTGGGGGCGCTTGTGATCGCGATCGCGACCGAGTTCAGCGTCCTGCTCGCGGCGCGCTACGAGGAGGAGCGCCGCGACAACGTCTCCGTCGGCGAAGCGCTGCGTCGCGCCTACTCGCGCACCGGGATGGCGGTGCTCGCCTCGGGCATCACGGCGATCGCCGGCTTTGCGGCGCTGATCGCCACCGACATCCGCATGCTTCGCGACTTCGGCTTCGTGACGGTCCTCGACCTCTCCGTGGCGCTGCTCGGGGTGCTGGTCATCCTTCCGGCCGCGCTGGTCCTGGCCGAGCGACGCCGGACGTCCCAGGCTCCCGCCGCGCTCCCTCCACGTGACCGGCCCACAGAACAGCCAGGCTGAGCAGAAGCGCACGTCGACCCGCTACTCGATCTGGGTCGGGATCGCGTTCGCGATCCTGATCGGGATCGCGACCGTCAACACGCTGCGCAGCTCCGAGGGCGGTCTCCTCGGCTCCGACGAGGCCGAGGCGGGGGCGCCGGTGCCGGAGTTCGCGGTGCCCGAGCTGCTGCGCGGAGACGACAAGGACGCCAACATCTTTCAGGACGACTGCGAGAGCTCGACCAATCCCTGTCCGGCCGAGGAGCGGCGCACTCCCGCCTGCGAGGTCGAGCTGCCGAACGTGATCGCCGTCTGCGACCTGTTCGATCGTCCGCTGGTGCTCTCGTTCTGGTTTTCCACTCCCGCCGAGTGCCCGCCGACCCAGGACTCGGTCGATCGCGCCGCCGAGCGCTACCGCGGCCGCGTCAACTTCCTCGCGATCGCCGTGCGCGGCGAGCAGGAGGAGCTGCGGTCGATCGTCACCGAACGCGGCTGGACGATGCCGGTCGGCTGGGATCGCGACGGCGCGGTCTCCAACCTCTACAGGGTCGGCGTCTGTCCCACCGTCGCCTTCGTGCTTCCCGGAGGCCTGCTGCGCGAGGCGAGGATCGGCAGCGACGCGCTCGAGGCGGGCCGGCTCGACGAAGCGATCGACCGCCTGCTGGCCGAATCCCGGCGCCGCGCCGGCGAAGACCGATGAACGAGCCCGCGATCGCGAAGATCGGCTGGATCGACGCCGGGCTGCGCGAGGAGTTTCCCGCGCTTGCGCTGCGCTACGCGGTCGTCGACAAGGGCTCGGGCCGCTCCACCCGCGAGCTCAAGGAGCGCCTGAAGACGCTCTCGGATCGCTTTTCGGGCCCGCAGGCGATCAACCTGCGCCACCAGCCGATCCCCTGGGCCTACCGGGTTTTCTACCGCCACATCGGCCTCGACCCCGACCAGCAGCCGACACCGGTCGAGGAGCTCGCGCTCGAGCGGATGCGCCACGGCGGCTTCAAGAGCCGCAGCCTGCTCGACGACGCGCTGACGATCGCGATCATCGAGTCGGGGGTCGCGATCCGCGCCCTCGACGCCGACCGCGTGTCCGGCGAGCCGGGGATCCGGCCCACCGCCCCGGGTGAGGTGCTCGAGGGCAGGCCGGGTGACCTGCCCCAGGGAACGCTCGTGATCGCCGACGAGGAGCGGCCCCTCTCGCTGCTGTTCGGCGCGCTGGCCGCCGGGCGGGGCGTGCATCCGAAAACGAAGCGCACGCTGCTGGTCGCAGTCCAGGTGGCCGGGGTGCCTGAGATCGCGATCGAGGAAGGGCTGTGGCTGGTTGCCGGCGCCCTGCAAGGCTAGTGGTCACCGCCGCAACTACGCTCGGCTTCGGCCACTCGCCGAATTCCGACCGCAGTTACGCCGGGGACCACTAGAATGGCCCCCGTGCCCGACGTGCTCGAGCAGCCTCAGGTACACACCCCTCCGCCCCGGCCGGCGGACCTCGCCGGGCCCGTCACCGAGGGCGCGCACCGCAGGGCGCGCAACGACCTGCGCGCACAGATCGCGGCGCTCGAGCGCGAGCTCGGCGAGCTATTCGCCTCGGCTTTCCCGCGACAGGGCTTCGAGTGGGGGATCGGCGCGGCCGGCGGACCGCGCGTGCTCTCGATCGGCGACCTGGAGCGGGTCCGCGACGCGCTCGCGCTACGTCTGCGGGACGCCCGCGCCGAGCTCGCCGCCAGGGCCGACGTCGAGGAGGCAAATCGCGGGCTGCTGGAGCGGATGATCGCCGAGCCTCAGCGCCACCGCTGGCTGCTGATCTCCAACGAGGACATCGGCAACCCCGGCTGCCGTCACTGGCACGCGCGTCCGCGCTGGGGCATCCTCGGGATGCTGTTCGGGTGGTGGCGGATCCGGCTCTCCTCCGGTTGCCCGTTAGCCGCGGGGCCTCGGCCCCCGGCCTCCCCGGCCAAGCGAGACCCAGTGGCTAAGAAGCGCCGCAAGCGGCGACCGCGGGCTGCGGCGACGACCACTCCGCCCACCACCCCCGCGCCGGCGCCGGCGAAGCTCCCGCGGCGCCCGATCGACGAGGAGCGCCCGCCGGCGCCGTGGGGATCGTTTCCCCTCGTCGAGCTGGTCGTCCTCATCGCGCTCGGGATGCTGATCGCCGGCCTCGTCGTCTCGGGGCCGCGAGGCACCGCTTTGCTCGTCACCGGGCTCGCGCTCGGCTCGCTGGCCGGCCTCGAGCTCTCGATTCGCGAGCACTTCGCCGGCTATCGCTCGCACACGGTGCTGCTGGCGGGAGTCGCCGGCGTCGTGACCCTCGGAGTGCTCTTCTACGCCGTACCCGACCTGCTGCCGCCCGCCGCCCGGATCGCCGTCGGGGTGGCGGTCGCCGTCGCCGCCGGGGTGGCGCTCACACGCGCCTTCCGGGCGCGATCGGGCCGGGCGTTCAAGCTCCGCTAGCAGCCTGGACGCGGGCCGCGGGTGGCTAACCTGGGGCCGATGGTCGCCCGCCTCAGAGGGCTCTTCGCCGGCCCCGCGAGCGCTGCGCTCGTACTCGTGATGCTCGCCGGCTGCCTGTTCCTGTGGGTGGGCGTCCCGCTGGGCTGGTTGTGGATCGGCTCACAGGTGCAGGGTTTGCTGTCGCTCGGCAGCGCACTGTTCGTGACGATGGCCGGGATCATCGTGACGATCATCGTCCTCGTGATCGCCCTCGGGCGGCTCAACCGCTGGCACTCCGAGCTTCAGGAGCGCCGCAACCGCACCACGTCGGCGCCGGGCTCCTCCGCGCTCGAGGTGATGCTCGTCTCCAGCGCCGGAATCGCCGTCGTCGGCTTCGGGATCTGGTTCTTCGGGTTCGCCGGCGCGAGCCCGCTGCCGTTGAACATCGGGTTCTGAGGGACGGGGCAGTAAGGGGTGGAGTCCGGGCCGGTTCGGCGCTGGCTCCAACGCTTGAACGTTTGTTGGGGCTATAGCCCCGAAAAGCGTTCAAACGCTTCGTGCCGCCCCCTACCCCAGCCTGTCCCGCGGTGCCGCCGATCGGCGGCGGGGCGGGCGCGTCCGGCGCCCGCCCCTTTCAGATCTCAAACGGTCTTCGGTCGAGCGCCTTTGTCAGCGTGATCTCGAGTCGAGCTCGTGCGCCAGCATCGTGCGCTGGCGCTCGGTGAGCCTGCCGAGCTCTCGGTTTTCGTTCAGCGCCAGGGTGAAGAGGAACTTCCTCGCGCGAGTGCGGCCCCATCGCCGCTGACTACGAAGTAGTTCCCCCACCGTCATCGATTCGACCTCCCAGGGACAGTCCCGGACGATCTCCGCCGCACCGACCATGCCGGCGGCGACCTCGCGCTTCAGTGACGCACGCGCCAGTCGGATCCGGTTGGCGTGCGCTAGTGCCTGCATGTGTTGCGGCACCACGGGGTCGGCAAGGGTCGAGGCAGCTTCCATTCTCACTCCTCCTCTGAGTGGGTTGAAGGTTGCGGGGTCTATACAGCGCCTTGGCGTCCCCCCACGCGGCCGATGGCCACGCCAGGATCGAGCCCGGACGAAACACTCTCTCTCCGCCCGGACCACCCCGCCCCGGGGTTGTTAGGCGCTCACGCAACCTAAAGAAGCGTGGCTGGCTCCGTCAACCTGGGAGCGCCAAAACCGTCACCAGGTCGTTCGCTAAGAGCATGCTTTTCCTGCCCGGCGCGAATTTGTGAATATTTGGACAAGAAGAAAGTCCCCCGTTGGGGGGAATGGCAGGTGGCTCAACCGGACCGCGGGAGGTCCGGGAAGTCGGCGATCACCTTGCCGATGATCTCCAGGGCGCGGTCGAGGTGGTCGCGCTCGTGGGTCGCCATCAGCGAGGTTCGCAGCAGCGCGCCGCCCGGAGGTACGGCCGGATGGATCGCGACGTTCGTGTACACGCCGGCGTCGAACAGCGCCTTCCAGAGCAGCACTGCCTGCCAGTCCTCGCCGACGACGACCGGGACGACCGGGGTGCTGGCCTCGGTGCCGTCGGGCAGCGTCCCCGGCTCGACCACCTCCAGTCCGAGGCCGCGAAGCCCGTGGCGCAGGTAGGCGGCGTTGGCGAGCAGGCGCTCCATCAGCTCCGGCCCCTCGGCGCGGATCACCCGCAGCGCTCCCAGCGCGGCGCCGACCGCGGCCGGGACCGCCGAAGCGGTGAAGATGAACGGCCGCGAGGCAAACCGCAGGTAGTCGACCACCTCCGTCGAGCCGGCGATGAAGCCTCCACAGGAGGCGAGGCTCTTGGAGAACGTGCCCATGCGCAGGTCGACCTCGGCCTCGAGCCCGAACAGCTCGCAGGTGCCGGCGCCACGCGCCCCGAGGACGCCGACCGCGTGCGCCTCGTCGACCATCAGCCGGGCGCCGTAGCGGTCACAGAGCTCGACGATCGCCGGCAGGTCGCACAGGTCTCCCTCCATCGAGAAGACGCCGTCGACGACGACCAGCACCCCGCCACCGTCGCCTGCCGCCCGCTCGAGCATCTTCTCCAGCTTCGGCATCTGGTTGTGGCGGAAGGGGCGCAGCTTGGCTCCCGAGAGCTTGCAGCCCTCGAGGATCGAGGCGTGGTCGCCCGAGTCGCAGATCACCGTGTCGCCGGGCTCGAGGATCGTCCCGATGCAGCCGACGTTGGCCTGGTGGCCGGTGGTGAACACCAGCACCTCCTCGGTGCCCATGAAGTCGGCGAGCTCGCGCTCGAGGTCCAGGTGAAGTGGAGTGGTGCCGTTCAAGAGGCGCGAGCCGGTGAGCCCGGTGCCGTAGGTCTCGAGCGCATCGCGGGCGGCCTGCTTGACGCGGGGGTCGCCGGTGAGGCCGAGGTAGTTGTTGGAGCCGAGCATGATCGTCTCGCGCCCCTCCATCTCGACCACCGGCCCGGCCGCGGAGGTCATGACCCGGAAGTAGGGGAGGAGGTCTCCCTGACGTGCCGCCTCGAGCTGTTCGAGCCTGTCGTGAGAGCGGGCCTTCTCGAACACGTCGACCGGCGCCCGCGTGGTCTCGCTCATTGCGGGAAGTGTAGGTTCACCGGCCGTGGCGCCGCTATCCATCGTGCCGCTCTCGGGCCGTCGCGACCGCAATCGCTTCATCGAGGTCCCGTACCGGCTGCGCCGCGACGACCCGCAATGGGTGCCGCCGCTGCGCTTCGAGCGCCGTCAGTTCCTCGATCCCGCCAAGAATCCCTGGTTCGACCACGCCGAGGCGCAGCTCTTCGTCTGCGAGCGCGGCGGCGAGGACGTCGGGCGGATCAGCGCCCACATCGACCACCGCTGGGACGAGTACCAGGGCGGCAGCGACGGCATGTTCGGCTTCTTCGACTCGGTCGACGACCCCGCGGTGGCCGAAGCGTTGATCGGCGCCACGACGGGTTGGCTGCGCGAGCGCGGCCGCCAGCGGATGCTCGGGCCGATGGACTTCACCACCAACGACGAGGTAGGGATCCTGACCGAGGGCTTCGACGAGCCCTCGATGATCCTCGAGCCCTGGCACCCGCCCTACTACCAGCGCCTGCTCGAGGCCCTCGGCTTGGTCAAGCAGATCGACCTCTACATGTGGGAGCTCTGGTTCGGGCAGCTCAAGGCGGGCACCGAGTTTCACCCGCTGATCCACGCAGCGGCGGCGAAGTCACGCGAGGAGGGGGTGGTCGTGCGCAACATGCGCCGCCGCGACCTCGAGGCCGAGGTGGCGCGGTTCATGGACGTCTACAACGAGGCCTGGGGCGACAACTGGGGCTTCGTCCCGATCACCGAGGCCGAGGTCAGGTTTCAGGCCAAGAACCTGAAGCCCGTGCTCGACGAGAACTGGGCGATGATCGCCGAGAAGGACGGCCAGGTGATCGGGGCGGCGCTGACACTGCCGGACGTCAACCAGGCGCTCGCGAGGATGAACGGGCGCCTGCTGCCGTTCGGCTGGTGGCACTTCCTGCGCCGCAAGCGCTACATCGACCGGGTGCGGGTGTTCGCGCTCGGCGTCAAGCACGACTACCAGCACCTCGGGGTCGCCGCCGCCCTGTACGAGCGCCACATGCAGATGGCGGCCGAGATCGGCCCCCGCGGCGGCCATACCGGCTGGATCCTCGAGACGAACGAGCCGATGAACCGGGCGATGGAGGGGATGGGCGGCGACATCGTCAAGCGCTACCGCATCTACTCGCTGCCGCTTGACGGGCCCGCTGCCGCTTGACAAGCCCTTAGAGTAGGGGCGGTGCGAGAGGAAGTGCTCGAAACCGAGGCGATCGAGATGGAGGTCGCCGAGGGCGAGGCGGCAGAGGCATCGGGCGCCCGGCCGCTTCCCGCGACGTCCGCCCCAGCCGAGCTCTCGGTCTGGCGGGGCGAGGTGCGCGCCGCCGCACTGGCGGCGGCGGGGGGACTCGTTGCCGGCGCCGCCACCGCAGCGGTCGTGCGCGCCACGCGTGGCGGCTCGAGCCGCAAGCCCGCGAAGCGCCCGACGCGCAAGGAGCGCCCGATCAAGGTGCTCGCCAGCCGCTCGTTCCTGGTCGACGTCCACCTCGTCGACCGCTGAGCCCTTGAGCGCGCCCGCCCTCCTCGAGGTGGAGGTGCGCCCGAAGTGGACCTACAAGCTGCCCGGCCGGCTGGGTGCCGACGCCGTCTGCCGCCGCCGCCGCGGCCTCCTGAGCCGGCTGCTGGCGGTCGGCGGTGAGCGGATCGTCGTCCATGCCTGGCAGCCGCGGCGCGATCGGGTCGTCCTGCGGGCGGCGCCGGCGGCGGCGCCGGAGCCGGCCTCGGCCGAGGCAATGGAGCTGGCGATCGAGCGGATGCGCTTCGCGCTCGGCGTCGACGACGACCTGAGCGAGTTCGCGCACACCTTCCGCGGCGACCCGCTGATCGGCGCCGCGATCCATCACCGCCCCTGGCACCGGACCAGGCGACGACCCTGGCCGTGGGAGGCGCTCGCCTGGGCGGTCACCGAGCAGCTCATCGAGGCGGTGCGGGCGGGCGGGATCCAGCGCCGGATCGTGCGTCGCTGGGGCGATCGACTGGAGCCATGTGCGGCGTGGGCCGGTCCCGGACCGCTGCGCGACGTGCCCTCGGCGCAGCTCATGGCGGGGCGAGCCCCAGCCGAGCTCGAGTCGATGGACCTAGCGCCGAAGCGGGCGATCGCCCTGATCCGTTGCGCGCGTGAGGTCGCCGCCGGCCGCGTCGATCCCGCCGATCCCGCCGACGACCGGCGGCTGCTGAAGATCTCGAACGTCGGCCCGTGGACGCTTCAGGTCCTCGGCCTCGCCGGCCGCGGCGATCCGGACTCGCTGCCGGCCGGTGATCTCGCCTACGTCAAGCTCGTCGGCGTGCTCGCCGGGCTCGGCAGGCGGGCGACCGTGCAGGAGGTCGAGGAGTACTTCGCGCCCTACGCGCCCTTCCGCGGCCTCGCCGGAAGCTTTGCGCTCGTGCGCTGGCACGGCGCCGTCGCCCAGGCTCCGCCGCTCGGGCTCGCCGCCTGAAGCCCGCCCCTCAGAGGATGCAGGTGTTGCCGACCTCGAGCACCACGCGCACGAACTCGCCGGGGCCCACGGTCACGGTCTTCTTGTCCTCGCTCCAGCACGGATCCTCGATCTTCACCCGCACCCTGTAGTCGCCCGGCCGCACGCCCGTGCGAACGCGACCGTCGTCGACCTCCTCGCTCGCGACGCGGCGCCCGCTGGCGGCGCGCTTGACCACGATCGTCGCTTCGCCGCCGTAGGTGCGCGGAGGCGAGGCGGTCGGCGAGCAGGGGCCCAGGCAGGTGACGTCGACGACGCGGACCTTGACCCCGCTGTCGGCGGCCCCGGCTGCGGCCGCGGGCAGGAGCAGGCCGAGCATCGCGACCATCAGACCGAACCTGATGCGCATGCACCGAGCTTAGCCCGCGTCGGACAGCAGGTCGTCGGTGAGCAGCTCGTCGGCGCCGAAGCGGGTTCCGACGAGGCCGAGATCGGCGAAGAACCCCGCGAATCGCTCCCACTCCGCCGGGCTCATGTAGCCGAACGGCTGTGAGGGCTTCTCGGGGACCAGCAGCGGCAGCGTGCGGTCGATCTCGGCCCGCGTGAGCTTCGGATCGAGGCCGTCGCCCGCGTCGAGGACGACCTTGGTCGCCGCCGCAGGGTCGGCGAGCGCGTCGTATGTCCCGCGCTCGAGCGCGGCGATGAACAGCCTGACCTGCTCGGGGTCGTCGGCGACGCGATCGGAGTTCGCGACCAGCACGAGCTCGTCGTAGGTCGGGATCCCGAGCTCGTCCACGGGGACGATTCGCGGGTCGCGCCCGCGCTCGGCGAGGTCGACCCCCTCGACGTTGAGGAAGCCGCCCAGCATCGCGTCGGCGCGGCCCGAGAGCACCGCGGGCAGCAGCCCGAGCCCGACGTCGACCTGGGTCACGTCGTCGGGCTCGAGGCCGGCGTCGGAGAGGATCGCCGCGAGGAACTCGGCCTGATAGGGGATCCCGGCGGTGGCGATCGTCTTGCCCTCCAGGTCGCTCACGTCCTCGATCCCGGCCTCGGGCAGCGAGATCAGCGAGGTGAGAGGGCGCGGGACGAGTGCGGCGACGGCGACCACGGGCAGGTCCTGGTCGCGTGCCAGTAACACCTCGGGCTCGTAGGAGATCGCCAGATCGACCCGTCCCGCGGCCACCTGGCGGATCGGCGCCGAGGGATCCGACGGTACCTGCGTGGAGACCTCGAGCCCGGCCTCCTCGAAGTAGCCGCGCTCGAGCGCCGTGAACAGGCCGGCGTGGTCGGGGTTGACGTAGAAGTCGAGCGCGACCGTGAACGGCTCGCCCTCTCCCGAGCGCGCCGTCTCCTGCTTTTCGCCGCAGCCGGCGAGCAGCGCCACGGTTGGCACGACCAGCGCAGTCGCGAGCGCGCGCTTCATCGTGTCGCCGGTCGCCACCAGACGACGCGGCGCTCGAGCAGGGTCAGCAATCCGAACATCGCGATCGCCAGCGCCGACAGCACCGCCACCGCGGCGAACACGCGCGCGGTCTGGAGCTGGCTTTGGGCGACGAGGATCAGGTGGCCGAGCCCCTCACTCGCGCCCGACCACTCGCCGAACACGGCGCCGATCACCGAGATCACGGCGGCGATCTTGGCGCCGCTGAACAGGAATGGAAGCGCCGAGGGGATCTCGACCCGGCGCAGGATCTGGCTTCGGTCGGCGTCGAGCGTGCGCATCATCCGCGGCAGCTCGGGATCGACCGAGCGCAGGCCGTCGAGCGTGTTGACGGTGATCGGAAAGAAGCAGACGAGGGCGATGATCACCAGCTTCGGCCCGAGCCCGAAACCGAGCCAGACGACCAGGATCGGCGCGATTGCGATCACCGGAACGGTCTGGGAGGCCATCAGCAGCGGATAGAAGGCGCGGCGCAGGACGTCGGAGCGATGCAGCAGCAGCGCGAAGGCGACGCCGACGACGACCGCGATCGCAAACCCGAGCACTACCTCCTGAACCGTCACCCAGGCGTTGTCGGCAAGCAGCTCGCGATCGGTCCAAAGGGAGTCGGCGACGTCGCTCGGCGCCGGGACCAGGAACGGCTCGATGTCGAGCGCCTCGGCGAGCCAGTCCCACTGCGCCGCGACCTCCCAGAGGGCGATCAGCGCGGCGATCACGACCGCGGGAGCCAGCCACCTCCTCATCGCCCCTCCTTCAGCGCCCGCAGGGCGCGCGTGCGCAGCTCGACGAAGCCGGCGTCGGCGACCGCCTCGGTGCGCGGACGCCGGCGGCGCGACGGGGAAGCGAGCTCGGAGACCACGATCGCGGGGCGAGCCGAGAGCACCAGCACCCGGTCGCAGAGATAGAGCGCCTCCTCGACGTCGTGGCTGACCAGCACGACCGAGCGAGACTCGGCGGCCAGCGCCGCCGCCAGCCACTCCTGCATCTCCGCCCGGGTGATCGCGTCGAGCGAGGCAAAGGGCTCGTCGAGCAGCAGCACCGGCTTTCCGGCCAGCAGCGTGCGCAGGAAGGCAACCCGCTGGCGCATCCCGCCCGAGAGCTCGGCCGGCGTGGTCTCCTCGAACCCGGCGAGCCCGAAGCGCTCGAACAGCGGCGCGGCCTCGCTCCGCGCCGCGGTCCTGGAGGCGCCGCGGTTGCGCGGCGCGAGCGCGGCGTTGTCGAGCGCGCTCAACCAGGGCAGCAGCAGGTCGCGCTGGGGCATGTAGGCGCAGCGCTCCAGGCGGCGCTGGGGGTCGGCCTCACCACAGACTTGCAGCTCGCCCGCGCTCGGCTCGAGCAGCCCGGCGATCAGCTCCAGCAGGGTCGACTTGCCGCATCCCGAGGGGCCGACCAAGCCGACCACCTCGCCGGCGGCGACTTGGAGCTCGAGGCGCTCGATCACCTCCACCTCGCCGAAGCGGTGGCGGAGGCCGGCCGCGACGACCGCCGGTGCCAACTCCTCCTTCATCAGTCGAGGCTCCACCGCGGGAGCCTCGAGTCTCGTCTGCATGCTCCCTCCGCGCGCATTACCGCACAGGTTCAAAGGGTCAGCGCCGGTGGTCCTTGGTCCAGAGGCGCTATCTCAGCCCGCTTCACGCGAGCCCCCCTGGGTTGTCTGCGACCCGAAGTCTACGCCGCTACTCAACGGCCGGCGCGCCGCCGGCGACGACGTTGACGAAGTTCTCGAGGTGCTTGGTCGTCCAGCACTCGAAGGCGGCGGTCGTGTGGCGCTCATAGGCGGCCATCACCGAGTCGCCGTAGTTCCAGTACAGGCGCGGCTCGGGGTTGAGCCAGAACGTGCGCCCGGCGCGCTCGGAGATCCGGGCGAACACCTCGGCGTGGGGCTCGCGCCCGTTGGTGCGCGCGTCGCCGAGCACGATCACCGTCGAGCGCGGATCGAGGTCCTCGGAGATCTCCTCGAAGAACTCGAGCCAGACCCGGCCGTAGTCGGTGTAGCCCGAGACGTCGGCAACGCCGCCCTCGCGGCTGATCTTCTCGGCGATCGAGCGGAAGTCGCGCTCGCGCTCGAAGACCTCGGTGACCTCGGAGATCCGCTCGATGAAGACGAAGCTGCGCAGCTTGCGAAACGAGTCGTGCAGGGCGTGCAGGACCGAGAGGAAGAACACACTGGCGGAGGTCACCGATGTCGAGACGTCGCAGAGGACGTAGATCTCGGGGCGGCGCGGGCGCCTGGGCCTGTAGCGCAGCCGCAGCGGCACGCCGCCGGTCTCGAGCGAGGCGCGCATCGTGCGCCGCATGTCGACGGTCGCCGCCCGCTTGCGACCGCGCTGCTCGTGCCCGAGCGTGGCGAGCCTGCGCTTGAGCTGGGCGACGGCGCGGTGAACGGCGGCGAGGTCCTGCGTCGGGCTGGTCGGCAGGGCGCGATCGAGCTCGGCGAGCGGGCGCGCCGGTGGCATCTTCTCGGTGCGCTCGATCAGCGCCCGCTCGAGCTCGCGGCGCAGGTGGCGCTCGAAGGCTTGGATTTGCTCGCGGTCGAGGCGCGGCTCGCCCTCGGCCGCCTCGCGGCCCGACGCCTGCAGCCCCAGCGTGCGCCTGATCCGCTGCACGTCGACGCCGACCACCCCTGAGCCTTCGCCCTGGCGGCCGAAGGCCGCGATCGCAAGCCGGGCCGCGTCGCGCATCTCCCCGTCGCCGCCCTGCGCGATCGCCTGGCGGATCGCCTCGCGCAGCTGGTCGAGGTCGAGGCGGTCGCCGCCCTCGTAGCGGCGCTCCTCGCGGATCCCCTGCTCGAGCGCCTCGGCCTCGGCGGCGCGAAAGAAGTAGCGGTCGAAGATCAGCTCGAAGATGCGCCGGTCCTCCTGCGACTTGGCGATCGTCGCCGCGAGCGCCTCGCGAAAGTCGGCCGGATCGGTCCACGGCACGGCATCGAGCGCGGCGAACGCATCGAGGATCTCGGCGGTGCCGACGGGCACGCCCTCGGCGCGCAGCTGCTCGCAGAAGGCGACGATCCGCGGTGCGAGCCCGGGCGGCAGGTTCGCCGCCTCCACGTCAGGCCTCCGCCGCCTGCGGGCCGGCGATCTCGCCCAGCCGCACGCCGACGCGCTCGGCAACCAGGTCGATGTCGGAGCGGTGCTTGACGATGATGCTCATCGTGCGCTCGAACACCGAGCGGTCGATGTCGTCGGCGCCGAGCAGCAGCAGCGCCCGCGCCCAGTCGATCGACTCGGCGATCGACGGCGGCTTCTTCAGGTCGAGCTGGCGGACCATGTGGACGACCTCGACCAGGCGCCGCGCGAGCGACTCGTCGAGCTCAGGCGCGTGCAGGCGGACGATCTCCATCTCGCGCTCGACCTCGGGATAGTCGAGCCACAGGTAGAGGCAGCGGCGCTTGAGAGCCTCGGTGAGCTCGCGCGAGTTGTTGGAGGTGAGCACGACGATCGGGTGCGTGCGCGCCTCGATCACCCCGAGCTCGGGGATCGAGATCTGAAAGTCCGACAGCACCTCGAGCAGCATCGCCTCGAACTCCTGGTCGGTCTTGTCGATCTCGTCGATCAGCAG
>DAIRGH010000081.1:0-13982 GCA_036794585.1 Solirubrobacterales bacterium | reverse complement strand
ACCTCGAGGTGAAGCTCGCCCATGCCGTGGATCAGCGTCTGGCCGGTCTCCTCGTCGGATTCGATCTGAAAGGTCGGGTCCTCCTCTGCCAGCCGCGCCAGCGAGGCCGAGAGCTTCTCCTGGTCGGCCTTGGTCTTCGGCTCGATCGCGACCGCGATCACCGGCTCGGGGAAGGTGATGTTCTCGAGCAGGACGGGGGCGTCGGGGGCTGACAACGTATCGCCGGTCGCGGTCTGCTTCAGGCCGACGCCGGCGACGATGTCGCCGGCGTAGCACTCCTCGATCTCCTCGCGGTGGTTGGCGTGCATCATCAGGAGGCGGCCGATGCGCTCGGTCTTGCCGTTGGTCGCGTTCAGTACCCGGCTGCCGGCGCTCAGCTTGCCCGAGTAGACGCGGAAGTAGGTGAGCTTGCCGACATAGGGGTCCGCCATCACCTTGAAGGCGAGCGCCGCAAACGGCTCGGAGTCGTCGGGCTTGCGCACGACCTCCTCGCCAACCTCGCCCTTCGCGTTGGTCGTGACCCCGGTCATCGGCGGCACCTCGAGCGGTGAGGGCAGCAGCTCGACGATCGCGTCGAGCAGCGGCTGGACGCCCTTGTTCTTGAATGCCGAGCCGCAGAGCACCGGCGTCACCTTGAGATCGAGCGTGGCGCGGTGCAGCGACTTCGCGATCCGCTCATGTGAGATCTCCTCCTCGTTGAGGTAGGCCTCCATCAGCTCGTCGTCGTAGTCGGCGCAGGCCTCGATCAGGTGGGTGCGCGCCTCGTGGGCGGCGTCGGTGAGCTCGGCCGGGATCTCCTCGTACTCGAACTCGGTGCCGAGCTCGTCCTTCCACACCAGCGCCTTGTTCTCGATCAGGTCGACGACGCCGACGAAGGCGTCCTCGGAGCCGACCGGAAGCTGGATCGGCAGCGGGTTGGCGCCGAGGCGGTCGCGCATGGTCTCGACCGAGCGCTCGAAATCGGCGCCGACGCGGTCCATCTTGTTGATGAACGCAACCCGCGGCACGTGGTACTTGTCGGCCTGGCGCCAGACGGTCTCGGACTGCGGCTCGACGCCGGCGACCGAGTCGAACAGCGCGATGGCGCCGTCGAGGACGCGCAGCGAGCGCTCGACCTCGACGGTGAAGTCGACGTGGCCGGGCGTGTCGATGATGTTGATCCGGTGGCCGTTCCACTCGCACGCGGTGGCGGCCGAGGTGATCGTGATCCCCCGCTCCTGCTCCTGCTCCATCCAGTCCATCACGGCGGCGCCCTCGTGGACCTCGCCGAGCTTGTGTGTGCGGCCCGTGTAGAAGAGAATGCGCTCCGTCGTCGTCGTCTTACCGGCGTCGATGTGAGCCATGATCCCGATGTTGCGGGTCTTCTCCAGTGGGAAATTGCGGGGCATATTGCGTTATTAGGCTTCTAGGATTGGTTGCTGTACTTTGAGTGGCGGTTCTTGCACCGTCGAGGAGGAGACGAACCGGTCAAGGAGCGGCCCTCAGCGCATAAAAAAGGCCCTGTCGGGCCCGAGCGCTAGCCGCCGAATTAGCCCGGAACGCCCTATGTCGTGCGGCTCTCCATGGAAGGAATCCCGCTCGCAAACCGCGCTCGGATCGGCTCGCGGGCGACGCATGATGTTAGCAGGAAGATGATCGGCTCCCAGGCGGTCAGATGAGCTTGAAACAGCGGATTTCGCGGGTTTTCAACGAGCGGTTTTCGCGGCCTTCGCGGCGCCCTCGAAAGGGTGGACCGGACCGGGACGGCAGGTCCCCGCTGGAGCCGCTGAAGGGGATCGCGATCGAGCTCTTGATGCTCGTTCGCGAGATGGTGCTGATCCCGGTCCAGCTGTGGCTGGCGATCGCCGAGCCCGCGGGCGCGGCGGTGCTCTGGGCCTGGCGTCGGGTGGTGCGGCCGCTGCTTGCGTTGGCGCTCGCCGCGGTCGCCGCGGCCTACCGCTTCGCCCTGCGCCACCTCACCCCCGCGCGCGGCGTCGCCGTAGTGGCGGCGGTCTCAATCGGGGTGCTGATCGCGTCGCAGTGGGTCGACTACCGCGCGATCAGCATCGGCAATGACGCCTACGCCGGCAGCGTCGGACTGGTCGCCCCGGCACCCGAGATCGGCCAGGAGCACGCCGGGGATGCGCACGGCTGGGTGATGGTGCCGATCGGGGTCGCGGCGCTGGTCGTTCTCGGCCTGGCGTTGACCGGCCGGCCGCGCCTGGCGCGGCTGCTGATCCCGCTGGGAGTTGCGGTGATCGCGATCGCGCTGATCGTCGACCGCTCCAACGGCCTCGACGAGGGAGCGGCGGCGATCGCCTATGAGGGCGCGGTCGCGCACCTGCGCGAGGGCTTCTGGCTGCAGCTCGCGGCGGCGGCGGGGATGATCGCCTGCGGGCTGCTCTTGCCTTCGTACCTGCGCCCTGACGGGGCCGCGGCCCGGACGCGGTCGTCGCGCCAGCGTCCGCGCCGCGCCCGCAAGCGCCCGAGCATGCCGATCGGCGAGGCGCGGACGTGAACGAGACGACCGGCATCACCCCGCTCACCCGGCTGCTGCCGGTCGCCTGCCTCGTCGCCGCGATCTGCCTGTTCGCGTCGGAGATGATGACCACGTTCGAGTTCACCCCGCCCGGCGGCGAGGCGCTCTCCGAGCAGGGAGGCGTCGACCGGCACGGCAACGCGCTGGCGTTGATCGCCGTGTTCGCGATCGGGGCGCTGCTGCTCGCGGTGTTCGCCGCCTCCAAGCCGGCGGCCACCGCCGTCGCGATCGCCGGCGTGATCGGCCTGCTCGTCTTCCTGCTCGTCGACCTGCCCGACGCCAACGCCGTCGGCACCCTCGACGACGCGCGCCAGTCGTTCTTCGCCGCCGAGGCCGTGCCCCAGGGCGGCTTCTGGATGGCCCTGGTCAGCTCGCTCGCGCTGGCGCTCAGCGGGATTGCGCTGGCGACGCTGACGCCCGAGCAGTTGGCGGCGTTGCGGCCGGGGCGGTTGCGCGGTGAGGAGCCCGAAGCGGAGGCAAAGGACGAGGCAGTGAAGGAATCAGCTCCGGGCGGTCACGAGTCCGCCCCGGTCGCCGAATCCCCGGGCACCCGGCTTCCGCCCCGTCGCCGCCCCCGCACCCGCCAGCGCGGCTAGCTCAGGCCCGAATGGGCGGGGTTATGAGTCGTATGGACCCATAACCCCGCATCTACCAGCGGTAGTGGGCGAAGGCCTTGTTGGCCTGCGCCATGCGGTAGATGTCGTCCTTGCGCTTCCAGGCGCCGCCCTGCTGCTGGATCGAGTCGAGGATCTCGTTGGCGAGGCGCTCCGACATCGACTTCTCGCGGCGGGCGCGGGCGAATCCGACGAGCCAGCGGACGGCGAGGGTGCGGGCGCGGCGGGCGGGAACCTCGACCGGCACCTGGTAGGTGGCGCCGCCGACGCGGCGCGAGCGCACCTCGAGCACCGGGGTGAGCTCGCGGATCGAGTCCTCGAGCACCTCCACCGGGGCGCGGCCGCTGCGCTCGCCGACGACTGCCAGCGCGTCGTAGACGATCGTCTCGGCGACCGGCTTCTTTCCGTCCAGCATGACCTTGTTGATCACCTGCTGGACGAGCCGGCTGCGGTGAACCGAGTCGGCTTCGACCGGGCGGATTGCGGCGCGGGCGCGGCGCGGCATTACTTCTTGACGCCGTACATCGAGCGCGACTGCCTGCGGTCGCTGACCCCGGAGGCGTCGAGAGTGCCGCGGATGACCTTGTAGCGGACGCCCGGCAGGTCCTTGACGCGGCCGCCGCGGACGAGCACGACCGAGTGCTCCTGAAGATTGTGTCCCTCGCCCGGGATGTAGCAGGTGACCTCCATCCCGTTGGTCAGGCGCACGCGGGCGACCTTGCGCAGGGCCGAGTTCGGCTTCTTCGGGGTCGCGGTGTAGACGCGGGTGCACACGCCGCGCCGCTGCGGAGCGGCGATCCGGCGCTTGCGGCCCTGACCGGACTTGAGCCCCGGCGTCGCCACCTTCTTCTGCGGCGGCCTGCGGCCCTTGCGGATCAGCTGATTGGTGCTCGGCACGGCGGCGGAAGATAGCAGGGCACCGTCGCTACGCTGAGCCGTGATGACCGACCAGCGACCCGTGCTGGCCGTCGACGTCGACGGCGTGATCAGCCTCTTCGGCTTCGAGGGGCCGCTCGATCAGGTCGGCGGTCGCTTTCACCTGATCGACGGCGTCGCGCATTGCATCTCCGACATCGCCGGCACCCAGCTGCGGCGCCTTGGCGCCGTTTACGAGCTGATCTGGGCGACCGGCTGGGAGGACCGAGCCAACGATCACCTGCCGCTGCTGCTCGGACTCGAGGGCGAGCTGCCCTGCCTGCGCTTCGACGGCCGGGCTCGCTTCGGGACCGCGCACTGGAAGCTCGACGCGATCGGCGAGTACTCCGGCGACCGCCCGCTCGCGTGGGTCGACGACTCGCTCGACGAGAGCTGCTACGCCTGGGCACAGGCGCGTGAGGCGCCGACCCTGCTGGTCCCGACCGAGTCCGACATCGGGATCACCGAAACGCACACCGAGACGCTTTTGAGCTGGGCCGCCTCGGGTTACACTCCCCGCTGAGCGCGGGCGAGGCGAGAGCGAGCGAGAGCTTGGACGGTTTCTTTCCGATCTTCTTTTTGATGGTGATCCTGAAGATCCCCGTCGCCGCGTTGCTGTACCTCGTCTGGTGGTCGTTTCGCGCCTCGACCCAGCCCGAGGAGGCGCCGCCGGACAACGACGATCACAGGTTCCGGCGCTTTCGCCGCGAGCCCAGGCTCCCGCGCGACCCGCGCCGCGGCGGTCACGGACCCGACGCGCTACCGCTGCCCGACTGCCCGCCCGGCGGCCGCAGCCGGGTGATCACGCGCGAGCCCGTTCGCTCAGTTCGCTAGCGCCTGTTCGAGGTCGGCGATCAGGTCCTCGGCGGCCTCGATTCCGCAGGAGAGCCTGATCAGGTCGGCCGGGACCGCGGCGGCGGAGCCGGCGACCGATTGGTGGGTCATCGCCTCGGGGACCTCGAGCAGCGACTCGACCCCGCCGAGCGACTCGGCGAGCGAGAAGATCTCTGTCCTGGCGACGATTTCGACGGCGTCGGGATGGCGGAACGAGACCATGCCGCCGAAGCCCGGCCAGCGCACGTCCTCGACCCCGGCCTGGCCGCGCAGCCACTCGCTCACCGCGGCGCCGTTCTCGGAGTGACGGGCGACTCGCAGGGCGAGAGTGCGCAGCCCGCGATGGACGAGGAAGCAGTCGAACGGGCCCGGGACCGCGCCGACCGCGTTCTGGACGAAGCGCGCGCGCTCGTGAAGCTCCTCTGAGGCGCAGATCACGGCGCCGCCGACGACGTCGGAGTGCCCGCCCAGGTACTTGGTGGTCGAGTGCACGACCGCGGTCGCGCCCAGCTCCAGCGGCCGCTGCACGATCGGCGTGGCGAAGGTGTTGTCGACGACGACCTGGCGGCCCTCGGCCGCCTCGACCACCCCGGCGATGTCGACCTCGTTGAGCAGCGGGTTGGTGGGAGTCTCGACCCAGATCAGCTTGGTCTCGGGGCGCAGTGCCGCGCGCACGGAGTCGATCTCGCACTGGTCGACGAGGTCGTAAGCGAGGCCGAACCGGGTGAGGACCTTGTCGACGAGCCGGTAGGTGCCGCCGTAGAGGTCGAGCGGCAGCACGATGTGATCGCCGGCGTCGAGCGCCGCCGTGAGCAGCGCGTGGGTCGCTGCCATGCCACTGGAGTAGGCCGTTGCATGGCCGCCCTCGAGCTCGCCGAGCGCGCGCTCGAGCGCCGCGCGGGTCGGGTTCGCCGAGCGCGCGTAGTCGTAGTCCTCGACGAACTCACCGGGGGCCGGCTGGACGAAGGTCGAGGTTTGGTGGATCGGCGGGATCACCGAGCCGTAGGTCGGGTCGGGCTCGAGCCCCGCGTGCACGACGCGGGTGTCCATGCGCCTGCTCACGCGTTGAGCGCCTCGATCAGGTCGACCGAGGCGAGGATCCCGAGCGCGCGCCCGTTGTCGACGACGATCACCGGCCTGCGCTCGCCCAGGATCAAGTGGATCGCCTCGCTGACCGGGCTCTCGGCCGCGAGCTCGGGCAGCGGCGGTTCGATCACCTCGGTCACGGGGTCGCCGAGGATCCCCGGATGCTCGGCCGACGCCATCAGCAGGCTGCGCTCGCTCACCGTGCCGACGAAGGCCCGGCCGTCCTCGCCGGAGACCACCGGCACCTGGGAGACGCCGTGCTCGCGCATCAGCTCCAGCACGCGGCCGACCGTGTCGTGGCTGCCCACCGTCAGCATCGGGCGGGGCCGCCCGCGAGACCGGATGACTTCACCGACGGTGAGCGCGTCCTCGTCGCCGAGGTAGCCGTATTCCCGCATCCACGAATCGTTGAAGACCTTCGACACGTAGGGCCGGCCGCCGTCGGGAATGATCGTGAGCACCATCGCCTCGGGGTCGTCGAGCTCACGCGCCACCTGGACCGCGGCGACCAGCGCGGTGCCGGTCGAGCCGCCGGCGAACAGGCCCTCGCGGCCGACGAGACGGCGAGCCATCAGGAACGAGTCGCCGTCCGAGACCGTGATGTAGCGGTCGATCACCGACTGATCGAGGCTCTCGGGCCAGAAGTCCTCGCCGATGCCCTCGACCCGGTAGGGGTGGACCGGGCCGCCGGAGTAGATCGAGCCCTCGGGGTCGGCGCCGACCACTTCGATCTCGGGGTTCTGCTCTTTGAGGTAGCGCCCGACACCGCTGATCGTGCCCCCGGTGCCGACGGCAACCACCAGGTGAGTGACGCGGCCGCCGCTCTGGCGCCAGACCTCGGGGCCGGTCGAGCGGTAATGAGCCTCGGGATTGGCCTGGTTGAAGTACTGGTTGGGCTGAAAGGCGCCCGGGATCTCCTCGGTGAGCCGGTCGGCGACCCGGTAGTACGAGCGTGGGTCGTCGGGCTCGACCGCGGTGGGGCAGACCACCACCTCGGCGCCGTAAGCGCGCAGGGTGTCGATCTTCTCGCGGCTCATCTTGTCGGGCATCACCGCGATCACCTTGTAGCCGCGAAGCGACGCCGCCATCGCGAGGCCGATGCCGGTGTTGCCGGAGGTGGGCTCGACGAGCGTGCCGCCTGGCTTCAGCTTGCCCGCGGCCTCGGCAGCCTCGATCATCGAGATCGCGGCGCGGTCCTTGACCGAGCCTCCCGGGTTCATGTACTCGACCTTGGCGACGAGCGGCGTCCGCAGCCCGGGCTCGAGTCGCGACAGCCGAACGAGCGGCGTCTCGCCGATCAGCTCGAGCACGGAGTCGCGGATCTCGCCGGAGTCGGCGGTCACAGGGTGAGCTTACGGCCTGCGACGCACGGCGCCGCAGGCCTGCTCGTCGGCTCTACCGAGGGAGCGTCAGGCTCAGGATGTCGGTGGCGCCGTTCGACGGGTTCGTGATCGTCGCCGTCACCGTTCCCAGCGACTGCTTCTTCAGCGCCTTCGCCTGCTTCTTCAGCTTCTTCGCCTTCTTCCGCAGCTTCTGAGCCTTGTCGCCCTCAGCGTCCTTCGCCTTCTTCAGCAGCCTCTTCGCCTGCTTCTTCAGCTTCGCGGGCTTGTCGATCGCCGCCTGGACGGCTTTCTTGCCCTCAGGCGTAATCGGCAGCGTCACCTGCTGTGTCGTGCCCGCGGGAATGCTCGCGCTGCCGGACGCCAGCGGCGTCGTCTTCGCCCGCAGCGTCCGCGCGGTGTTTGCGCTCGACGGCGTGAAGGAGAAGCCGAAGTTGATGTTGCAGTTGATCTCGTTGCCGGCCGGCAGGTTGCAGTGCGCGGGGAACGAGAGGGTGCTCAGGTCCTTCGAGAGGGCCAGCAGGTTGGCGGGGTCGCCGGTGAGCGTAACCCCGCTCTTGCCCTCGAACGGCTCCAGCGACAGCGACTTGCAGTCGCCGGGCGCCTCCGTCGTCACCCGCAGGTTGTCGACGAAGACCGCGGAGTCGAGGACGCCGTCTCCGGCGTCGAAGATCGTCAGGAATACCGAGTGCGCGCCCGGGCCCACCGGGGTACGTGCAACCAGCTTCGGCGTCGCTCCGTCGTACGTCGTGCCGGTGGAGAAGATGTCGCTCATTCCGCTCGGACCGGCGCTGTCGACCGAGATCTTGTCGCCGGCGCCCGCGGCGAAGTCGCCGGGAGCCGTGATGCTCTGGCCGGTGACGTTCACCGACAGCTGATCGAGCTGGGCGACGAAGGCGTCGTTGAATCCCGCGTTGACGAACTCGGGAAACTCCTCGGAGAGGAAGCGGAAGTCGAAGCCGACGCAGTTGGCGCCCGCCGGAACGTTGATGTCGATCTTCAGCGTCAGCGGGTCATACGCCTCGCCGTACCCCTGGCCGCCGTTGTCCTCTCCCGATCCGCCGTCGTTGTTGGGGTCGTCGGCGAGCTCGGAGTCACCGCTCGTCAGCACGCCGAACGTGCTGCCGGCGGTCGGGAAGGCCGCCAGAGGCGAGTTGGAGACGCCGGCGGGGTTCACCGCGGCGGCAGGCACGGGGTTATTGGAGCTCTCGTCGCCGTCGTAGGGGAACGAGCAGCCGGGATCAGTCAGGTCGGCGCCGCCCTCGCTGTCGTTGTCGACGCCGTCGCCGCACTCCTCCTCGTCAAACTCGTCGTTGTCGTCGGCGGACGTGCACTCCGGATCGCCGGCGGCGAAGGTACCACCGTCGGTGTCGCCGTCGTCCTCGGTCGCCGTCTCGCACTCCGTGTCCTGGTCGCCGGCCACGGATTCGTCGGTGTCGGTCGCCGAGGCGCACTGCGCGTCGGGAGAGCTGGGGAACCCGGCGAAGTCCGTCGCGTTGTCGCCGTCGTCGTCCTCGCCGTTCTGGCATTCGGGCACACCGAACACCCCACCGAAGCCGGGCTCCTCGCTGTCGTCGGAGGCGTTCTCGCAGCCCGGATCGTTCAGATCGACGAGTCCGTTGCCATCGTCGTCGGAGCCGTTGGCGCACTGGCTGACGGGGCCGGCAATGGTGAACGAGGCACCGGTCTGAAGCCCGGGGGAGGCGTCGCTGATCGAATTCGCGACCGTGACCGCGTCGTCGCTCCCGGTCACCACCGCGTTCGCGGTGGCGCCGTTCAGCAGGAAGAACGTCAAGGCTCCGGTCAGCACGAGCGCCGGCAACGAAAACCGCCGCATGCTCGTCGCCCGACCCGACTCCGCCGCAAACCGACCGAACATATGCCTGCCTCCATGCTCCTTCCGCCGACACACGGAGGTGGGCGATCGTCCTCCTCCGACCCCCTTTGAGCACAACCTAACCAATCTCGACCCGCCGCGTCAAGGCGATCTCGCGAGTGCCCGGCGATCGCCAGCTGGCTTAGCCGTCCTGGTTCTTCTTCCTGCGCTTGACCTGGCCCGTCCAGCTCGCCGGCGAGGTGTCGGCGTTGCCGGCCGCGTCGAGCGCCCGGACCTGGAAGGAGTGATCGGTCCAGGTTCCCCTGCGGGCGCGCAGCCGGGCCTCGACGGGCGAGCTGCATGAGGCGAACGAACCTCCGTCGATCGAGCACTCGAGAGTCGAGTTGGGCTCGGCGGCGCCGAAATCGAAGCGCACCGTCACCCACCGGTGCAGAGTCTTGAACCGCGGCCTCGGCGAGTAGAGCAGGGTCGTGTCCGGGGCCGTCGAGTCGACGACGGGAGGCCCCCCTTGCGTGGCGACCGCGCAGGCGTCCGAGCGCACCTGCAGGGCGCTGGTGGCGGGATCCATGTCGATGCGCGTCTCGGCGACGTTGTTCGCGTCGTCGAGCTCGTCGATCGAGTGCGTGCTGTCGAGGACCTGGCGCACGCAGTAGGAGCCGGCCTCCAGGTCGGTGACGTCGAGCTGCTGGCCGGCGAGGCCGACCGAGTACTCGTCGTACCAGCCCGGAGAGATGCCCTCAGGGTCGGTGGGAGAGCAGGCGGCGTAATAGGGATCGGGGTCGAAACCGGGCAGGGAGAGGTCGAAGGGCACCAGGTCGACCACGCAGAAGGTGAGCTTGTCGAGCGCGCCGGCCTGCTGGCCGGAGTCGAGGCTGATGAGGTCCACGCTCATCACCGCCGCGTGCCAGTGGTTGTGTGCCGGGTGAAAGACCGAGCATCCGCCGCCCCGCGCTTCGACCGTGGTGTCAGTGCTCCGGTCGAAGACGCCGTTGCCGTCCTCGTCGAGATAGACGTTCTGGCGCTCCGGGCGGTCGTTGGCGGCGTCGCCGTCGCCGTCGCAGTCGGCCGCCGGATCCCCGGCAGGCGGCTCGGGGAGCGGCACGAGCTCGAGCGGCCCGTCGCCGATGTTGGGAGCGCGAAAGCCGACGTCGAGAATCGTGCGCCCGCCGTCGAAGTACACGTCCACGGTCTCGCCGTCGACCAGCTTGAGCGGCGTCAGGTCCGGGAGCAACGGCTGCTGCGCGGTCGCCGCAGCCGGCCAGACGAGCGCTGACAGCGCCAGGCCGGCCAGGATCCATCTACGGCGCACCACGTAGCGAGCTTATGCGCTGGGCAGGGCGAGTTCGCGCCGGACGGATCGGGCCACTGCTGCGCCTTGCTCCCGAATCTGGAGCTTGGTGAAGCGGCGCACCCGAAAGCCGCGAGCGTGCAGCTCGAGCTCGCGCTGGTGGTCGTCCTCGAATGCCTGGCTGCCCCGATGCGCTGCCCAGCCATCGGTTTCGATGACCAGGCGCTGGTCGCGCCAGAGGAAGTCGACGGTGAACGGGCCGATCGGAACGTTGACCTCGGGCTCGGGCAGGTGATGGCGACGGCAGAGGCGCAGGAAGTCGCGTTCGAGGTCTGAGCGGGTGTGGTCGGTAGTGAGCTCCTCCAGCGGGAGGCCGAGGTACTCGGCCTGGCGTATCGCCTTGCGGTGGACGTGCGGAGGCACGACGCGCTTGAGATCAGTCAGGGTGCGGGCGGGGGTGGTGACCCTGATGCCGTGGCGGGCTGTGATCGCGGTTCCCGGCAGTGAGGTGGAGCGGTGGAGGCGGAGGCCGGGGCGTTTGTCGCGGGCGCTGCGGACCGTCACATCAACGAATCCGCCACGTGGAGGGAGCAGTTGCCAAAGCTCGGCCGCCGAGCGATGGCTCAGGACCGCGGTGTCACCGTAAGCCAGCACAGCGGCGATCCAGCGGCCGCGGGCGCTGAGGGCAGCGTGGCCGAGCGCGTAGACGCCGCGGTGGATGCGGTGCAGGTGGCCCTTGCGTGCGCGGCTTCGTATCTGCGTGGGCGTGAGACCAGCGTTCTTTAGCTGGGTAAAGGTGAGGACTCCGTGCTGTTTGGCGGCCATCCGAGCGGCCGCAGCGTCCGCCGTGCGGGGTTGTGGGTCCATACGACCCATAACCCCGCACCCGCCGGGGGTGCTCCCCTACTTGCCCGTTGTTGTTCGGACGGCGGCTAGGCCGAGTCGCCGTCGGCGCCGGTGCCGGTCTCGATCTCCTGGGCGAGCTCTTCGAGCTCCTCGGCGAACGAGGGGCCGAAGCCCTCGAGCTCGGTGACGTCGTCGCCGTCCTCGGAGAGGCCTAGCTCGGCGGCGAGCTCGTCCTCGTCGAGCAGGTCCTCCTCCGGGCGCTGCGCCGGCTCAACGGGCTCGATCTCGAGCGTGCGGTAGTGGCGCAGGCCGGTGGCGGCCGGGATCAGCTTGCCGATGATCACGTTCTCCTTCAGGCCGACCAGCTTGTCGCGCTTGCCCTCGAGGGCGGCGTCGGTGAGCACCTTGGTCGTCTCCTGGAAGGAGGCCGCTGACAGGAACGACTCGGTCGCCAGCGACGCCTTTGTGATCCCGAGGATCACCTCCTCGGCCTTCGCGGGAGTGCCGCCGTCGTCCTTGACCTGCTTGTTGAGCAGCTTCAGCTTGTGCCGGTCCTCGAGCGCGCCGGGCAGCAGCGTGGTCGAGCCCTTGGACTCGATCCGCACCCGCTTCATCATCTGTCGCACGATCAGCTCGATGTGCTTGTCGTTGATGTCGACGCCCTGCGCCTTGTAGACGCGCTGCACCTCGCCGACGAGGTAGAGCTCGGTCTCGGTGCGGTCGCGGATTCGCAGCAGGTCGGCCGGATAGAGCGAGCCCTCCTCGAGCTGCGCGCCCGCCTCGACCTTTTGGCCGTGCTTGACCAGCAGCCGCGTCCGGGGCTGGAGCTTGTACGCGTGCTCCTCACCCTTCGCGTCGGTGATCGTGAGCCTGATCTCCTTGTCGCTCTCCTCGATCGAGATCTTGCCGTCGACCTCGGCCATCTCGGCCATGCCCTTCGGCTTGCGCGCCTCGAACAGCTCGACCACGCGGGGCAGGCCCTGCGTGATGTCGATGCCGGCGACGCCGCCGGTGTGGAACGTGCGCATCGTGAGCTGGGTGCCCGGCTCGCCGATCGACTGCGCGGCGATGATCCCGACCGCGTCGCCTAGCTCGACCATCGAGCCCGTCGCCAGCGCCCGGCCGTAACAGGCCTGGCAGACCCCGGAGTCGAGCTCGCACTTGAGCACCGACCGCACGGGCACGGTGACCACCTCGTCGCCGAACGCCTCGGCGATCGCCTCGAGCTCGGGCACGTCGATCTCGTCGCCGCGCTTGAGCAGCTCGCGGCCGCGCTTGGTCGCCACCTTCTTCGCCGCCACCCGGCCGATCAGGTTCGGGTTGAGCTCGCCCTCGTCGTTGCGCAGCGGCGTCTCGACGAAGTCCTTGGTCTTGCAGTCGTCGGCGCGGATGATCACATCCTGCGCGACGTCGACCAGGCGCCGGGTGAGGTAGCCCGAGTCGGCCGTGCGCAGCGCCGTGTCGGCGAGGCCCTTGCGGGCGCCGTGGGTGGAGATGAAGTACTCGAGCACCGACAGGCCCTCCATGAAGTTGGCCTTGATCGGGCGCTCGATGATCTCGCCCTTCGGATTCGCCATCAGGCCGCGCATCCCGGCGAGCTGGCGGATCTGCTTGAACGATCCGCGCGCTCCGGAGTTGGCCATCATGTAGATCGGGTTGAGCTCGTCGAGGTTGTCCTCCATCGCCTTGGCGACCTCGTCGGTGGCCCGGTCCCAGAGCGAGCGCAGCTGCTCCTTGCGGTCCTCCTCGGAGAGCAGTCCGTCGTCGTACTGCGACTCGATCTCGGTGACCTGCTTCTCATAGCCGTCGAGGATCTCCTCCTTGTTGGGAGGCGAGACGACGTTGTTCTTGGAGATCGTGATCCCCGCCTGGGTGGAGAAGTGGAAGCCGAGCTCCTTGAACGCGTCCAGCGCCTGGGCGACAGACGGCGCGCCGTAGGCCTCGACCAGGTTGGTGACGATCTCGTTGATCTCGCGCTTCTTCAGCGAGTGGTTGACGAACTCGTACTTCTCCGGATCCCAGTCTTCGCCCAGCGCGGCGGCGATCGCCCGCTCGACGCGGTCGTTGAAGATGATCCGCCCGACCGTGGTCAGGAAGTGCTCGTGGCCCGGTCGCCGGTACTCGGCGAAGTCGTGCAGCTTCACGATCCCGCTCTCATACGCGAGCTCGGCCTCCTGGGCGTTGCGGTAGGTATGCGGCCGGCTGCCGTTGACCTCGGCCGACTTGCTCGACTTGAGCTTCTCGTCGAGCTTGGCCAGCTCCTCGGCGTCGGGGCCGTAGGTGAGGTAGTAGATCCCCAGCACCATGTCCTGCGACGGCGTCGCCAGCGGCGAGCCGTGAGCGGGCGAGAGGATGTTGTTGGACGACAGCATCAGCAGCCTCGCCTCGGCCTGCGCCTCGGCCGACAGCGGCACGTGGACCGCCATCTGGTCGCCGTCGAAGTCGGCGTTGAACGCGTGGCAGACGAGCGGGTGGATCTGGATCGCCTTGCCCTCGACCAGCACCGGCTCGAACGCCTGGATGCCGAGGCGGTGAAGCGTCGGCGCGCGGTTGAGCAGCACCGGATGCTCGTGGATGACCTCCTCGAGCACGTCCCAGACCTCGGGGATCATCGAGTCGACCATCTTCTTGGCCGCCTTGATGTTCTGCACCGCCTTGCGCTCGACCAGCCGCGCCATGATGAACGGCTTGAACAGCTCCAGGG
>DAIRGH010000171.1:0-3643 GCA_036794585.1 Solirubrobacterales bacterium | reverse complement strand
GAGGCTGAGGAGCTCGCCAAGCGGGCAGCGCGCCGGGCGCGGGGCGAGACGCTCGACCTCGGGCTCGCGCTGGTCGCCGTGTGGCTACGCGATCTCGCGGCGGTCGGCGAGGGGGCCGGTGAGCTGGCCCTCAACAGTGACCGCCTCGCCGAGCTCGAGGCGGTCGCCGAGACGGTCGACCCGCGCCGCGCCCGCCGCGGTGCCGAGCTGGTGATGGACACCCGCCGGCGCCTGCAGGTGAACGTCTCGGAAGCGCTCGCGCTCGAGGCGCTCGCGTTTCGCCTCGAGTTCTTACTCTCGGCAGCGCGATAATTTGCCCATGCCCAGTTCGAGCGGTCAACGCTCGCCGCGTCGCCGACCGTTCGGCGTTCGTCTCTACCTGGCGCTCGCGTTCGCCGCGGTCGCGCTGATCACGGCCGGACTCGCCTACCTGCTGGTCAACGACACCGGTCAGCGCGCCGCCGACGAGGAGCTCATCCAGCTCGCGATCGGCCGCACGGTCAGTCTCGCCGACGAGATCGGTACCCGGCCGCGACGCGCCGCCGACGCGACGATCGCCGGAATCACCGAGGAGGGCTACTCGGCCTGGGTCTTCGACCCGGGCGGCAGGCTGATCACCGAGAAGACCTCGGGCGGGATCGAGCTGCTCGAGGTGTCCGGCGCGCGGGGCGCGGTGCAGTCGTCGTTGATCGGCTCGCGATCCGTCGACACGCGACCGGGCGGGGTGACCGTCGTCTCCGTGCCGATCTTCCGCGAGGGCTCGATCGACGGCGCGATCCTGGGCCGCTCGGTGCGTTCGCCCGAGATCCAGTCGGCGATCGAGTCGCTGCGCGGCGACCGCCTCGCCGCGCTCGGGGTTGCGGTCACGGTCGCGATCCTGGTCTCGTTCCTGACCGCCAGTGCGATCACCTCCCGGGTCAAGCGGCTGGCCGACAGCGCGGCGCGGATCAGCGAGGGCGACCTCGACGAGCCGCTCGCTGGCACCGGGGGGCGCGACGAGATCACTGACCTCGGGCGGGCGCTCGAGCGCATGCGCGGAGCCCTGCGCCGCACGTTCAGCGCCCTGCGCGAGGAGCGCGACCGCCTCTCGGCGATCTTCGAAGCGCTCTCGGACGCCGTCCTGGTGGTCCAGCCCGACGGCGTGGTGCGCTTCTCCAACGCCGCCGCGGCCGACTTGATCGACGAGAACGGCTGCGCGATCGGGCCGCTCCTGCCCTGGCTGCGGCGCGCCTGGCGGCGCAGCGGGGTCGAACACGACGCCCTGCGGCTCGACGACCGTGTCTACTCGATCAACGCCCGCCAGCTGCCCGCCGAGGGAGCGGTGCTGGCGGTGGTTCGCGACCGCACCGAGGAGCTTCGCCGCGAGGTCGCCGAGCGCGACTTCGTCTCCAACGCCGCCCACGAGCTGCGCAACCCGATCGCCGGGATCTCGGGCGCGATCGAGGTCCTGCTCGCCGGCGCCAAGGACGACCCCGATGCGCGCGAGCACTTCCTCTCCCGGCTCTCCGAGGACGCCGAGCGGATCAGCCGCCTCACCGAGTCGCTGCTCACCCTGGCGCGGATGGAGGCCGTCGGCGAGGGCGGCACCGAGGCGCTCGACGTCAGCATCGTCGTCGGGGAGGCGACCGAGGCCGTCGCCGCTCCCGAGGGGGTCGCGGTCGAGCTCGACGTCGCGCCCGACCTGGTCGCCCAAGCCGATCGGGTGTTGCTGCGCCAGGTGGTGATCGGGCTGCTCACCAACGCGTTCAAGAACACCGACGCGCCCGGCCGGGTGTCGGTCCGCGGCCGCCGCGACGGCGAGGATGGGATCATCCTCGAGGTCGAGGACACGGGCTCCGGGATCTCGGCGGCCGAGGTCGACCGCATCTTCGAGCGCTTCTACCGCGGCTCGGGGTCGCTGGAGCAGGAGGGGTTCGGGCTCGGGCTCTCGATCGCGCACAGGATGGTCGGCGTGATGGGCGGCGAGATCGGTGTCGAGTCGGTCGAGGGGCGGGGAAGCACCTTCTGGGTCCGCCTCCGCGCGGCACAGCCCGCGAAAACCCCGGTAGCGTGAGGGTTCGTGGGGCTAATGCTTAGCGCCGTATGAGCGATCGAATCCTTGTAGCCGACGACGAGCCGAGCGTCCGAGACGCGGTCGGCTACGCCCTGCGCCAGGAGGGATTCAACGTCACCGTCGCCGAGGACGGTGACGACGCCGAAGGCAAGCTCGGCGGCCAGGACCCGGGCTTCGACCTGCTGATCCTCGACATCATGATGCCGGGGCGCAGCGGCCTGGACATCTGCCGCGATGTGCGCTCCCGCAGCCCGGTGCCGATCATCCTGCTGACCGCCAAGGACTCCGAGGTCGACAAGGTCGTGGGGCTCGAGGTCGGCGCGGACGACTACGTCACCAAGCCGTTCTCGGTCCGTGAGCTGATCGGCCGGGTGCGCGCGCAGCTACGCCGCCGCGACCTCGACCGCTCAAGCTCGGTCACCGAGGCGAAGACGATCGAGGCTGGCCCGGTGCGGATCGACCTCGCCCGCCACCTGGTCTCGATCCACGGCGCCCCGGTCAACCTGACCCGTTCGGAGTTTCAGGTCCTGCGTCTGCTGGCCGAGCGGCCGGGCCAGGTCTTCAGCCGCCTGGAGATCATGGAGGAGCTCTGGCAGTCGGAGTTCTCCGGCGACGTGCGCGCCTGCGACGTGCACATCTCCAACCTGCGCCAGAAGGTCGAGGCCGACGCCCAGGAGCCTGAGCTGGTGCTCACAGTGCGCGGCGTCGGCTACAAGCTCGCCGAGGGCTGACACGTAGAAAGTACGGATGCGCGGGCCCGAGCCGGGTCATAGGTTCGGTATGCATCGTTGGTGAACGCATTCGGGGGGTGGGTGCGTTCGAAGACATCAGGAGGACTCGCTTTTGTACGCACCCGCTTCGCGCTCCGCCAAGCGCGTTCAGCTGAGCGTCCTGCTCGCGGGCGCGATCGCCACGGTGGCGACCCTGCTTGGCCTCCCCGGCTCGGCCGCAGCGGGCGGCACGGCGAGCATCCAGGGCACCGTCACCGGCTCGAACGGGGGTGGCCCGCTGCAGGACGTCTGCGTGGCCGTCGTCGATGCGAACGACATCTACGACCAGGTCGGGTTGAGCGTGACCGACAACAGCGGCGAGTATTCGATCGCGGTCCCCGCGGGGATCTACCGGGTCCAGTTCGATCCCACCTGCGGGCCGTTTTGGTACCTCGCCGAGTGGTGGACCAACCAGCCCAGCTTCTACACGGCCGACAACGTGGTCGGGACCGTCGGAGCCACGACCGCCAACGCCGAGCTCGCGCTCGGCGGGATCATCTCCGGGACGGTCTCGGGCGCCGGCGCCGGCCTCGTGGACATCTGCGCCACCGCCTATGACCTCAACCACGACGCTGTCGGCTTCGGTGTGACCGACACCAGAGGCAACTACTGGATCGCGGGCCTCGACTCTGACTCCTACAAGCTCGAGTTCGACGCCAGCTGCGCCGACTCCGGCTACCCCTCGGAGTGGTGGCACGAGGAGGTGAGCTTCAGCACCGCTGACGCGATCGCGGTCGTTGCCGGCTTCACCTGGGACGCCGACGCGACGCTCGGGCTAGGCGGTGGCGGTGGCGGCGGTGGCGGCGGTGGCGGCGGCGGT
>DAIRGH010000001.1:0-78614 GCA_036794585.1 Solirubrobacterales bacterium | reverse complement strand
CGCCCTTGTTGCCGTGGCGGCCGGCGAGCTTGTCGCCCTCGGCGATCTTGCGCTTGGTGGCGACGAACACCCGGACTAGGCTGTTGACGCCCGGGGCCAGGTCGTCGCCGGCGTCGCGGTCGAACGTGACCACGTCGATCACCACGCCGCCCTCGCCGTGAGGCACCTTGAGCGAGGTGTCGCGGACCTCGCGCGCCTTCTCCTTGAAGATCGCGCGGATCAGCTTCTCCTCGGCGGTCAGCTCGGTCTCGCCCTTCGGCGTCACCTTGCCGACCAGCAGGTCGCCCGACTGCACCTCGGCGCCGATGCGGACGATGCCGCGCTCGTCGAGGTTGCGCAGGCTCTCCTCGGAGCGGTTCGGGATGTCGCGAGTGATCTCCTCGTCGCCGAGCTTCGTCGTCCGAGCGTCGATCTCGTACTCCTCGATGTGGATCGAGGTGAGCTCGTCGTCCTTGAACAGGCGGCTCGAGAGGATGATCGCGTCCTCGAAGTTGTAGCCCTCCCAGGACATGAACGCGACCAGGCAGTTCTTGCCCAGCGCGATCTCACCACCGGCGGTCGAGGAGCCGTCGGCGAGCACCTCGCCCTCCTTGACCTTGTCGCCGACCGAGACCGTGGGGCTCTGGTGGATGATCGTGCCCTGGTTTGAGCGCATGTACTTGTCGAGCTCGTACTCGTCCTTCTTCGAGCCGTGCGTGACGATGATCCGCTCGGCGTCGACGTAGCTGACCTCGCCGTCGGCCTGGGCCAGGACGACGTCGCCGGTGTCGATCGCGACGCGGCGCTCCATCCCCGTGCCGATCAGCGGCGCCTCGGGCTTCAGCAGGGGCACGGCCTGGGCCTGCATGTTCGAGCCCATGAGCGCGCGGTTGGCGTCGTCGTGCTCGAGGAACGGGATCAACGCCGTCGTCACCGACCAGATCTGGGTCGGCGAGACATCCATCAGGGTGACGTCCTTCGGCGGGACGAGCACGTACTCGCCCTCGCGGGCGCGGCACTGCACCTGCGGGCCCTTGAGCTTGCTGGTCTTCTCGTCGAACTCGGCGTTGGCCTGGGCGATCACGTGGTCCTCTTCCTGAGTCGCGTCCAGGTGGACGATCTGCTTGGAGATCACGCCGTCCTTGACCACCCGGTAGGGCGTCGTGACGAAACCGTGCTCGGAGATCTCCGCGTAGGACGACAGCGAGCCGATCAGGCCGATGTTCGGGCCCTCAGGGGTCTCGATCGGGCACATCCGGCCGTAGTGGGTCGGGTGCACGTCGCGGACCTCGATCGGAGCGCGCTCGCGGGTGAGGCCGCCGGCGCCGAGCGCCGACAGCCGACGCCGGTGCCTGAGCCCGGCCAGCGAGTTGGTCTGGTCCATGAACTGCGACAGCTGTGAGGAGCCGAAGAACTCCTTCAGCGCCGCGACCACCGGGCGGATGTTGATGATCGTCTGCGGCGTGATCGCGTCGGCGTCCTCGGTGGTGAGGCGCTCGCGGACCACGCGCTCCATCCGGTACAGCCCGACCCGGAACGCGTCCTGGATCAGCTCGCCTACGGTGCGCAGGCGGCGGTTGCCGAAGTGCTCGTACTCGTCGAGGTGGTCGGAGATCGGATCGCGCGGATACGTCACCGCCTCGGCGGCGTAGTCCTTGATCGGGTTCTCCTCGTCGATCTCCTCGGGGATGCCGAGCAGCTTCGGCAGCGAGACCAGCTCGCGGATCAGGGCGACGATGTCGTCCTTGGTCAGCGTGCGGTGGTCGAGGTCGACGTCGAGGTCGAGGCGCGCGTTGAGCTTGTAGCGGCCGACCCTCGTCAGGTCGTAGCGCTTGGGGTCGAAGAACAACTGCTCGAGCAGCGCGCGGGCGGCGTCGACCGACGGCGGCTCGCCCGGCCGCTGCTTCTTGAACAGCTCGATCAGCGCGCCCTCCTCGGTGCGGGTGGGCTCGGTGTCGGCGTCGATCGTGTGCCGGATGTAGACCGAGTTGTCGAACAGCTTGAGGATCTGCTCGTCGGTGACGAAGCCCATCGCCCGCAGCAGCACGGTGACCGGCAGCTTGCGCTTGCGGTCGATGCGCGCGTAGACGCGGCCCTTCTTGTCGATCTCGAGCTCCAGCCAGGAGCCGCGCGCCGGCATCAGGTTGGCGATGAAGACCTGCTTCTCGCGGTCCTTGGGCTCCATGACGTAGGCGCCCGGCGAGCGCACGAGCTGGGTGACGACGACACGCTCGGTGCCGTTGATGATGAAGGTGCCCCGGTCCGTCATCCACGGGAAGTCGCCCATGAACACGGTCTGCTCGCGGATCTCGCCGGTCTCGCGGTTTTGGAACGCGACCGTGACGTTCAGCGGACGCGAGTAGGTGATGTCCTTCTCGCGGCACTCCGCGATCGAGTGCGTCGGCTCCTCGAACTTGAAATCGCCAAAGACGATCGCGAGGTTGCCGGTGTAGTCCTCGATCGGCGAAATGTCGTTGATCGTCTCCCGAAGCAGCCCTGCCTTCGGGTCGGTCAGCCCCGCAAACGAACGGCGCTGGATGTCGATCAGATGTGGAACGTCAAGAGGCTGGGGAAGGCGGGAAAAGCTCCTACGTGTGACAGGGGCAGCATGGGTTCGTGCCAACTGGGCGACTCCTCAGATGGTCGGAAAGGACGAATCTGCGCGAGAGATTCGGGCAAGCAAGGGCTCAACGGCGCGCGACGCACGAAGATACCACAGCGGCAGCTCCGCCCGCAAGCCTTTTTTATCTTAGCGGGTGGCTATTTCAGCTCGACCTCGCCCCCGGCCTCCTCGAGCTCGGCCTTGAGCTTATCGGCCTCCTCGCGGTCGACGCCCTCCTTGACGGGCTTGGGAGCACCGTCGACGAGCGCCTTTGCGTCCTTGAGACCGAGGCCGGTGGCGGCGCGAACCGCCTTGATCACCTGGATCTTCTTGTCGCCGGCGGCGGTGAGCACGACGTCGACCGTGCTCGACTCCTCCTCGGCGCCCGCGCCGTCGCCCGCCGGCGCACCGGCGGCCGGAGCCGCGGCGGCGACAGCGGTCGCCGAGACGCCGAACTCCTCCTCGAGCGCCTTGATCCGCTCGGACAGCTCTAACACCGAGATGCCCTTCAGCTCCTCGATCCAGTCCTCAGTTGAGATCTTGGTTGCCACTTTCTGGTCCTCCTACTCCTCGGAGCCCTCAGCCTCGGCATCCGCCGCGGGCTCCTCGGGCTGGCTTTCTGGTTCGTCTGAAACTTCTTCCTCGGCCGGCGCCTCCTCTGCTGGCGCGTCCTCCGCGGGGGCCTTCTCCTCGGCCTCGGCTTCCTCGGCGGCGGCCGGCAGCTCGGATTCGGCCTCAGCGGCCGGCTCTTCCTCAGCGGCCGGCTCTTCCTCGGCGGGCGCCTCCTCCTCGGCGGGCGTCTCCTCCTCGGCTGGCGCTTCCTCCTCCTCAGCCGGCGCCTCGCCGGAGACCAGGCCCTGCTCGGCGATCTGGCCGAGCGCGATCGCGAGGCCGGAGATCATCGAGCCGAGGCCGCGCACTAGGCCGGTGATCGGGCTCGCGGCGAGGCCGGTGAGCTGGCCGTGCAGGACGTCGAGGCCGGGCAGCCGGGCGATCGCCTGGAACGAGTCCGGGGCGAGCGCCTCGCCGTCCATGAATCCGCCCTTGTATTCGAGCACGTCGTGCTCGCGGGCGAAGTTCGAGATCGCCTTTGCTGCGATCACCGCGTCGCCCTTGATCAGCGTCAGCGCGGTCGGGCCGACGAAGAGCTCGTCCAGGCCCTCAGTGCCGGCGTCGGCGGCCGAGAGCTTGGCGAGCCGGTTCTTGACGATCTTGAACACGGCGTCGGCCTCGGCGAGGTTGCGGCGCAGCTCCGCGGCTTGGGTGACGCTGATCCCGCGGTAGTCGATGGCGAACACGGCGTCCGCCTCCTTGAGGCGGTCACTGAGCTCGGCTACTGCTTGAGACTTCTCTTCGCGGTTCATCGTCCTACCTGCGCCGGGCTTGTGCGCCTCGCTCTTCGAGGCCCAGCCGGCGGTCTTCGGCGGGTGAGTGAGCGGGCGAGGTTAGCGCACGCGGTGAGCGACGACTTTCAGCGCTGGTTCCACCTGAGACTGTGCTCGTCTCCCACCGTGGCCCTCAGGCGGACGGGGGCGGAGAGAGGCAGCTTCGTGACGAAGACCTGGCCGGCCTTGACGTCAAGACCCTTGACCTTGTGCCAGGCGCCGGCGCGCCGGCGCTCGATCTGGAGGCGGCCGGTCAGCGGTGATTTGCCCCAGGCGCGAAGGTCGTCTTCGCGCGTCTTCTCGGCGACGAACGGGAAGGCGAAAGCCTGCGCGGCGGGTCTCGGCGATCCGTCCTCCTCGAACAGTCCTGCGAAGAATCCGAAGCTGTCGACCAGAGGGAAGTAGATCGCGACCTTCGTCCCGGCCTCCCAGAACAAGAACATCGACTCCTGGATGTAGCGGGCCTGACGTCTGGGCTTGGGACTGAAGTCGGTGGGGCTGGTCGCCGAGTTCGTCCACCAGAACTCGGTCACCCACAGCGGGTGGCGCTTGCGCCCGCCGGTGATCGTGCGCTCACGCTCGGCCGCGCGAAGGACCCGGACCACTCGCGGCAGGTCCGGCGACGAGGCGTCGTTCGGGCTGATCGCACTCTGCCGTGGCGGACCGGACTGGTTGATTGGGTGGTGAGCGAGCACATCGAGACGGGTCTTCGTGGGACAGCTCCTCCGCTCAAGCCGGCCCGTCAGGCAGAAGAGCTTGCGCAGGAAGGTGACCGGCCGGGTTCGCGAGCCGCCGGGCGGATCGCCGTAAGGGGCGAGGCTGCCGACGACGACCCGATTGCGCGAATCGACCACGTGAACGGCGCGTGCGACGGCGTTCACCATCTCCCGGTAGCGCTTCACCGCCACCGCACGGCCCTCCGTCCACTGGGGGGCGAGGAAGACCTCCAGGTTGGGCTCGTTCCAGACCTCGTAGTCGCGCACAGCGCGGTAGCGGGCCGCGACCGCGCGGGCGAAGGCCCCGAGCGCCGCCGGTTTCGGCCTCCACGCGCCCGCAAGGCCTCGCGGATCCGGGCCCGCCTGCGCGTAGTCAGGGGCATCGACGAAGGTCAGCACGATGCGCAGGCCGCGGTCGGCAGCGCCCGCCACTGAGGCATCGAGGGAGGAGAAGTCGTAGGCGGGGTCGGAGGGGTCTGCCGGACTCGACGGCCTGGCCGAGGCGATCCCGTCCCAACCGACGTTGATCCGCACAGTTTCCGCGTTCAGTTCAACCGTCTGGTCGAGCCAGAAGTCGCGATCATCCGACGTGTACTGCGAGGTGCCGTCGATGCCGGCCTGGAACTTCGCCGACGCCAACTCAGCCGAGATCAGGGCACAGCCGGCCAGAGCCGCGGCGACGCAGAGGCCGATGTGGGGTGACGCCGACCCGCCGGCGCGCCGCAAGTCCCTAGGCGGCGTCGGCGGCAGCTTCGACCGCCTCTTCAGCCGGCTGCTCGGTGGCCCCGTCGCCGCCCTCGCCGTTGGTCGAGGCTGCGGCGGCGCCCGCGAGGATCTCGCCTGGCCGGGTGCGGTTCTCGTCGACCCGCACGCCAGGGCCCATCGAGGCGGCGATGGTGATCGAGAGCAGGTAGCGGCCCTTGGCGGCGGCCGGCTTGGCGCGGACGATCTCGTCGATCACCGCGGCGTAGTTCTCGAGCAGCGCGCGCTCGTCGAAGCTCGTCTTGCCGATCGTCAGGTGAATGATCCCGTGGCGGTCGGTGCGGTACTCGACCTTGCCGGCCTTGGACTCCGAAACCGCCTTGGCGACGTCGTCGGTGACCGTGCCCACCTTCGGGTTCGGCATCTTTCCCTGCGGACCGAGGATGCGGCCGAGTTTGGAGACCACCGGGCCCATCAGCGCCGGGGTCGCGATCGCGACGTCGAAGTCGGTCCAGCCGTCGTTGACGCGGTCGGCGAGGTCCTGGCCGCCGACGAAGTCGGCGCCCGCCTCCTCCGCGGCTTTGGCGTCGGCGCCCTCGGCGAAGACGGCGACCGTGACGTCCTTGCCGAGCCCGTGCGGCATCGCCAGGGTGCCGCGCAGCTGCTCTTCGGCGTGGCGGACGTTGACGCCGAGGCGCAGGTGGATCTCGACCGTCTGGTCGAAGTTGCGGTTCGCGGTTCCCTTGACCAGCGCCACCGCCTCGGCGGGTGGGTAATGCTCGGTGCGGTCGATCTGCTCGAGCGCCTCGCGGTACTTCTTGCCCCGCGCCATCAGGCCTCCTGGCCCTCGACCTCGACGCCCATCGAGCGGGCGGTGCCGGCGATGATCCTCGACGCCGCATCCAGGTCGTTAGCGTTCAGGTCGGGCATCTTGCGCTCGGCGATCTGGCGGCACTGCGCGGCGGTCAGCATGCCGACCTTCTCGCGGTTGGGCTCGCCCGAGCCCTTCTCGATGCCGAGCGCCTCGCGGATCAGCACCGCGGCCGGCGGGGTCTTGGTGATGAAGTCGAAGCTGCGGTCCTCATAGACCGTGATCTCGACCGGGATGATCGTGCCGGCGTCCTGCTGTGTGCGCGCGTTGAACGCCTTGCAGAACTCCATGATGTTTACGCCGTGCTGTCCCAGCGCGGGGCCGACCGGCGGCGCCGGATTCGCGGCTCCAGCCGGGATCTGGAGCTTGATCATGGTCAGAACCTTCTTCGCCATCGCGCGGCGGTCGAGGATACAGAGCAACCAAACTTCCACATCTGGACCTGATACGCGCCTAGACTTGGGGCGATGAAGGTTGGGGTCATCGGGCTTGGCTATGTCGGGCTGCCGCTCGCGGTTGCGTTTGCAGAAGCCGGCGCCGACGTGGTCGGAGTCGACAACAACGCGCACCGCGTCGAGGCGCTGCGGCGCTCGGAGTCGAACATCGAGGACGTCAGCTCCGACCGTCTACTCGCGGTCGTCGAGCGCTTGAACGTCACCGACGAGTACCGGCCGCTCGCCGCGTGCGAGGCGATCATCATCTGCGTGCCGACGCCGCTGTCTGCCGGTCGCGAGCCGGACCTCTCCTACATGGTCGAAGCGGCGACCCACCTCTCCCACGTCCTGCACGAGGGCCGGCTGGTGGTTCTCGAGTCGACCACGTACCCCGGTACCACCCGCGAGCGCCTGCTGCCGATCCTCGAGGAGTCCGGCCTGGCCGCCGGTACCGAGTTCAACCTCGCGTTCTCGCCGGAGCGCATCGACCCGGGCCGCACCGACCACACGATCCGGACGACGCCGAAGGTCGTTGGCGGGCTGACTCCAAAATGCCTCGAGCGGGCCGTGCGGCTCTACGAGCTGATCTGCGATCACGTCGTCCCGGTCTCCTCGCCCGAGGTCGCCGAGATGACGAAGCTCCACGAGAACGTCTTTCGCTCGATCAACATCGCCTTCGTCAATGAGATGGCTCAGCTGTGCGACGAGATGGGGATCTCGGTCTGGGAGGTCGTCGAAGCCGCCTCGACCAAGCCGTACGGCTTCACGCGCTTCGACCCCGGACCGGGGATGGGCGGGCACTGCCTGCCGATCGACCCCTTCTATCTCGCCTACAAGGCCCGCGACCACGACTTCTATACCGAGTTCATCGAGCTCGCCGGAAAGCTCAACCAGTCCCAGCCGATCTTCTGTGTGCGCAAGGCCGAGCGCAGCCTCAACGACGTCGGCAAGTCGGTGCGGGGTGCGCGCATCCTCATTCTCGGCGTCTCCTACAAGGCCAACATCGGCGACATCCGCGAGTCGCCGGCGCTGAAGATCATCGATGGGCTGCGCGCGCTCGGCGGCGACGTGATGTATCACGACCCGCACGTGCCGCAGCTGCGCGACCGGGGAATGGAGTCATGCGGACTCTGGACGGAGCTTCCTGGCGCCGATCTGGTGGTGATCGTCACGGCCCACGACGGCATCGATCACGACCGGGTCGTAAGCGAGGCGCCTCTCGTACTGGACCTGCGCGGAGTCACCCGCCACCTCGACGCACCGAACATCGTCCGGCTCGGCGAGAAGCGCGACCTCACCGAGCTGCAGGTCGAGCGCGGACGCGACGAGAGCTAGATCTTCTTCACCTGGTCATAGCCGACCTCAACCGGGGTCTCCCGGCCGAAGATCGAGACCAGGATCTTCAGGCGCTGCGCGTCCTCGTTGATCTCGGCGATCTCGCCTGAGAAGTCCGACATCGGCCCGGAGATCACCTTCACCGACTCGCCGACCGAGAACTGGGCGCGAGCGCGGGGGCGCTCGGCGGTCTCGCGGTGCATGAGCCGGTCGACTTCGGGCTGGGAGAGCGGGATCGGCTTGTTGCGCGAGCCGACGAAGCCGGTGACGCCCGGGGTGTTCTTGACCAGGTTCCAGGCGTCGTCGGTCATCTCCATGTTGACCAGCACGTATCCGGGCATGGTCCGCTTCGAGACCATCTCTCGCTTTCCGTCCTTGAGCTCGGCGACCTCCTCGGTCGGAACGACGACATTGCGCACACGACCGGTGGCGCCCATCGTCTCGACCCGGTGCTCGAGGTTGTGCTTGACCTTGTTCTCGTGACCCGAGTAGGTGTTGATGACGTACCAGCGGAACATGAAGTGAAGAGATTCCTTTAGTTAGTGAGCTCGTCTGCGGCTTAGAGGATGCGCTGAACGAGCCAGTTGAAGATCCCGTCCAGCACACCGAGATACGCGGCGAGCACGGCGATGAAGACGATGGTGATCGCGGTCGCCTGGATCAGGGTCTCGCGGTCGGGCCACTGCACACGGCGCAGCTCGGCGACGCAGGAGGCAAAGAAGCCCATCACCCCGCCGCGCTGGCGCTCGGCCGGCGCCTTCAGCTCCTTCGGCGCCCTGCGCTTCTCCGATTCCTTCGCTCGTGCCCTGGCTTCGCGCTCCTCGCGGCGGCGCGAGCGCCGGGTGATCTTGTCGGCCGGCTCGACCTCGGCGCCCGCGGGACGGCCGACGTCGGCGCGCGACGGCGCGGGAGCCGGGGTCTCGGCGGGCTCGCCTCGAAGCGAGTCGAGGTCGGCGCCCTGCTCGGCGAGCTCGGCCTCGATCACGTCGGCCGACTCGGGCACCTGGGTCTGGTGCTGGGCCTCGGTGTCGGTCTCGGTCGGCGACGGCGCCCCGTCCGGGCGCTGGGCCTGCTGCTGCTGGCGGCGGCGCTGCTCGGCCTTTCGCTGTGCGCGGGTCTTCGCCACGGTCAGCGCGCTAGCGCGTTTCCTTGTGCGAGGTGTGATGCCCGCACCAACGACAGTACTTGCGCATCTCGATCCGGTCCGGCGTGTTTCGCCGCGACTTGTTCGTCTGATAGTTGCGCCGCTTGCACTCCTCGCAGGCGAGGGTGACAGCGATTCGGACTTCTCCGCGAGCCATCTGCTCTCCTGATCACTACCGCCGGCCGCTCATGTTTCGGTCCGGACAGAAAAAAGACCTCCGCCGCACCCGTCAAGGGCGAAGCACGAGGACCGAGCAAGGATAGCGCCGCGGCGCCTCTCAGGGAATCAGGCGCTGCTTGATCTTGGCGAGCTGCGCCTCGGGGAAGCCGGGCACGGCGTCCAGCCCATCGATGCTGGCGAAATCTCCATGCGTTTCGTGATAACGCATCACTCGCCGTGCTTGGGTGGCCGACATCCCCGCGTCTCGCAGCTCGTCGAGGGTGGCGCGGCTCAGGCTCACCTTGGACTTGTTCTCCACGACCTTGGACTTGTTCTCCACGACCTCCGCTGGTCGCTCGGAGATTGGGGCTACGGGTTCGATGAGCCCGGCCTCCCGTCGCGCATCCTCGAGCCGGCGCCAAGCCTGGCCATACTCTGAAAGCGCGTCCTCAAGCTCCGCCGCGGAGCGTTCTACCTTGCGGCGGCTCCTTTTCCAAGGTGATCGCCCACCTTGTTGAAGCCGAGCATGCTCGGCTGCGCACGTCGCCCAACGCTCCTTGGCTCTCTCGCACTCGAGCTCGAGCTCCCCAACTCGCGCCGAGCTGTCCTCTGCCTGACGAAGTCCCTGATCCTCCACCGCGGCTCAAACTGTAGGCGAGCCGGCCTGAGGGCACGCCAGGCTGAAGCGGCTAGTCGCGCCGGGCGTCGTAAATGTCGCCCCAGCTGTCGCAGGTGAACGGGCCCGCGGAGTTGGGGTTGCCGTTGGCGTCGAAGTTCCCGCCGATGATCACATCGACGTCGGCAGCGCCATCACTGAGCTCGCCGTCGAACTCGTACTCGGTGTCCTCATCCGGCGCATACTCGATGTAGAAGGTGCCGTCCTTGGCCACCCGGCCCGACATCCCGGTGATGTGGGTAACCATCGGGATGTCCACGGCGTCCTCCGCCGACTCGTCGAAGCAGTCCGCGGTCACATCGACGGCGAGGTCCTCCACTCGCGCGTTGTCGTCAACGCTGACGATGTCAAAGCTGATCGGCAGGCCGTTGGGACCGGTGCCGGAGTAATGCCCGTCGTCGCGGCTCGGCACGAAGCCGTCGGCCTGCTCGACGCTGGCGCTGAACGCGCGCTTCGCGCGGCAGCCCGCGAGCTCGCTGTCGCCGCCCTTGAGTGACTCCTTGATCGTCCCCACGACCTCGCTGCCGCCACCGTTGAGGGCGACCTTGGCGACCGTCGTGCGCAGCGTCGCCTCCGGCCCGCGGCTCACCCTGCGGCCCTTGAGCTCGGCGCCGGACTTCGACAGCTCGAGCTTGCCCTTGCTCTTACCGCAGGCGGTCTTCATCGAGTAGGCGAGTGAGCCGCCACCGCTCTGGCCGATGTCGAGCTTGACGCTCACACCCTTGGCCCTGGCGTTGTAGCTGCCGGGGTACAGGTCGGCAGCGGCGACCGAGGCGCCGAGCGCAAGCGCGAGCAACGCGCCGCAGATGACCCGAATCGACCTCACGCAGGGTTTGATCGGCCGCCGGCGGCGCGGCTTGAATCCCGATTTGCAGCGGGTTCTGGTCAACCTGGACGGATGACCTAGCTGCGGGCGGACTCTTCGACGCGATCACCGCCATGCCCGATGGGGGTGCATGGCACCGAGGTTGGGATGGACAGTTGCTGTGGCCGGGTGCGCGCTTGCGTCCCTGGGTGCGGTCGCACCGCTCGCTGCCGCGGCCGGCGACGGCCCGGTCAGCGCCGAGGTTCGGCGCGTGGCAGGACAGGAGGCGAGCCGCACCGACTCCGGCCTTTACCGCGTGCGCCCCGAGACCGGGCCGGCGCTGCTCACCCACGGCCCCGACTCCGCGCCACCGCCGCGGGAGCTCGAGTCGCCGCTGGAGCGAGAGCTGCCCAAGGGCGTCGGCTTTGAGCCCGGCAGCGCCGAGCGGCCACCGGCCTGCGCCGCCACCGAAGCGCAGCGGATCCTCTACGCGCATCCCAACGGCTCCGCCGACGCGCTGGCGTCCGTCCGGCCTCGGATCCAGGCCGCGATCCGGCGGATGAACGCCGTCCTCAACGAGGAGTCGCTGCAAAGCGGGGGTCCGAGCGCCGACTACCGCGTCCGCTGCACCGGCGCCGGCGAGATCAGCGTCGACGGCTTCTCGAGCTCTGGAACGAGCTTCTCGGAGATCGTCACCTCGGCGCGCGACGCAGGCTTTGATTCCCAGCTAGTCGACTACACGATCTTCTTCGACGGCAGCGCCGGCGGCAGCTGCGGGATCGCCTCCTACGCCGACGACGAGACGCTCAGCGCCGACAACCTCGCCAACCAGGGCGGCGGCTACGCGGTCATCTACTCCGCCTGCTGGTACGGCGAGACGCCGATGCACGAGAGCGGCCACAACATGGGCGCGGTCCAGTACGGCGCGCCGAACTCGACCGGCGACGGCGGGCACTGCTACGAGGAAGACGACGTGATGTGCTACTCGCCCGACGGCGGCAACCTGCACCAGGACGGCCCTATCAACAACTGCCCGGGGACCGCCCGCTTTGACTGCAACTTCGACGACTACTTCGACTCCGCTCCCGAGCCTGGCGAGTATCTCGAGACCCACTGGAACCTCGGCTCGCCGCTGAACGCGTTCATCGCCTTCGGTGGGGCCGCACCGGCTGAGCCGGCAGAGGCGCGCGCGCGGTGGCGGATGCGCGACATCCACGTCTCCCGCCACACCCGCCGCCTGGAGATCTCGCTACGCGACAAAGACGGCGTCACGCTCTATCTCAGCCGCGGGCACCGCCCCAGCAAGTCCCGTTTCGCCTGCCGCGCCTACGCGAAGAACGGTCGTGCTCAGTGCCGGATCAAAGAGCCTCAGCGCGGCCACTGGATCGCGGGCGTGGAGCGTCCCATCGGCGCCGGCACGAGCTCCCCGCTGCGCGTCAAGAAGCAGCTCGAAGCGCGCCGTAAGCGCTAGAACGACCGACGGCCGCGCTCTCGCGCGGCCGTCGCCTCAGTCCTCTAGAGCCTTCGGGGCTCGCGCTGAACTACGGAACAGAGATCGAGTCCGACTTCGCCTTCAGGCACTTGATCTTGTCGCCGTTGTTCTTCTCGATCGTCGCCTTCTTCACCTTGGCGAAGAAGTCACCGGTCGGGTTGCTGGCCGGTACTGAGTAGCGGCCACTCTCATTGGTGTCGTCCTTGCCGACGACCCCGCCGCCCTCCTTGACGACCTTCACGCGCCGGTCCTTCTTGCAGCCCTCGTCCCCCTTCACCTTGCCCTTGAACTGATCCTGTTCGTAGTAGGGGGCGCTGCCGCCGGCCTCGAACTTGATGGTGACCGTGGATGCGACCTCCTCCGTGGCCTTGCCGGAGGCGGCGACGACTGAAAACGCGCAGGTCGCAACCAGCGCGGCGATGAGTAGCGCGGGGAACTTATTCATTGACTCCTACCCTCGGGTCTGACTGGATGGCCTTACGACGCTCAATGCCCCCATACGGACCGGCTGAACCATTGCTGACAGCCCGGACGCCTCAGCGTTGATGCCAGACCAGGCTCCGCTCGCCGGCGACCGCAGCGCGCAAAGAAGCCTTGCCCGTGATCCCCAGCTCCGTCGAAAAGACCTCGCCGGCCGAGACATTGAGGGTCGCTTCGCGGCGCCAGCCTCCGCCGTGCTTGCTTTCGATAACCAGCCTCCCCGCCGCAGGAGACTTCCCCCACGCCAGCAACCGATGCTTGTCTTGCCGGTCCGTGACGAACGGGAACCGCCACGCCGTGAATGCGGGTTTCGGAGCGCCGTCGTGAAAGAACAAGCCCGCCTCTATTGAGCGGCTTGGATCCTGGGGATCGAACTCAGTGTCGCGGATCAAAAGATTGATAACGGCACTCGCTCCCTGTTTCCACAATAGGTAGAGCGACTCCTGATTCCAAGCTGCGTGCCGTTTCAATGGCACTCCGTCCGCCTCATCCGGCGGATTGGACTCCCACCAGATCTCCGTAGCCCATGCGTCGTGCCGCCCCCCGGCGACCTTGTTGCGCTTCTCAGCCGCGCGCAGGGTATCGACGACATGTTTGAAGTCCGGCGTAGTCGCATCGTCCGGATGGAAGGCGCTCTGTCGCGGCCCGCCCGATGTTTGGATCGGGTGATGGGCGAGGATGTCGAACTCGGCCTTCTCGGGACAGGAGGCCCCTTTCAGCTTGCCGTTGTTCTTCTTCTTCAGGCAGAGCACCTCGCGCCAGAAGCGGAGTGGCCGGATCCGGTTACCGCCCGGGGTATCGCCGAACGGAGCGGTGCCCGCTGTGACGACGACATTATCCCCGCGCACCCCGTGGACAGCCTCGTCGAAGGCATTGAGCATTCGTCGGTAGTGGCTCGCGGCGAACGCACGTCCTCCGTCCCATTGGGGATTGAGGTAGGGGCTTAGGTTTGGTTCGTTCCAGGCCTGGAAGTAGCGGACGCGCGAAAGCCCCTGGAAGGATCCCGAGTAACGCGACGCGACGGCGCGAGCGAAGGCGGCATATTCAGCCGGGTCCGGTTTCCATGTGCCGGCTGGGGCGGAAGCTGCTCGATCCGGGCCCTCTGCGAACGCCGGCGCCCCGTACAGAGTCACCATCACCTCGATATTCCGTTCAGCGGCGTCCTGGACTGCGGCATCGAGGTCGCCGAAGTCATAGGCCGGGTCCATTGGGCTATAGGGATCTGTGGGCCGGCCGGAAACCGTCGCACTCCATAGGACGTTGACCCGGATGACCTCGGCACCGGCCGCCGTGGTTTCGTCGAACCAGCGGTCGCGTTCCGACGAGTCAGACGACGTGTATTCGTTTCCGGAGAGGCCCGTCATGAACGCGGCGCTGGCCGCCGCTGGCGCAACGACCAACAGGCACCACGCGGTCATCACCGCCGCCGACGTTGTGCGGCGGCGCGTGCCTCGCATGCGCAAGCTCAAGCCTGCGTGGGCTCGCCTGGGCCGCGCCGCCACCGGGCGAGTGCGAGCGCGATCGCCGCGACGAGCGTCGCCCCCAGAATGACCAGGAGCCAAATCCCGAGGCCGTCGGAATCAGATCCACCGGTGACCCCCCCGACAACATCGCCGATCGAGGGAGCGCCTTGGCCAGCGTCATCCTGCGACTCGCCGCCCGAGCTGCTCGCCGACTCGTTGGCCCCAGGGTCGCGCACAGAGCCGGCCCCTGCCGGGCGGTCCGGCGCGGTGGCCTCGGCAAGGTTTGCGGCGGCTGTGGCAGCTGCGCCCTCCGACTCAAGCGCGTCTGCGTTCGATTGCGGCAAGGACGCTCCGCCGTCGCCGCCTCCCCCAGAACCTCCGCCACCTTGGTCATGGCTGGGATGGTCGCCGCCAGCGCCAGGGACGCTCTCGGTGTATTCGTCGATGGCGGAGTTGTCCTGAGCCAAGGCAGCCGCGGGCAGCACTAACCCGACCGCGAGCAGCGCGACTAGAAGCATCGAAACCCTGCGCATGTCAACCCATACGTTCCCGATCAGCCGCGGCTGACACACGTCAGCGAGACGGGGGCGAACACGTATGTTTGTGCGGATGCCGGCCGATCCTCATAGCTTGACACCTGGGACTGGGACCGGGCTGACCGGCCGACTCGCGCTACCGCGGGGCCTCGAAGCGCTGCGTTCCGATCTTGGCCCGGTGCTCGCTGGAACGGTGCTTCCGTTCGCTCTGGTCCTGTACCTCGCCCTCCAAGGCGGCGGCTATGACGCCATCGTGCGTAGCGAGATCGGGATCGCCGTGTGGTGGACCGTGCTGCTCGGCGCGATCGTGGGGATCCTGCCCACCGCCCGCTTGTCTCGGGCCGCATGGGCTGGGATCGGCCTGCTCGCCGCGTTCGCCGCATGGAACGCCCTCGCCGTCTCGTGGTCGGAATCGGAAGAGCGAACCGTTGTTGAACTTGCCCGAGTCGCTACATATGTCGGTGTCCTCGTACTGGTCATGGCAGCGCAAGGCCGCGACGGGCTGCGACGAACTGTTTACTCGGTGGGATCGGCACTGGCAGTCGTCGGCGCGCTGGCGCTTCTTTCGCGCCTTCATCCGAGCTGGTTTCCCGCGGACGCGACCGGTGCGGCCTTTGAGTCCGCGCGGGCACGTCTCAACTACCCCGTGAACTACTGGAACGGCCTCGCCGCGCTAATGGCGATCGGTGTGCCGCTGATGCTCGTGATCGCGATCGAAGCGCGTCGGGTAGTGGTCCAAGCGCTGGCAACAGCAGCTGTGCCGATAATGGCGCTCGCGGCCTTCTACACGTTCTCTCGCGGCGGGGCTGTCGAGATCGCAGTAGGCCTGATCGCGTTGCTCGCGCTTTATCCACGGCGCCTCTCGGCAATGCCAACGCTGTTGCTAGCAGGTGCGGGCAGCGCCTTACTGATAGCGGCAGCGACGCAGCGCGACGCGCTTGAGGATGGCCTCTCAACGCAAGTAGCCCTGAACCAGGGCAATGAGATGCTCGCTGTCGCGCTCGTCGTCTGCGTAGGAGTGGGTCTCATGCGAGCTGCGCTTGGCCTCGCTGAGCGTTACGAGCTGATCCCGCAACCGCAAGTCAGTCGGGCGGCCGCGCGTGCGGGCTTTGCGGCACTGCTGCTGACGGCGATCTCGATAGCCCTGCTCGCGGGTGTACCGAGCGAGCTCTCGGAGCGCTGGGACGAGTTTAAGCAGCCGATTGGCCCCGAAACCAGTTCGGCCGAACGGTTTGAGAGTGCCAGCGGTAATGGCCGGTACCAGTACTGGGAGACCGCGATCGACGCCGGTGCGAGCGACCCGCTCACCGGCATCGGGCCTGGGACTTACGAGTTTTACTGGGCGCGCGAGGGGTCGCTGCCCGGCTTCGTCCGCGATGCTCATTCGATGTTTTTCGAGACGTACGCGGAGCTCGGCTTGGTTGGTCTGATCCTGATTTCCGCATTCGTTTTCGGGACCCTGGCATTCGGTGTATGGCGATCGTTCACCGCCTCGGCCACGTCTCGGCGGTGGTATGCGGCGGCGACAACGGCGGGCGTTGTCTTCGCTGTCGCTGCAGCGATCGACTGGGCATGGGAGCTCACGGTGATCCCAGTGACTTTTCTGCTGCTCGCCGGAGCGTTGCTCGGCGGGAGCCGTAGCCAGCGGACTGGAAGTGCTTCGCCAGGCTCCCGGGTGATCCTCATCGCGCTGTCTGCGGTTGCCGTCGCCGCAATTGCGATCACGCTCGCCGGAACGAGTTCGGTCCGCGCCAGTCAGTCGGATGTCAAGGCCGGTGACCTGAGTCTTGCCCTCGACAAGGCCCGGAGCGGGGCCGAGATCCAGCCCTGGGCAGCCACGCCGCATCTTCAGCAGGCCTTGGTGCTCGAGCTTCAGGGGGATCTCGATGCTGCGGCAGTCTCGGCCCGCGCCGCAACTCGGGACGAGGCTACGAACTGGCGGACATGGCTGGTGCTGTCCCGCATCGAGGCGTTCCGAGGGGACGCGCGTGCCGCAGTCGCGGCGTACCGAGAGGCACGCTCACTCAACCCGCGGTCAACCCTGTTTGCCCACTAATCGATCCAATGGAATCCAATCACGAGACTGAACTGCGGGAGATCGAGCAACTACTCGAGGGCTCGCGCCCCACTCCGCGCCCGGCGTTCCGCGGCGAGGTCAAGCGGCAACTTCTGTCGCAACGACGGCGGACACGCCCGGCCCACCTCCGAAGCCTGATCGTTGCTTACGCATGTTCCGGAACGCTGCTCGTCACCGTCGCCGCCGCAGGTCTGGCCGGGGCGGGCCCGCTCTCTCCCTAGGTACGCACGGCTTCTGCTTCGAGCTGTGAGCGCAGGCGACGAAGGGACCGGGAGAGGATCTGCTGCACGTTCGCCAGCGAAAGCCCGGTCACCTCAGCGATCTCCGGACCTGTGAGATCCCCCCCGAACCGCAGCGCAAGCAACTCCCGCTCCCGTGTACTCAGAGTCGCAAGCGCCTCGGCAAGCTCGGGCGCAAGGCCCAGGCTTTGATCGAGGGGCTGGAGCGAACCTAGCTCCGCCTTTGTCTGTTCCTCTCCTAATTCCTCGTGAAGATGCGATCGATCCTGACGGTAGTGGTCGATGAGCAGGTTCCGCGCGATCGCCAGCAACCAAGTCTTCGCGCTCGCTCTGGCCGGATCAAAACGGTTCCACGCGCGCAACGCCCGCTCGAAGGTCATCTGAGTCAGGTCCTCGGCTATTTCGCGCGAGCCAACCCGGTAGCCAAAGAACCCGTACACATCCCAAATGTGCTCGTCATAAGCATCAGCGAAGCTGAGATCATGCCCGCTCATGGTTGGGCCGCCTCTGAGGCGCGCACACGCTCATGCAGAGAATCGGCCGGCACGTCGAGCCAACGGTAGATCCCGTTCGCGAGCCTCCTCTCCACCGACGTTCGCAGCGCCGGATGCATCCGGTAGTACTGCCTCCCCTCGGAGGCCCGTTGCGGAACTCCTTTCACGTGGCCCATGGAGAGTCGCCGACAGGCCTCAGCCAGCTGGCGCGATGCCGACTGCTGGTGCTTGCGGCGTAGATCCTCCAAACCCTCGCCACTCTCCACGGGGATCAGCTCTTTCGAAACGATCGCCCCGGTGTCGATGCCGCGATCAACGTAATGAATGGTCACCCCGACCGGGTCGTCGTGAAAGATGCTCCACTCGGTGACGTTCATTCCTCGGTATCGCGGGAGCAGGCCGTAATGCCCGTTCAGTGTTCCGATTGCGGGAATTTCCAAAACCGCCCTCGGAACGATGTCAGCGCCAGCAAGCACGATCACGTCCGGGGCGATCGCACGCAGGCGCTCGAGGCAGTCGGAGTCGTCGAGCCTTCGATGAAGCGAGACCTCGAGATCGTGCTCTCTTGCCCACGTAGCGAGATTTGGCGCCGGAGGTGCCGAACTCGACGGCCCCAACGCATGCTTCCCGGATCGCAAGGCGAGATACTTGCGCGGCAGGCTAGGTCCGAACTGCTTAAGCCCTGCGCTTAGCTGATCAGTCAGGTGCGAGCGACTGTACACGAGCGAGATCTCAGCGCCCTGTTCTAGCAGTCGCGTCCCAAGGCGCCGCTTCCAGTCCCGCGTGTCGACACCGGGATACCTCGAAAGAAGCACGATTTTCATGCTGCGGGCAGGCACTCGTCCCTTAGCATCAGCCCATCGGCGAGAAACTTGGTCGCCCAGTTGGGGCACTGAAGTGGGGCGTAGCGACCGAAAATGGGAAAAGATCCCGGCAGCGCACCCTGAAGAGGGGGCCGTGATCGGCGCTCCTGGTGAGCGGCGGCGAGATCGACCGCCTTCAATCCTGCATTGAGAAACCGGGCATCGCCGGTTACCTCGTAAAGCCGTAGCCAAACGCCACCGAGCTGAACGAGCCCGGTGAGGCACACATACCGCGCGGTCGGTTCCCAGGATGAGTCAAATGTCGCCGGCAGTGTGCCGAGAACTTCCAGCTTCCGGATTAGCACCTCTGAAGCCCTCATAACGGACTTCAGGTAGGGCTCATGGTCGAGGAGGGCGTGGCTTTCGAGAAGACCACGGAGGGTGTAGGCGATTCCGTGGGTATTGGGCAATGCCCCCGGCTTGAAGGCGCATGCTTCGAACCAGCCGTTGTCTCGCTGCATGGAGACCACCCAGTCGAGATTCTTTCGAGCGGCGGCCTCGTAGGCCTGCTCCCCCGAGAGGCGGGCGAGCCGAAGCAGCGCCCACGACACGCGTGACATGTAGGTATGCGGGATTCCGAGGTACGAGTGCTCCCCGCGCCAAGCGCCGTCCGCGTCCTGGGTCCGAAGCACGAATCGACCCGCCCGCTCTGCCGCAGCAATATATTCACGGCCGCCTTCCGCTAAGGACAGGTCCAGCCAGCCATGCATGACCATCCCCGTATTGAAGACTTCCGGAGGCCTCCCTCGGCCATCGAGGAGGCCCTGCATGATCCCGCCGTCTGCGTACTGAACCTCGAGCTCCCAGTCCCCCATCTCGCGAGCGTGGCGCGCATACCGATCCTCTGATGTGAGCCTCGAATAGGCTAGGAGGGTTCCGATCACGTAACCGGTGGTCTCCGGAAACGCGGGCAGCCAGCCGAACAGGAGCGAGAACCCCTTGGACGAGCCACGTCGGCCCGTGACCTCGTGGGTCATGCAAAGCCAGTCGATTGCCGACCGGAGCGCGTTACCTCGAACGCCAAGCCTGGGCTGCACCAGCGAGTCGTACGCGGCCCTGGCCGTGTCCCTGACGGCAAGCACAGGGAGCGATCCCAGGCGCTGGGCCAACAAGGACAGGCCATCCAGTGATGCGCGCGGCTTAGGGGTCACCCGCCGGCCGGTTGGCATGCGTGGCGCCGGGCTTGGTTGTCCGAAGCAGGTGCGTTAGGCCTAGCATCATGGGGGCCATGACCCACCTAACGTGAGTAGTCGGATTTTTCCAAAACCTACGACGCTGGAAGAAATACGTGCCGTCGGCCCTTCGCATGCGTCTGCGACCGTACCGGTATACCTTCCACGCCAGGTCCGCATTCGCCGGGTCGTAGGTAGAGGCCAGGGCCAAGGTCTGTATTCCCTGGGCGATCGACTGAGCATCGATCGGGTATACGGAGTCCGCGAAGTACTTTGGGGTCCCATCCGAGAGGAAAAGCTTCCGTCGGTAATGATCGAGAGCCCGCTCAAGGGCCGACGGTATCCGGTCGTCAATTCCGGCCTCGTGGCAGATCATCAGGCTGTCCAGCACATATCCGGTATGAAAGTTATCTACCCATTTCAGGTCCGGCTTCTCCCCGTACGGCCACGAGCCGTCAGGCCGCTGGTGCGCCAGGGCGAAACCTACCCCGGCCCGAGCGGCAGCCTTAAGGCGAGGCGGCCCGCCGTGGCGTGCGAGGCGGGCAAGCACCGCACAGGCGAGTAAATTCGCGTTGTGAATAGGACTGCGGTCGCCGACTAGATACCCGAAATACGCACCCCCTTCGGCCTTCGTCTGCGGGACGCGGCGGAGAAAAAAGTCACCGGAGCTCATGGCCACTTCGAGAAGGTGCGGCTCTCCCGTACGCTCATAGGCATCGAGGAAGGCCATTGCCGCGAACGAGGTGGCGATGGTATTCGGATCCGTCTTTGGATAAAAGAAGACCCGCGTCTGGAGATCCCAGTGATAGCTCCAGCAAGCCTCCTCGAAGCGATTGAGCCTAAGGCGCTGGAGCCTCTGGATACACTCTTCGAGACGTGCCATGCGCAGGTCTTCGGGTAAGAATCCGTCCAGAGCGTAGCTCGACGTAACCCACGCCAGCGCCGCGGCGTTCAGTCCCGGTGGTACACCGAGCAGCGGTCTCAGATCGAGCGGCGAACGCTTCACGGCTTGGACGAGCAGCTGTCGGCCGAGACGAGTCTGCTTGAGAGGCCCGACGAAGCGGGTGGCGTTTAGCCCTTCGTACGGATCAGGCCCCACCCATTGGCGCTCATGCCCCCATGCCTCGATCGCGGCCAATCCACGCACGAGCTCAGCGCGCTCGGCGTCGTCAACCGACACCGCTCCGGCACTATTCGCCGCCGGAAGCGTGCATGCTGGTGTCGTGTCCACTGTTTCCTTGGTTGGTGTGTGCTCTCTTTGCCGTCAATCTTGTCGACGGTTTCTGTTCGGACGGTGCCACCTGTTGGTGGCATGGCCGCTACATGGCCGCTAGATTCTCTTCACTTCGCTGAATCCGCGTCACTAACACCACGGGTTTATGACGGCCGCCGAAACAACAGGTCTCCGGACTAGCTCTGTGTAGCATGCTAGGGCGCCAATGCAATCAGACGAATGGAGGGAGGTCGCGATGACAGCCCTCCAAATGACGAGTACAGTCGTCATCGCCTGTCCGTGAGAAGGGCAAGTACCGCCCAACCCTAAGGAACCCGTACACATCCCAAATGTGCTCGTCATAAGCATCAGCGAAGCTGAGATCATGCCGGCTCATGGTTGGGCCGCCTCTGAGGGACGCACACCCTCCAGCCGCTCAAACACCAGCTCTGGATGCCCTGTCTCAAGGCTCCGCGCCGCCGCCAGCGTCGTCAAAGTCGACACAACGTAACTATCGATTGAGGGCGGCGGACGGGTTCCGCGAACAACCTCGGCGAGCACCGAATACTGCGCGGCCCAACCTTTGTCCTGTCGCCCGCGACCGATAGATCGCTTCGAGGGTGACCATATCGTCGCCTTGCGAAAATCCTCAAGTACCGCATATGCACCAGGAGCAGAACTTTCGAAGCGTTCCTTACCGGGACCAGTCGGCGCGTCGGCCGCATAGTGGAGCGTACCCACACTGCCGTCGGCAAAGGTGATCTGGAGACTGAAATTGTCGGTCGCGGCGAGCGGAAGCACGGGTGAGGAGGTGAAGCCGTGGGTAAGCACCGAGACTGGATCGCCGGCGGCTTGATCGCACAGGAAATCGACGAAGTGGCAGCCCTCACCCTTGAGGCGACCGCCCCCGCGAGCCAGGTCGTTGGTCCAATGGACAGGATCGAGGCGGCCGGCGTTGACGCGGTACACCATCAGCCTCGGGCTGCGAAGGGCACGCAGTTCGGCCGCCAGCGGCGCGTAACGCCGGTTGAACCCAACGAGAAGCGGCGCTCCACTCGACATCTGGGCGGCGCGCACTTGCGTCAATTCGTCAAAACTGAGAGCGAGTGGTTTCTCGACGTAGACCGCCACCCCGGCTTCGAGCGCCTGCGTGGCGAGCCGGGCGTGGGAATCGTGTCGAGTTGCAACAACCACCAGGTCCAAGTCGTCGCGGGCCAGGAGCTCTGCGGCATCCGCGCTCACGGCCTCGAACCCGAATCGTCTCCGCGCGCCCTCGGCTGAGAGCCCTGACTGGGAGGCAACGGCCCCGAGTTCGAAGCCTGCCTTCATCAATCCGGGGATGATTGTCGCGGTCGCAAATCCGCCGGCCCCAATTAGGCCAAGCCGGGGTTTTGCTCTCATCACACGTTTGGGGGCGCGCCGGGCCTCGCGAAACGACGCCGACCGGCGATCGCCGCCACCGGACGCGGAAATCACTTCCTCGGGCTCCGACACATCGACCTGCTCGCCGTATCCGAGAACGATCGCGACCACGGGCTCGTCCGAGCTGAGGAGCGAAAACGCATCCTCAGCCTGTGAGAACGGGACCCGATGGCTGACGAGCTCCAAGGGGTCGAGCTTGCCGTCGGCGACGAGATCGAGGAAGGCAACCATGTTTCGTTGCTCTGTCCAGCGGACGTACCCGATCGGATAATCGAGCCCGTGGACCTCGTAGCTGGCGTCGTATCGGCCGGGGCCGTAGGAGCGGGACAACCGGAGGTCCAGCTCCTTCTCGTAAAACGGGGTTCGCGGGACGTTCATCTTCACGTCCCCGATGACCACCACCGGTGCCCTATCCCTGGCGAGCTCCGCCGCGAGGGTCACCGGGTCTGTCGAAGTGGTCGCGGCGCAGACCAAGACCGCATCCGCAGTCCCCGCCCACCCTGCGGATGTAACGTCAGATCTCAGAACCGCCTCCACGCCAGCCATCCGGGCCAGGTCGAGCAGATCGTCCCTCAGGTCTACCCCAAGTACCCGGCAACCTGCGGCGCGGGCGACTCGGGATGCGAGCTGACCGATCAAGCCGAGACCGATCACCGCCACGCGGGAACCGACCTGGACCTCGGATCGGCGAAAGCCATTGATCGCAATTGCGCCCAAGGTGGCAAACGCGGCCTGCTCGAGAGTCACCTCGTCGGGGACCGGGGCGGTAAGCAGCGAACTGACGATGTCGAGCTCGGCGTGGTTGGCCATTCCACCGCCCCCGATGGCGACGCGATCTCCGACGGTGACGCCGCGCACCGTCGACCCGACCTCTACTACCTCGCCGGCTGCGCTGTAGCCAAGCGGCCCGAGCTCCTCGAGCCGCTGTCGAACGAATGCCATGGTGTCGCGGACGCCGATATCCCGGGCCTTATCGATCACCTGTTTCACCTGGTCCGGTCGTGCACGGACCTTTTGTACAAGGCTCTTGCGTGCGGTCTCCAACGTCGCGCGCTCCGTACCTGAGCTGAGCACGCTTGCTGAAACTCGGACGGCGACGCTGCTCGACCCCGCAGAGGGCTCAGGAACGTCGACGAGCTCTACGCGGCCGTCCTTTAAGCGTCGGGCGATCTGGCGCGACATTATCCCGCGCGCTCCTCGACCGCTCCCGACAGGCCACAGGCATGCCGCAGCACGTCGCAGGTCCGCTGGACCTCAGACTCCGTCAGGTAGGCGAACATCGGCAGGGACAGCTCATCCCTCGCCCAATCCTCCGAAACCGGAAACGCCTCGGTGTGCCCGGAAAAAGGCGGTTGGTGGTGCACCGCGGCTGGGTAATGGATGCCCGTCTGCACACCGACCTTTGCGAGCTTCTTGGCGACATCATCTCGGCCGGCGACGCGAACCGGAAACAGGTGGTAGACGTCGCGAGCGCCGGGCCGTTCGGCGAGAGCGCCAAGCCCGGGCGGCAGATGGTCCCGATACCATGTGGCGGCTGCACGACGCGAGTCGTTCCACTCGTCCAGCATGCGTAGCTTCACGCTTAGAAACGCAGCCTGAAGGGTGTCGAGCCGCTCGTTATATCCAGCGATGAGGTGCTCGCCCTTTGCGCGCTGTCCGAGGTTGCGGTAGCACCTCGTGGACGCGGCGACCTCAGGATCGTTCGTGCAGACCATGCCTCCATCGCCGAGCGCGCCCAGGTTCTTGCTGGGAAAGAAGCTGAAAGCCGACGCCAGGCCGAACGACCCCAACTTCCGGCCATCCCAGGCCCCGCCGTGAGCCTGCGCCGCGTCCTCAAGAACGGCTAGTCCCCGGCGGTCGGCAAATAGCTGAACCGCATCCATGTCGCACGCTTGGCCGTACAGGTGGACGGCCAACACCGCCGCGGTCCTCTCCGTGACCTGAGACTCGGCCGAACCGAGGTCGATAAGCCCGGTCTCGGCCCCGACGTCACAGAAGACCGGGGTCGCACCTGAATGGACGACGCCAAGAGCTGAGGCGATGTATGTGTGGGCCGGGACGAGGACCTCATCCCCACGACCTATCCCGGCGGCACGCAGGGCGATCGTCAGCGCTGCCGTCCCTGAGCCGATGCCGATCGAGTACTCGACCCCGAGGTATGCCGAGAACTGACGCTCGAATTGCTCGAGCGCCTCGCCGAGGATGAAATCGCCACGTTCGAGCATGTTTTCCATCGCGGCGCTCAGTTTCTCGCGCAAGGGGGCGTGCTCGCGCTCAAGGTCGACGAAAGGGACGCTCGTCAGACTGGCCGGTCCGGAGGCACCGCTCACGATGCCTGCCCCGCGCCGGCTGCCGTCAGCGTCGTCTCAGCAAAAACCTCTTCGATCGTGTGGCCTCGCTCTCGCAGGCCTCCAAGGTCGGTTAGCACCGTCGATCGCGGGCGCACGCGACCAAGATCCGCCGGAGTCGTCAGACGGCGCAGCGCTCCCTGATCCTCCAGCCACCGATCGACCGCCGGGATCGCCCCGGCGAAGAGGCTGTAGGTCGGCACTCCGAGGAGGGCGGCCTCGCGAGTCATCGTCCCACCAGCCCCGATGAAAAGATCCGCTTGGAGCAACAGGGAGCGGGCATCCACGGCCCGTCTCGGGACCCGGCAGTTGGGCAACCCCAGCGATTCGACGCCCCGCTGCTGGGCGGGATGGCGGGCGAGTACGACACTCTCGACCTCAGCTTGGCGGGCGAGGAATCGAAGGGTCTCAACGAGCAGTGGGTTCTCCCCGCGGTGGTAGGCGGCCCCTGCAGGAGAGGTTCGTGCCACGACCACCGCGAGTCCATTCCGGCGCTCGATGCCGAGCCGATTGAGGACGCCCGGATCCGGCTCGAAGTCGCCGAGATAGAGCTCCTCCTTGAGGCCTGGATAGCGCACGACCTTTCCCGGTCGAGCCCCTTGACGGCTCACCGCCACGGTCGGGACGGCCTCCGGCAGGAGGATTCGCCTAGCACTACGAAATGCGAGGTGGTTGGCGGGCTGATGCTCGAAGTCCATCGCCGTGACGCCTGGGATGCCTAGCGCTCGAGCCGCGAGGAGCTGTCCATAGGAATTGTGGGAAAGGGCGACATCTGGGCGGACCGCACGAGCCCAGCGTACGAGCTCAGCGACCCTTGACGCCATCGTGCGCGTCTTCGCGAGCCTGCCCCCGGGACTAGGGCCGCCCACGACCCGTGCCTGCGGCCAACGTGCGAGGGCGAGTTCTGCCGTCTGTGCGTGGTCGCGGACGGTGACCTCGACCTCTGCGCCGAGCTCAGCTAACCGGCGCACTACCGGCGCGAAGAGCAGGGGGTGGGGGGAATTGGCAAGGTCGATCCAAACCTTCATCTGGTCAACGCCCCTCTCGAGCGGCCATCCGGAGTCGAGGCACTGCAGCAGATTCCGGCGCTGCAAGTGGCCGGCGTTGGAGATCCGATGGACCAGGAACCGACCCCGCAGGACGAAGAATCCGATCGAGGCAAGCCCGGCTCTCGCTCAATTGCAAGAAGGTACGCGTCTGGACGTCGAAAGCCTGTCGACCTATTCCACAAGCTGCGATATGCGCGTGCGACGTCCGGTCGCCTGATGCTCCGAACTGCGTGTCAGCGGAGTGGGCACGGCCAAATACCGTGGCCTTTCGCCGGGCCGGCGCTACCGAGTATGAGTCGGAGGTCGTGACGGATCGGAAGGTTCGGGGCTCCGCTCCACACCAGATAGTCTCCGAACCGGGAAACAATGTCGCCTCGGCGGCATGAGTCGAGTTTCCAGTCACTGCGCAATGCGCGATCGGCCGAGCAACGAAGCACCTCATCGCCTAATCGTCGCCTGTCACTTCGGCGAAGCGACCACTGTTCACAGCTTCACAAACCTCTATGGCTGCACGGTGGGAGATCACTCTCGGATCGGTCCCTTCGTCGAGATTCAGGCGGGAGCGGTGGTAGGGGCCCGTTGCAAGATCCAAAGTCATACGTTCATTTGTGCTGGAGTGCGGATCAAGGATGGAGTGTTCATCGGTCACGGTGTCGTATTCGTCAACGACAAGTTCCCCCGGGCGACTAATCCGGACGGCTCTCTGCAGGTCCGGAACGACTGGGAACAACTGGAGGTCATCGTCGAGGATGCGGCGACGATTGGCTCCGGGGCTGTGATACTCGGTGGGGTGCGGATCGGCGAAAGGGCGCTTGTGGGGGCAGGGGCAGTTGTGACCGCGGACGTGGCGGCGGACACGACGGTCGCCGGTAACCCGGCTCGAGTCGTCGGCAGGGGCCCACCCGCGTCCCCTAGCGAAATCACCGATACCTCCTAGTCAGCTCGGTTGTGAAGGATGACTAGTTTGCCCCTCGCCGCCCCAAGACGATTGGCAGCGTCTTCAGGATCAACTTGATATCGGTCCATAGCGACCAGTTGGTCACGTAGACGTAATCGAGCTTGACCATCTCGACGAAAGGAATGTTCGTGCGCCCAAGGACCTGCCACATCCCGGTGATGCCGGGCGCCAGCTCAAGCCGCGAGCGTGCCCAACCCTTGACGCGCTCATCCTCGAAGACAGGCAACGGACGGGGTCCTACGATGCTCATCTCTCCTTTGAGGACGTTCCATAGCTGAGGCAGCTCGTCGAAGCTCCAGAGACGCAAGACGCGGCCAACGCGAGTCACTCGCGGATCGTGATCGAGTTGGAGCCAGTTGGGATCTCGGCTCTCCTTAGCGAGCTCGTCGACCAGCAGCTCGGCGGCCTCGACCATCGTCCGGAACTTGAGCACCTGGAACGTCCGACCGCGTCTGCCGATCCGGTCTTGGCGGAACAGGATCGGACCTCGCGATTCGAGCCTTATCGCCGCCGCGAGGAGCCCCATCAGTGGTGTCGCGAGTAGGAGGATGACGGACGCGACCGCGATGTCCATTCCGCGCTTAAGGAAACGCGACGATCGCGACAAAACCAGAGGGTTCAGTCCCAGCACGGTAACACCCTCGATGTTGTCGACCTCGATCGAGGGGCCCATGACATCGACATGGCTCGGCAGCATGCTGACCTTGACCGAGAGCCGGCCACAGGATCGAAGCAGCTCGGGCATCAGCTCTTCGTCGAAACCCCGATGGGAGACAATTACCCGCTCGATCCGGTGATGCTTGATCGTCTCTTCGAGGTCGAGATCGTCGAGACATCCGAGAATCCGAACCGAGTCAGGGACAGGTTCGTAATCGTTACGAGAAACGATGCCGATCGGCTCTAACCCATACTCGGAGTGCACTCGAAGCTTGCGGAGCAGGGTCGGGGTGAGAGGATCGTCACCGACGAACAAGACGCGCTCCGATCCATAGATTCCCCGTATTGCCCGCCTCCCCGCGGAGCGAAGAATGAGGACGACCACAAACGCCGTGACAACAAAGACGGCCACCTCGAGCATCACGAGTTGTTCCGCGGCGACGAAACGGTAATAGACCCACGTCAGCAGCGTCCCGATGACCAACGCATGCGAGAGACCCGGCACATCGTCGAGCACGCCGTGGTTGATCCGCTTCAGCTCGCGGTCGTAGAGCCCGTAAGCCTTAAAGAGGCCAAGCCATACGCAGAGGATCGGGATCACTAGAAGCCAGTCGGTGAACTGTCTCGATCCGGAGGACAGAACAAAGGCCAGGGCCATGGCCGCGGCGACTCCGAGTACGTCGGCGGCCGCGAGGACCCGACGCAGGACGAAGTCGCGCGTGCCGTGTTGAACAGCGAGCGCGCTCTCCCAGACCGAGTCGCCCGGGAGGATCGCCCCAGGAGCTTCAGGGACAGCGGACTCGGGGGACGCCGGCAGCGCCAGCGACTCAGCCCTGCCGGCGCCCGAACGAAGCCTCACGCCAACGCTGGCGCGTCCTCGATGCGCTCGCCGTCGAGCGAAACCGGGAAGCCGCCAGTCCGGAGCGACACGTCAGAGGACTCGAGCAAACGCACGACGTCAGCGCACAGTTGGGCGTGGCCGGGCTTCGGCCTACCCGTACGCACCGCATCGACAAAGTCGGCAAGCTGTGTGACGATGGGCTCCGTGGCTTCCAGCTTGGGCGAAACGACGTCACCTGTGCGGTAGGAGAGCTGGAACTCACCGAAGGTCTCGGGATCCTTGAAGGTGATTCCGCGGTCGAAAATCCTCACCGCCTCGGGTGTCCCGTCTTCGTACACGACCATCTTCTTGCTGCCGACAAGGACCGTCCGGCGCAGCTTGCTCGGCGCGAGCCAGCTCATCTCGAGGTGGGCGACGACCTCGCTTGGGAATTTCAGCGTGACGAAGGCCACGTCCGGGTTGCCATCCACGATGGCATCACGGCCCGTCGCTGAGATCCACTCCGGCATCTCCTCGAGCCAGTAGCGGAGGATCGAAAAGTCGTGTGGACCGAGGTCTGAAAGGACACTCACATCGGACCGGTAGGGGCCCAGATTAACCCGACTGGACGAGATGTAATACAGGTCTCCGAGATCACCACTGTCGAGGATTTCCTTCACGAGCTGGACCGGCGGGCTGTAGAGGAATGTGTGGCCGCACATCAGCGCCAAGCCGGACGCCTCCGCAATCTCGAGGAGCTGCACGGCCTCGGCGCTCGAGGTGGTGAGCGGCTTCTCGACAAACGTGTGCTTCCCGGCCCGCAGACTGCGTGACGCGAGCTCGAAATGCGAAACCACGGGGGTCGCGATCAAGATGCCGTCGAGATCCGGATCCTCAAGTAGAGCGTCGATCGACTGGGTCGGTTCGATCGCAGGGTACCGCTTGGCAAACCGAGCGAGGCGTTCGCTGTCGAGGTCGCAAAGCCATGTGACTCGCGCTTCAGCTGCGTCGATCAGCGCTCGCAGCAGATTCGGCCCCCAGTATCCCAATCCGACGACGCCGAGTCTCGGCCTCGCATCGTCGAATGCTTTCCGACCGTTACCGCTCAGGGTCAACAAGCATCCCTTCTCGATCAACTAATCGCTATGACACCCCTCCGCCGAGAGCGTATAGCATGTGCTTGGAGCGGGTTGCAGGGATGGGCGGAGGCCGTCGCGCATTGTCAGGATCGCCCCGCGAGCGCAGCTCTCATCCGCTCGTCGAATCCAACCAGCCCACGTTGGCGAATACCTCATCGCACATCGCTGCTTGCAGCCCGGGTTGATTCCACGGGCGGGAGATCAGTTCGCAATCTGGCCTTTTCTGGATACGTACGGTGAGAACGGCCCACATCCCCACCGAGCGTTAAACACTCAGAGAGAGCCGATCAGGTTCTGGCGAGGGCGAGGCGACCGCCGAGGTCGTCAAGGTCTGAAGTCCCGAACCCTCGGACAGGGGTCGAGCGAAGAACGGGTCGGGTCAATCCCTTCGAGCGAGGCCGGCGAGGCGAGAAGTGATGCGGGAGCACGCGCTGATGTCTGAGCGTCGCGGGCGAGACGTACTCCGGTCAAACAAACGTAATAGAACGCGCCGGGCTCCCCTGGGTTCGGGGGGAGTGCCTGCGGGATTGTTCTCGAGTAGGTTCCGGTAGAGTCGCCTCAAGCGGCCTTCCTGCGCCTCCCAGTTGAGCTCTGCCAGTGCAAGCCGGCGCGCCTCCCGTCGCCGGGCATCGAGCAGGGCAGGGTCGGCGAGGATTCGCTTGACCGCAGCCGCGAGATCCGCAGGTGAACTAGGGTCATACACCTCGCCCACCGGGGGGTCGCCGGCATTGATCACTCGCCTGATTTCGGGGATGTCACTGGCAACGACCGGCAGGCCCGCCATTAGGTACTCATGCAGTTTGTTCGTATCTCCCAGGTAGGAATTGAGGTTCATCGGCCTAATCGGGACCAGTCCGACCGTCGCCGCGGCGGCCGTTCGGACGAGCTCGTCGAACGGGCGGGGGCCGAGGAAGTGGACGCGATCCTCCACGTGGTGACGACGCACGGCCTCGCGCAAGCGCGCGATCTCGGAGTCGCGGCCGAATCCGAGGATGACGAGATCGAGCTCATTGAGTAATGGGAGCGCTTCGATCGCCTCGATCAGGCTGCGGTTCGGGTAGATGCCGCCCTGATACAGGAGTATCCGTCGATGAGAAGGAAACCCTGGATTTAAGGGAACGACCTCGCCGACCAACGATGGCACGTTGGCGAGAACGATGATCGACTCGCGCCCATGGCGCCGTCGCAGGACGGCGACTCGAGATGGGTTCGTCGTGATCACAGCGTAACTGCGGCGGACCATGAGCCGTTCGATTGCAAACGAGACACGCGCGGCGAGACGGTCGACGAACGGATCCTCCGATCGCTGCTCGCCGTAAAGCTCGTGGGCGTCATAGACGACGCTGGCACCTCGAAGCCGACTCGCAATCCAAACCGCCGGCGCCGGATGGATGTTGTGGCAGTGGTACACGCGAGCCGGGGACGCGAGGATCTCCCGCCACAACGAAAGTAGACCCCTTACCTTGCTCTTCGGATCGCCGCGGATCCCGAATGGGAGCGCAACCACCTCGATACCGTCGCAAGACTCGCGCACGACCGCCTCTATGTCGTAGCGCAACCCGATCAATCGCACCGATAGTCCACACCTTGCCAGGGTCCGCACCTCCTTCCAGACCCGTGCATCAAGTGGCAGGTGCGAAACGACTGCGACGCATACATCGACAGGAGGCCAGATCACCGCCGGTGCGTTGCCGTCGCGGGGCATGCGGCTCATCGGTCAAATGCGACGGTCACCAGAATCATCGCCGGTAGCTCGCTGGCTCCGGCGGCTTCGATCGTGGACGCCGGTGTTTGGCTTCCGTACGATGACGACACCCAATCCGAGCGTAGTCGCACAGTTTCAATCGCACCAGTAATGGTGATCCTGGCCTGCGTGTCATCCCGTCGGCAGATAGCGCAATTCTGCTTGAGTTCGACCGACCATTCCGGCGCGAGGTGGATCGAGGAAACGAACGCGACCGTGCCCTCCCCTTCGAGTGTGTCGGCCATTTCCAGTCGGTCGTCGTCGGTGAAGAGCCGAAACTCCCGTCGGTGTACTACACGCTGCGGAAGCCTGCGATAGCCATCGTGGGAAACGATGAGACGGTGAGGGTCTCCGCGAGGCGCCCACAGCTCGAGGCGGGGCGTGGCCTCTTGGCGCATCCTAAACGGTTGCAGACGATCGATCGGGTTGATCTCCGCCGCGGCGACGGAAACCGTGTTGTGGGCGCTCGTGGAGCGATATTTATGACGAGCATCAACGTCGGCTGTGTAGACGTAAGTGCCCGGATCAACCACCAAGACCTGATCACCGCGAGAAAACTCGAACGACAGCGAATCGTTATGAGCGTGGCCTCCGTTCCCGTTCTGGCCGACATCTCCGCAGCGCACTACTAGGTGATTGCCTCCGTTGGTGAGGATGTAGATACCGCCGGACTCAAAGGCCGCCGGAATGTCCGGAGAACCCGCAAGCCGGGCGCGCGCCTCGCGCCACGCGCTCACGCCGAGTGTCCATGCAGTCTCCTCACCGCCGGAAGCGCCGGCGGGCAGGGGAGTGCCAAGGGTTGCGGACGCGAACCAGAGAAGGTGATCGTGACTGGGTAGCCTGTGCGACGAAAAGGGCAAGACACGACCGCTATCGGAGTCGCCGAATAGCGGAACTCGCCCGTTTGCGTGGCGGATGCGCGCCGAGAATTCGACCATCCCGCGGAGACGGGCGTCAAATCCGGCCGAAAACGGTCTCTCCCGCGCATTTGCGATCCAGCGAGCCAGCATGAAGATCTCGAGCGCCAAGCCGTGGTAGCCAACTGAGGCCTCGAAGCTGGCTCCGTCCGGAAACACCTGGGCCCGAATCTCGCGTTCGAACCAGCGATGCGCTCGGTCGAAGCCCCGCTTAATTCCCGCGTCCTCATCGATCACAGCCCCAATCGCGAGCATGCCGAGAATGTCCGAGAGGAAGTGATTACTTCGAAGCCGCGGCGATCCCTCGAGATTTGCCGCGATATGACGTCCATGCACCGTAAGAGACGCCACAACTCGATCGCGAACCACAGGGTCAATCGGAGACGCTTCGTCAAGAGTATTCAACGTCCAAATCCAGTTCACCGCCCTGATCGCGACCTCCATCGGATTCACCCAATTGATGCCTTGGCCTGGAGGATTCGCATCGAGCCAGGACTCGAATTGATTGGCGACCGCCTCGCTGAAGCGAGTTTCACCCGTGAGCCGAGCGGCCCGCGCCAGTACGACCAGCTGATGAGCGCGGCTGAGCTCCCAAGGCACCTTGGCGTCGCTCGGGTCATCGAGACGTGTTACGGGCAGATCGAGGTAGAAGTCCAGCGGCCACCTATACCCGCTCTTAAAGTCGCGATGCCAATCAATTGGATCACCCAGCGCCGTCGGACCGGAACCGAGCAAATCAAACTCGACACGAAGCGCTGCCTCGGCCTCGGAGAGCAATACCTCCGCAGCCGACCGCAACTCTTGAGGCACCTCGCGCGACGGCGGCTGGATGGAGAGCGATCGGAAGCGAACTCGCCCGGGTTGCGGCGAGACCACGGCGGAATACGATCGGCGGATACGCTTGCGCTGCAAGCGTCGGCGGCCTCGATAAGACAACTCCGCGACGAGCTTTCCCGGTCGGTAACCGGTCAGCTCGAACTCGCGGCACAGGCGCCGTAAAACTGCTCCCCGCATTTCGACGGTCGATTTTGCACGAATGAGAAATCGTCCTCCGTCCGCGCGGGTCCGAGCGCCACGACACACACCGGGGCGGCGCCTTTGGAAACGTCTATGGATATGACATCGCACGCACCTCAGGCTTTCGCCCGACTACTTGGATCGACTTCGTGGCCCGCCCGTAGTCAGGTCGCTACCACGGGCGGCCGGACCAGCCTGGGTACTGTCCGGTTCATCGAAGGCTTTGGGAGTCCCTCCGTCGGGCGTCTAACAGTCTCGGCGCGGCTACCCTTCTGAGCCGCCCAGCCGAGGCCACCATGAAACAGGAGAATCGGTGTTACACAGAAGCCTGACTAGGTTCGACTCCGCTGGTGCGTGGGCGCACAAACACGCCACTTGGCCGGGCGAGATCGGCTACGTGGCAGGACGCATGCTGAAGGCGCCGGAGTCGATTCGACGGCTGTTGGAGCCCATTCACCTCTCACGGCGCGAGCTGGCCATAGATGCCGGGGCAGGCGGGGGCATGCTGACGTTCGCGCTCGCCGAGCTCTTCGAAGAAGTTATCGGGATCGACGTTCGTCGCCGGTCGATCTGGCTGGGCCGACACGTCGCGCGGATTGCGGATCACGGTCACGTGCGGTTCGATCGTGCCGACGCGACCTCGTATCGAACGCCCAGACGAGCTGACCTTGTTCTTAGCAATCTGATGTCTCACGGTGGTTCAGATCGGGAGGCCATGGTCCGCCGCTTCCGTACCTGGGTTCGGGATGGAGGGTGGCTGATCTACAGCGAGGAAACCGAGGCGTATCCGTTGATGGAGATGGTGAGTGCGGTCCGAATGCGCGACGTCCGCAGCCTCCGCGCTCGAGCCGATCAACTGCTGAACGGCCTTCTGAGGAGACCGGGTTTCACGTACTTCAATAGTGGGTCGGCGAACGCGGTTCTCGAACACGTCGGATGGCTGATCGTGAGGCAGGAGGTCTCTACGTGGCGCGGTGTCCCATACACCCAAACAACATGGGCAAAAGCCGGGGGGCAGCGGGAGCACAGCATCAAACGCCGCCTCGTTGACACCGGCTCCAACGCTGAGGAAACCGCCAGGATGGGCCTCGTCCTCGCTAACGCGGCTCTGCCGAGCGGGAAGCTGCGGCCGCGTTGGGCCTCCGTGCTGCCCGCGTGGCTCGGAAGCGGCGCACGGCCCGACTGGTCCCGACTCGAAGAGTTGGCGGACGAGGTCGAGCGGCGCCTCGAGGAGCGCACCGGGATGGTGGCTTAGGGGCCATGGCGGAGCGACGGTTGGCACTCTTGACGGTCGACTTCGAGGCTTTTTATGCGGAACAGTGTGATTCGTGGATGGTCGCAATGGCGCAGTGGGCCAAGTCGGCCCGCTCCCACAAACTTCCCTTCGCGATATTTCTGTCGCTTGAGCACGTTGCGGTCCTCCGGCGATCCGATCCTGACCGGTACCGGCGATTCACAGAGGAGCTCGCCGTGCTCGAGCGCGCCCGCAATGAACTCCACGTGCACAACCATTGCCTCTTCGATTGGGACAGCGGCGTTCGATCCGTCGATCGCAAGCCCTTTTCGAACCCAGTCGCCGGATACCCGGGTCGCGCGAGCATGTGGTACGACGTCGTTCGACGTAACCGTCACTCGTGGGCTGACTGGGCGGCTGAGCTACGCGACGTGTACAACCAGGTACTCGTGGACGCCGGGCTGCCGCTAGGGAGGCCCGTCGCTTTCCGTGCCGGAGGCTGGGACACGGGCACGTCTGCGGACGATTGGCGGGCATTTGTCAGCGGGATCGATGACGCTGGCTTCGCCGCTGACAGCAGCAGGCTCAACATCGGCGGACGCACGGGGACGTTCTCACACAACGCATATCACTTGACGGACGCGGTCATCGAACTCGCCCCATGTATTTGGCTGAATTGCGGTGCGGCTGGACGCTTACGCAGGTGGCCTTCTCCGCCCTCGGCGGCGTTGCGCCAGTGGCCAGCGGTCCCGTGGCTCGGGCGCAGTGGCGTGATGGTCGTCGTGGTGCACTTCGATCATCTGTTCCATGGTGAAACGAGGCGAACGGCCAGCAAGTTCGCGCTGATCGGCGACAAGGAGGCTGTACGACGGCGCATCGGCCTATTCATGGACTTCACGGCGAGTCTGCTGGAGCGTCTGAAGTTGACCCCTTGCCGCGTGCAGGAGGCCCTCGAGCTGGTGAAGACTTTGGAGCTCACCGGGAGTCGGATCCGAAAGAACGCTTGAGCCAAGCGGCGAGCAGAATTAGGGGATGGCTCGCGCAGCGAGCTCCGGACGTCTCCGTTGCGCCATCCGCAGGCGCCTTTCAGACCGACGTGCTGTTGATGTTGGCGAGCAAGGCCGTCCTCGTCTTGTCGGCGGGCGTCGGGTCGATCGCGGTGGCCCGTGCGCTTGGACCTTCCGGTCGGGGCGACGTTGCCGTGGCTGTCAGCTTCATCGCGCTGCTCGCGTACCTCGGCAACGTTGGTCTCGTCAGTGCGAATCAGTACTTCGTGGCGCGAGACGGCGACACGCGGGCGCGGATCGTGGCCAACTCGCTATGGCTCTCCGCGGCGCTCGGTCTGGCGCTGATCGGTATCACGCTCGCCCTCAAACTCTGGGTTCCGCAGCTCCTGACTGGGCTTGATGGACTCGAGTTGGCGCTCGTTGCGATCGGCATTCCCGCTGCGCTGGCGGCGATGCTTTTTCGCTCGATCTTGCTGGGCGAGGGTCGCACCGTCGCATACAACGGGTCGGACGTGGTCATCGGCTTGCTCTTCCTGGGCGCCCTCTTCTTGGGGCTTCTGGTCTTCAACTTCGGAACGCTCGGAGTGATTGCGCTCGTAGTCGGGAACCAGGTCGCGGCCTGCGGCACGGCGGTTGCTCTCGTGGTGGCGCGCGGGGGCCCGGGCCGAGCTGATTGGCCGTTGGCGCGCGGGATGGTCAAGTACGCGATGCGCGCGTACCTTGCCGCGCTCGCCGCCTATCTGGTGATCCGGGTTGACCTACTGCTGGTAAACGCTTACCTGGGCAACGAGCAGGCAGGGCAGTATGCGGTTGCCGTCAACCTCGCCGACATGCTTTACCTCTTTCCTGCAATTGTCGCCCTCAACCTTTTTCCGAGAATCGCTCGCGGAGCGACGTATGAAGCTACGGCGCTTGTGTTCCGAGTCGTAGCCATCAGCTACGGCGTGGTGTGTCTTATGGCAGCACTGCTTGCCTATGCCGCGGTTGGCTTCGTGTACGGCTCCGAGTTCACAGGCGCAATCCCCCTGTTCCTATGGCTCGTGCCAGGTCTGTTCAGCCTCGGCCTCCTCAACATCCTGGCGCAGCACTTCGCAGGCACGGGGTACCCACTTCGCGCGGTGATCGTATGGCTCCCAGGCGTCGTAGTTGTTCTGGGGTTAGACCTCGCCTTGATACCTGTCTACGGCGCTTACGTCGCATCGATCGCGTCATCGATCGGCTACACCCTCGTACTAATCCTTCACATGCGGCTGTTCGCCGAAACACCAGGAGGGTACGCACAGCTGAGGCCTAGATTCAGAGAGGCCGCGAGAACGTTGTACCGCGCAATACCGGGACGTCACGGTACAGCCTTCGGCGCTGGAGGCGGGCGGCGATGAGGGTCAAGCGAGACTTCGAGCGCCTGTATCGCAACTCGCCCGATCCGTGGGCCATCGGCGACGCCGACAGTGACCGATATCAACTCTACCGACGAGTGATCCGCGAAAACGCTCGCAGAAGTGGGCGGATTCTCGATATCGGATGCGGCAACGGTGCGTTTCTCGCGCAGTTCCGAGGTGAATACAAAGAGTTGGTCGGTGTGGAGCTGTCCGCCTCGGCGGTAGCGCAGGGCCGAGACCGCCATCCGTATATCGACTTCCACGTGGGGTCGGCGGGTCGGCTCGATGAGACTCCGGTGAGCGACGCCGCGTTCGACACCATCGTCCTCAGCGATGTCGTGTACTACCTATCGAAGGGAGGGCGCCTGCGCGCGCTCGAATGGATCGCCGATCACCTCGAGTCGGACGGGCTTGCGTTCGTGGCGGCCTGGGCGCCGGGCGGAGACTATTTGACCGCCGACGAGCTCCGCCGGCTAACCGAGCAGTATTTCGCGATCGAGCGGTTCGACGTCCTCGACTCTGGCCACGTCGTGATCGCGGCTCGGCCTCGGCTGACGTTGGTGGCACTGACGATCGATTACGAGACTTGGCAGCCCATTCCCCCGGGCCGCCGAATCGACTGGGAGGCGGACGTATTCTCTCCGACGGCCGCGCTGCTCGAGGCCTTCGACGGCGTACCGGCGAGCTTTACGCTGTTCGCCGAGCTTGGAGAGCACGCCTGGCTCCGGCAGCACAGCCCGTTGCTCGCGCGGCGGATGGAACAGCAGTGGGCAGAGACTGTCGCTCGTGGCCACGACGTCCAGCTGCACCTACATCCGACTTGGTTGCCGGAACTGGGCGCTCGATGCGACGACGGCGAGTGGACATGGGACTGGTCGAAAGCGCGGGCGCACGACTATCCCGGCGACCTCACACAGCTGCTCGCCGAGTGCAAGCAAACACTGCTGCGAGCAATCGGGCCCATGGTGCCTGAGTATCGCGTCACCGCGTTCCGCGCGGGAGCCTATGAGGCCCAGCCCTTCGCGCGGATCTACGACGCGCTGGCGGCGAACGACATCGTGTGCGATTCGTCGGTGTACGCGGACGGAATTCATCCGGAGCGACACTACGACTACCGGCTGGCCTACTCGGCCGGCCAGCCGTACTTCGCGAGTCGTTACGATCCGCAACTCAAGGCGCCGCCAGCAGAGCGGGCGATCATTGAGCTCCCGATCCTTGCATTAGGAAATGGGCAGCGATGGTCGTTCGATCCCCCGGACTGCTCCTCGTTTGCCGACACGCTCGTCAAGCATGTCCGGGCGCTCCGGGCACGCGAGCCGTCGCCCGAGGCCATGCGACGCAGATACCAGCTTCAGCGGGTGCTCAGCCGGGGTTACCACGATCTGCGATCAATGCGGCCGTTGATCAACCGCGCGCTGCCAAAGAGGCTCATGTACCTAATGACGCCGTATGAGCGCGAGACGCTCGTTAGGCACGACTACTGTGTGCTTGTCGGACATACGAAGAGCGATCTCGACATCCCCTCGATCATGAACGGGGTGGGGCAGCTGCTTGCTCAGCCTCGGGTGCGGCTGATCACCGTGTCCGACATGGTCGCGAGGGCGCAATCGGAGTTGCAATCTACGAGTAGCGCCAGCGCGCTGGAGGAAGCTGAGCGTCAAGTCCGGCGCGAGTACGATGCTGTGCTCGGGGCCGATAGGAACGACCGGCAGTCGCACCACCTCCAGGACCGTATCCCGCGAGATCGCCGCCGCATCCTCGACGTTGGATGTGGCACGGGACGATGGAGCGCCCGAATCGCTGAGCTCTTACCGCAGGCCGAGGTCGTGGGCGTCGACGTGGGCACGGACTTCATCTCCAGGGCGCAAGTCGAGAACGCTTCGCGACGCGTCTCGTTCGCTGTTGAGGATTTTCGCGCACTTTCGTTTGAGGACGAGTCATTCGACTGCATCTATGCGGACAACAGCCTCGAGCACGCATTCGACGTTGACGCAACATTGGCAGAGCTGTGGCGTGTTCTAGAGCCAGGGGGGACGCTCGTTGCTGCCATCCCCTCAGACGCACGCAACCGCAACGCAGTCTGCGACAACCACACATGGAAGACTGCTCCCCACGACGTGAGAGCACGTCTCCACGCTGCCGGCTATCACAACATCGAGATCGATGAGGTTGACACTTACCGCAAGCTCGGCATGCCTCCCTTTCCACCTTCGCGTGATCGAGTGATGTACGTGACCGCCTGGCGCCTGTCAGCCTGATCTCGCCGGCGCCGCTAACGGCGCGAGCAGTGGCTCCAACGGCTCACCCTCGATCCATAGACGGTGCCAGAGCAGGAAGTTGAGGATCGGCCAGATCCTGGGCCCACTAGTTCCGCGGCCCGCGCGATCGGCGAGGACTGCTTCCCTAAGAAAGTCCACGTCAAAGTAACGACGCGCACCCTCGCCAGCAACGAGCTGATCGAGGACGGTCCCCATGTAGCCTAGGAGCCAGGCCGATACCGGGGCGCCAAATCCGCGCTTGGGACGCTCCAGGACCCAGCGCGGCACTGAACCCGCGACCGCCTCGCGCAGGGCGATCTTTGTCGTCTGGGCGTCGATCTTGAACTCGAGCGGGAGGCGATACACGTACTCCACCAGCCTTGGAGACAAGAACGGAACACGAGCCTCCACGCCGTTGGCCATCGAGAAGCGATCGATTCGCATCAGGAGTAGCTCAGGCAGCCTGACGCCGAACTCGAATTCCTGAGTATCAAGAGCGAGGAGGTCAACGCCGCGATGCACCACGTCGGCGGTCGGCGGTCTTGTCGCGGCCCAGTTCTCTTGCATTCGGAGGAGCCGTCTGCGATCGGGGCCTGTCATACCCACCGAAGAGTGCATCGGGCGCAGACGGCCGGCCGCGATCCCCGGTGCGAGCTGACTGATGTGAGACCGGGGGTACATCGCGACGAGCGCCGCCGCCCAGCGGCGGCCGAATTCGGGGAGCGCCAACAGCGGCGCGATCCAGCGCATCCTCCTGAGGCCTTCGACGTAGTCGGGATAGCCCCAGAACAGCTCGTCGGCCCCTTCACCGGCGAGGACCACCTTGACGCCGTGAGCGCGTGCGAGTTTGCAGACGAAGTGCAGCGGGATGCAGACGGGGTCGCCGAGTGGCTCGTCCTGGTGATAGATGAGATCTGGGAGGAAGTCGATCGCGTCTCGCTCGGAGACGCTAATTTCCGCGTGATCCACGCCGAAATGGTGTGCCACAGCGCGCGCCTCGGCGCGCTCGTCGAGCGCAGGGTGCTCGGGAAACCCCACCGAGAACGACATGAGCTCGGTGGCTCGCTCCGCCAGCAGGGCCAGAACGGTGGTTGAATCGAGTCCCCCACTCAGCAAGACCCCCATCGGCACGTCTCCAAGCAGCCTGTCGTGAATCGAATCGGTCAGGAGATCGCGGATTCGCGCAGTGGCATCCGGCGGCGACGGGTGCTCCCACGATCGCAGGTCCTGCACAGACCAATACTGGTAAGGCCGCATGCCGCGCGCGTCGCATACCGCGGCACAGCCGGGGGGCAGCTTCGAGACGCCTTGGAAGAGCGTCCGGGGCGCCGTCGTGACCAGATCGGCAAAGTACGATGGCACGGCTGACTCGTCGACCTCCGGTTGGAGGGTGCCTGCGGCGAACAGAGCCTTGATTTCAGAAGCGAATCGCAGGACACCTCCGTGGTCCGTCCAGTAGAGGGGCTTCTCGCCAAGGCGATCACGAGCAACGAATAGTCGCCTCTTGTGAGGGTCCCAAATTGCGAGCGCGAACATGCCATCGAGCATCGTCACCATCTCGGCCCCATGGCGTTCGTAGAGCACCGAAACGATCTCGGTGTCGCAATGGGTGGTCAGGGATATGCCGTCACGCTCAACGTCGCGTCGTAGCCGCGGATAGTTGTAGATCTCGCCATTGAAAACCAGGACGGTTCCGCTGGTTCCATGGAACGGTTGTTGGCCAGCCTGCGGGTCGACGATCGCGAGCCGACGGTGGGCCAAGCCGACGCGTCCGTCTGAACCGACGAACCAACCGTCGTCGTCAGGCCCGCGGTGAGCGAGCATCTCGCCCATCGCCTCGAGCTCGTCCACCGCGACGCCGGCAGCACTCGAGAAATGGAATATCCCAGCTATCCCGCACACGGGTCGCCTAATCGCCGAAGAATCAAGGTGGCTCGTTGCCGCCAGGTGTGGTGGTCGGCAGCGTCTTTGTGCGCCGCGGAAGCCAGCCGGTCGCCGAGCGCAGCGTCGTTCAGGATGCGATCGAGGCCTTCCGCAAGGGCTCGCGGATCATCCGGGTCGACGAGCAAGCCCGTCCTTCCGTTGTCAATGAACTGAGGGACCGCTCCTACGCGCGTGGCGACGACCGGGCGCCCCAGCGCGAGGAACTCGAAGAGCTTCGTAGGTGACCCAAAGAACGGACGATCCCCCGTGTCCCTCTGGGGGGAGGCGAGCACGGCGCAACGGACAAGCCGCTGCAACACGTGTTCATGGGCGAGGGTTCCCGGCCACTCGACTCGCTCGTGCACACCCAGCTTTCGAGCGAGATCCTCACAGGCCGCGCGACCCGACCCGTCACCGATCATCAGGAGTCGAACGTCGGCAGGGAGGTGCAATAACGCATGGACCAGCAGATCGGCGCCATGCCAGGGCCCAAAGGAGCCCACCCATCCGATGGTCGGATGAGGGGTCGAACGATCCACCCTCAGAGAACGTGCTGCAGCCACCTGCGCGGGATCGACGCCGTTGGGTACGACAATCACCCGGCCGGGAGAAGCCCCCGCTTCGATTGCCATCTCTCTTGCGAACGGGGAGACCGCCGCTACGACATCTGCGTGCCGGAGGACGCGTCGCTCGTGAGCCGGGAGGAAGGGATCGAACAGCCTCCCGCCGATGCGGGCTCTCGTCCAATGCTTTCGTGTCCACCGCTCTGACGAGTTCCATTCGAGCACAACCGGCACGCCGAGCGAGCGCCCGACGTCGACCCCTGCGTGCAGGAATCCGCTGTGGCGCTGGTGTACGAAGGTGGGCGGCAGGCGCTGAGCCAGACGCCCCGCGGCATCGCGCAGCCGATGGTTGGCGGTCAGGGCAGCGATCTGGGCGGTTGTGCGATGCCGCTCGCGCAACGGGCGGACGATTTCGACCTCATCGACGACGGCTGCGATTTGCGGGGGCAGGGTGGCAAGAGCCACTACACCGACGCTAAGCCCGTGCTCCCGATAGCCGGACAAGATTCCGCTCATGTGGGTGACGGAGCCGCCGACGGTCACCTCGGCGGGTCCAGGCCAGATCGCCAGTACTGCCGGTTGGGTTTTCTGGCTCGGTCCGCGTGCGGACCGCGGTCGTCTGGGAATGAGCTCGATCCCCGCCTCAGCGATCCCGACGGGTGCGCCGAGCGCCCCCGCTGCGCTTCGCGCGACCAACCGTGGGCGTTGAAACCGCGTGATTCGGCCAGTCCGATCGTCGGCGATAGCACGAACCTCCGCGGGCGTCGCCGCCAACAATCCCAGAAACAGCTGAGGGTTGAGCTGGTTAATCCATCCCGAAGTGTGAACGACCACCTGCTGATAGTTGCCGTCCACCACCATCTGACGCAACCCGCGCAACCCGTTCACCTCCGCTTTCGTCACCACCCGAGCAGAAGGAAGCTCATCGCGTGCCCACCGGTCGGCCTCCGAACGGCCGGACGCAGCGACAATCAGCGTGTCTGCGCCCGTCGGGCTTCGACGCTTAGGCCTCGGCAACGAGGATCATCGCCAAGCTCAGCGGCTCGCGAAACGGCCCGCGCCGCAGTGCGAGATAGCACCAGTGTGCGACGCGCCCGAAGCGCGCCCCCATCCGGCTGGTGAACGCGCTCGAGGGATAGGGAGCCAGGTCGAGGACCTTCGGCTTCAAGCCTGACTGACGTACGACGGCGCCCAATGCGTCCAGGTCCATACCGTTGAGATTCGACGTCACACCTCGTCGAAATGGCGTGTCGACGACGCGGCTGAAGGGCTCGAATCGCTTTCCGTTCGGGTTGGCGAGCAGATAGTGGTTGAATCCGGCGGCCCAGGTCCTCATCGGCATTACGTAATGAAGGCCCGGTACTCTCAGGCAGCGGTCGAAGTGATGTGCCCCGACCATCCGAATCGAGGGGAGCTTGGCGATCACGGTGCCGCCAGGACGGATAACCCGGCGACACTCCTTGAGCACAGTCGCCGGATCCTCGACGTGCTCAAGCACGTCGTCGATTAGCGCGACATCGAATACGTGATCCTCGAACGGCATTCTCTCGGCGCGGCCAACAGTGAACTCGCAGTTGGATACTCCGAGGCGTTCCGCCATGACCTCAGGCACCGCGGGGTCGAACACGCCCGGAAGATCGAAACCCACGACCCGTGCCGGCTTGAACTCCTTGGCGAACGTGATTGCCTTGCCTCCCCAGCCGCAACCTACATCGAGCACGTTCTTCCCCGTGAGCAGGTCGGGGTGGACACGGTCGCCTGCCATGCGCCATAGCGCGTCGGCGTCCTGGAATTCCCACCGCACCTTTTCCTCGTCCTCGGCTTCGGGTTGGTGGTGGGGTGAGTAGGGTCGTCCTCCCTTCCGCAATGCGGAGACACTCATCAGGAGATCGACGACTCGGCTCTTGCGTGGCGGCTCAGGATCCTGCGGACCTTGCGCCATCGCCCGCAGAGCCGCGATTCCCGGGTCGTTGGTTTCCATCAACGGGCCGCGGCGTTCACCGCCGGCAGCCTATCCCGACCAGGTACCAGTATTCGACGCTGCCTAACTCGTCGTCGGAGTGCCCAGAGTCACAGGGATCGGCGGTCCACTGACGCATAGCAGCCGCTTTCGGGTTGTTCGAGACGGTCATCGCAATCCCTAGATTACCGAGCATTACTCATGCTCCATTCGTTTGTTAGCCGACGCGAGTCGGCCCGCCACACTCCGGCTGCCGAGTGCTGAGTTCGCGCGCAGCGACCTTGGTCCCGGGTGACGTCGCTCTCTGGATACTTCCTTCGGAGCTTTACCAGTGCATGTTTCTGCTTCAAGTCGACCCAGCGACCACGCCGACCTAATGGTCAGCCGCCGCCCGTTGAGTGCACCAGGCGAACAACTGCTCCTACAGCTTGGTGCTAGGGACGCGGATGAACTCCTATCTGCGATCAGACCGGGGCGGCAGTGGCGCAGCCTGCGAGCCGCCGACGCGCGCCAACTTCTCCGCGAACAATCACGGGCCCCAGTGGACTCGCTCGCAGTTGTCGGCGCCCCTCCCGAGAATGAGGTCGGCGCGTTCTTGACTTCGATGATCGCGGCGAGGACGCGGGCCAACACTGTCATCCAAATCGACACGTCCACGCATCGCGTTCGTCAGTGCCCTCGTTGGCGTTTTCTTGCGACACATGGACCGTTGGCCATTGCCCAGCTCGGGGGGAGCCTTATTGCCGTAGGCATGCATCGAGCCGTCGCGGAGCTCCCGCTGGCCCCGACTCAGCCGCGCGGATCGCTCAACTGTCTCACATACCTGCGCCCTATGGTTGGTACCGGCTCAGGCGTCGGCGGCGCGGTCACGCACACGCACGAGGTGATCCGCGCCTTGACGGCGCAGGGCGTCTCGGTCGCCCCGCACACGACCGACGTCGCAATTGCGCGCACTGCAGCCGCCGAGCCGGATCCGCCCTGCGAGTGGTCTGTTGTCGAGGCGTCCCGCCTGTTCCGTGCACTTCCAGCATCGGTCGGACCCGGAGTGGACCTCGCGCTGTTGCGGACGGCACTAATCGACGCGCAGCGATCGGACGCCATCTACCAGCGCCACGCACGGTTTTCGATGGCTGGTGCGATGATCGCTCGAGCTGCAGGTCGGCCCCTCCTGCTCGAGTACAACGGAAGCGAGGAGTTCTTTCGGCGGCACTGGCAGCCCACTCCGCTTCGCAGCCACTTGAGGGCCTGCGAGGAGGCGTCGCTGCGCGCGGCGGCAATCATCTTTGTCGTCTCGGAGGCCGAGCGGGCGAACCTTTTGGCGCGCGGCGTCGATGGCGAGCGGATTGTGGTTAACCCGAACGGCGTTGACCACTCGCGTTTTGGTTTCGGCGGCGACTCCGTGCGTACGCGTCTGGGCGTGGGCGAAGACTCGAAACTCATAGGATTCATCGGGAGCTTCGGTCCTTGGCATGGCGCTTCGGTGTTGGCTGACGCATTCGGGGCCTTGGCCATTCGCCGCCCAGAGGCACGCCTCCTGCTGGTCGGCGACGGTCCAGAGAAGGGTGTCGTGCTGCAGAAGCTCCGAGCCAGTGGTGTACTCCCGCAGACCGTCGATGTGGGACGGGCCCCACCGACGCATGTCCCGGCTTACTTGGATGCATGCGACGTACTGGTTTCACCACACGTGCCGATGCCGGACGGCGACGAGTTCTTCGGCTCGCCGACAAAGTTATTCGAGTACATGGCGGCAGGTAGAGCCATCGTCGCCAGCCGCATGGCTCAGATCGGTGAGGTCCTTGACGACGAGCGGTCCGGCCTCCTGGTGACGCCCGGCGACCCCTCCGAACTCACCGCCGCGCTCGACCGTGCGCTAAGCGAGGCGGACCTCAGAACTCGACTCGGCAGGGAAGCACGACGCGACGCCATCGCGCGACACAGTTGGCGACGAAACGCAACCGCCGTCATCGATGCCTTCGCCGAACGGGCAGACTGATGTGTGGGATAGCAGCCATCGCGCGGCCGCATGGAAAGGTGTCAGAACATGAGCTGCAGCGGATGGCAAACGTCATCGCGCATCGCGGTCCGGATGACGAGGGGGTCTGGACCTCTGCCGACGGAACTGCTGGGCTCGCACATCGCCGGCTGAGCATCGTCGACCTCGCCCACGGCCATCAGCCGATGTCCACACCGGACGAATCGTTCGTCCTTTGCTTCAACGGTGAGATCTACAACCATGCGGCGTTGCGTTCGGAGCTCGAGCGGCTGGGTTATTCGTTCTCCACCCGGTGCGACACGGAAGTCGTCTTGGCCGCATTCGCGACCTGGGGCCCTGCCTGCTTGGAGCGACTCGACGGCTTCTTCGGATTCGTTGTTTGGGACAAATCGCGACGACGGCTGTTCTTGGCGCGGGACCGGATGGGAAAGAAGCCGGTCTACTTCACCTCGCTGGAGGGTGGCGGTGTAGCTGTCGCTTCCGAGATCAAGGCGCTATTCGAGCTGTCTGAGGTCACACGGACCCTCGATCGCGAGGCCCTCAGCCACTACCTGAGCTTCCTTGTGGTACCCGCGCCGCGCACGCTGTTCGCGGGCATAGCGAAGTTACCGGCCGGTGGGTACGGGATCTGGTCCGTAGAACACGAGCTGGTAACCGGGCGTTGGTGGACGCCAACGTTGGAACCCGCCGTCGATGTCGACGAACGCCAAGCGGCCGAAGAGGTCCGACGCCTCGTGCGATGCGCCGTCGAGAAGCGGCTCATGGCTGATGTTCCCGTCGGCGTATATCTAAGTGGCGGAGTCGACTCCTCTGCGATCACCGCGCTCATGGCAGAACACTCCGATCGCCCGGTGCCGACATTCTCCGTCGCCTTCCAGGACGAGCCAGCGATCGACGAACTAGGCCATGCGCGAAGGGTGGCAGACGCTTTCGGCCTAGACCACCATTCTGTGGTCCTGACAGACCGCGACGTCATCGCGAACTTGCCCGAGGTAATTCACCATCAGGACGAGCCGCTGGCAGATCCGGTTTGTGTACCGCTGCTGGCCCTGGCCCGTCTCACCCGCGAGCTCAACGTGAAGGTGGTCGAGGTAGGGGAGGGCAGCGATGAGCTGTTCTTGGGTTACCCGGTGCTAGCACAGGTCCTGCGCGGCGAACGAGCGCTTCGCACTGCCAACACCCTGCTGCCGACGCGTGCGTTGTCAGCCGCCGTGACGCTGATGCGACCGATGCTCGGGGACATACGCGCCGAGTTCATGCGCGAGGCTGTCCGTCACGGCGTCCCTCCGGCCCATGGGATCGCCGGGCTGTCGGAGCGACTAAAGGCGCGTCTACTCATGTCTCGATCGATCGAGGAATCCGGCCATGAGTATCTCCGGGCCAGCTTTGGTTCGGCAGGCACGGCATCAGAAGCTGTCCGTTTGGCCCTTTACCACGAACTGACGCAGCGGCTGCCGGAGCTCTTGCTGATGCGTGTCGACAAGATGACGATGGCCCATTCCGTCGAGGCCCGCGTCCCGTTCCTGGATCGCGACCTGGTCGAGTTTGTCACGCGGCTCCCTCCGGAGCTCCAGCTTGCCCAGGGACAGGGGAAGCACATCCTCAAGACGGCTCTCAGAGGAATCGTCCCCGATTGGGTGCTCGGGCGGCGCAAGCAGGGCTTCGCCGCGCCAGTGGAGCGTTGGTCGCAGAGCCTGCAACCGGCGCTCCGTGCGTCCCTCCTACGGCCGGGCATATCTGAGATTTTCGATCCGACCGTCACCACCGCCCTCCTGGACGCACCCGTTACCCCACGCCGCGGCTTTGAGCTGTGGGTCTTGCTCAACTTCGCACTCTGGCATTACCACTGGATCGAGGGCGGCGACTCGCGGGAGCTTCTCGTCTCCCAAGACTCCGCCACCGGCGGCATTCCGGACTAACAAGATGGAGCAAGGGTTACTCTAGGTACTCTCTGACGCGGCGCCGACATGTACGCGATCCATGAGACCTGCGGTGCAGCCGAATAGCAACATAACCATTGCATTCGATGAGCCGTAGGTGAGCACGCTGTCGGTCAGCGCTACCGCGACGTACCCTGTGGTTGCGGCCACAGTTGTTACCGCCACAACCCGTAGCTCCTTCCTTGGGCTCGTTGCGGATTTCCGAAGAAGCGCGAATGCCGCCACGAGCACCCACAGTAGAGCGGCGAGACCAACGATCCCCTGCTCGACTAATACGTTAAGGGGCGTGCTGTGGGACGACGTTGCGGCTGGATCGCCTCCGACCGTCGGACTATGGATAGACCTATCGGACGCGGCAGTGTACTGCCCAATTCCTACACCGAAGATCGGGGCCTCCGCGACAAGCAACATGCCCTTTTGGTATGTGGCAAGGCGGCTTTCAACAGTGTCGCGGTTCGACAGGCGCTCGTTGAACGCTACGTCGTTGGCAGTGAGGAGTTTGCCGCCTACGAAGATGGTGAGGCCGGCCATCACCACCAGCGCGACTCGCACGATCACCCTGAGGTCAACGTTCAGAAGCAACCACACGAGGAAGATGAGAACTACCGCGGCCCAACTCGAGCGCGTGTATCCATAGTAGAGGCCTAGGAGGAGCGTTCCCAAGAGCGGAACACCGATAAGCCGAGCCCGGCCAGTTGTTAGCTGAAGCCAACCTAGAGCGGCCGCAAAGGACAAAGCGAGAACCAGCCCGTAGACCTGAGAGTTCTCGTACGGACCGGATACGCGGATGCGACCGATATTTGGGTCGAGGGTGGTCGCACTTCCACTGAATGAGGCAAGCTCAAATCCGCGCCAAGCTTCGGCGATCCCGATTATCGCGACGAGAGCGCCAGCTAAAGCGATAGATCCCAAAAGCGCTCGCGATCCGACGCCCTCGGTCACGTAAGCACGCGCCACGAAAAATGCGCCCAGAGGTACCAGGAGACTGCTTACCCAGGATGAGAGGGCTGGCTCTGTTGCGCCTGATGTGAACGCTGCCATAAGGCCGAAGAAAATCGTGAAGATGACAAGGACCGAAAAAAACCGTTTGCTCTCGGCTGACCTCACTGCCCTGATTGCGGTCAATAGGACCACCCCCACGAGAATGGCAACGAAAGCACGGTCGAAGGTCAGGGCTTGGCCAGCCTGTGGATAACGCAAGAATGGATAGGCCAAAGGGGCCAGGACAATCCACGCGAGAAGAGCCCGACCCTCGAAGACAAAGGCGCCGATCAGGATGCTGCCAATGGCGCTCATCCCGAGGATCAGCGCGAGATGCAAGCCGCCGTCCGCGATACCGGCTCCTGCGGCCACGGCCACGGCCGCGACCAGGCACCACATCAGAACGGATCCGATACGCAGGTCCCCTACGGCGATCGCCGGGAAGACCTGCCTCGCCGTAGTCATCCCTGCCATGAGCTCCTCATCGGCCGGGTTTCATGAGAGGGGTTGTCGCGCAATCGCCGATCCCTATCGTCTTCTCTCGGAGACTAGAGCCGCGGGGTTAGCCAAGAGTCCCGCGTCGATCCCGCGGTCCGACGTTCAAGCTTCCCCCGTACGCGCATAATATGAAAAACGTCATCCGAGCCGCCGGAACGGCATAAGGTCGGAAGGGCTGATGGGCAGATCGTGTACCTAGACTCAAGCGTCCGACATTGAGGGCGTGCGCAGGCAGTACTCCGCCAGTAAGACGAAGTACACAGCCTTACCGGAGGAGGTTTCGACGTGGCGTTTGAACCCAAGGACTGGCACGATGCCCCGGACGAGTCGACGCCGATCTCAGCGGCGGCGCTAGAAGACCTCGAGATCCGCCTGTCGGACTACACCGACAGCTTCTGGGAGGACGGAGCGACAATGGCCGGGCCGCTAGTGATCCAGCCCCCAGCCGAGGATCAGCCTCTTATCATCCACGGCCAGAACGAAGAACCGGCCTTCATCTTTCACGACATAGCAGGTGTCGGGCACCCCGACGAGCAGGCGCCGGTGCTGATCTTCCGCGGCACGACCGATGGCGACACGGTGGGCGAATGGGGAATGGGTATCGACGTCGCTGCTGCGGTTAGAAACCGGGATTTCATCATGGCTTTCAAGTCGAACTATCCGACCCCCGGCACGGTGCATGACTTCGTGATCGCCAAGCACAACGGCGACGAAGACCCCTACATGGGAATCGCCACCGACGACGCGGATTATCGCTTCTCAATCATCGGCGCGAACATCACGCCGAACGCCGATATGGGCGTGCTCAAACTCATCGGGGGCCTCGGGCCGGGGGCGACCAATGCGACGCAGAAAGTTCTCAACATCGAGAGCTACGGCGGCGGACCTCGTATGTGGATCAACCCGCTCGACGGCAACACCTGGACCTGGCATCTGCGAGGCGACCACACGGGGGCGTTCCCCTCGCTCGTCGTTCAATCCACCGCGGACGTCGAGAAGCTGGCGCTGTTGACGAATGGCTCGATTCGCCTGGGGGGCGACACCCTCGCGGTCATCGATCGCAAGTCAGCGGGCACGGTCGGCGTCAACCAAAACTTCTACGCGGCCAACAACATCGAAACCGAGGGCCTGTTCTTCATTGCTAACGATATGAACGCCGGGTTTGACCGCCCGGAATCGGGCGTGATCCGGGCACGTAACCGCCTGCGCGCGATATCCGCAATCGAGGCGGGGGGTGGCGCCTTCGTCCTCCGCAGGGACGGGATTCCCCATTGGGCTTCTGGTTCTGCGAAACAGACCAGCGTCGGCGCGGCTGGCGCCGCGTCGGCTTTGCCTGCGACGCCCACCCTATATCTCAAGGTCATGGACTCGGCGGGGACGGTCCTCGTGATCCCCGCCTACGCAGCCGCCTAATCCCTGATGCAAAGGAGCGACACCAAAATGACGACCAGGTCGAAAAACCGATCTCGTTCGACGGACCAGACTCCAGGGCAGAAGAAGAAGAAAAGGGTCGTTCTGACGAGCGTAATCGTGCAACCCGTGCTGGTTGCCGTCAGTGATCGCGGCAAGGTTGTTGAGGAGTTGCCCGAGCAGCCGCCGAAGAAGATCTCGGCCGCGGCCTGGCCGGATTATCCCGCGGCGCTGTCCCAGATGATCAAGACTGCCGAGCGCCAGCTCAACACGCCGGCGAAGGCGCCAAGAAAGCGGCCCGTGGCTTAGATGCCGCTTCGTTGGCAAGCGATATCCGTCGGGGCTGCCGGCCTCAGCCGCTGCGTCCCGGTGTAGAGAGTCAGTTAGTGCATGGCGCCCTCGCGAGCGCGACGTGATCAATTTTGGCGGTGACTCACGCCGGGCAGCAAACGCCCCTGCTGTGAACAAGCCACGTTATCGTAGGTGCGTGACGAGGCGAGGCCTCGGCGATGCGGCATACACCCACCCCAAAGCGAAGCTCTGCCGGCGGGAGTTGCTGGTTCGCGGCGCCGTGCTGGGACTGGGAGCGGTCGTCCTCGGGACGGCGGGATTCGCGACGCGGCCCGATAACCTGATGCGCATCATCGCAAGGCTGGAAGGTCTCGGCCTCTGGCTACCTTTAACGGGAAGGCACGGAGCTTCAGATCTCTCAGGTAGCGGTCGCGACGGAACCACTCAAGGCCGTCTAATGATCGGTACCGGTCGTGGGATGATCGGAGGCTCTGTAGAGACCTCGACCAACTTCCACGGTTCAAGCGACCGCGTCCAGACTCAATACGCACCGTTCGCGACGGGTGAACCGCGAACGCTCATCGGCATCGCTCACCGGTTTTCCACCACGACCGACGATGTCCTAGTTGGAGGCGTCTAGATGACCCTTCTGGTTCCCGAGGACCTGGAGGACGGGCCGCGTATTTCCATGGAACAACTGTGGGAACAGACGCGCGAGCTCACAGAGAGGCACTAGTCGATGCCAACTCCATCGGAGACGCTCTATCCCTCCCAGTCGGTCTATCCGGAAGCCGCGCCCACCTGGAGACTCGTCGCTCGGGCCGGGGGCGACGACGCCACATTCTATGAGGCTGAGCGAGGCTTGCCCATCACGTGGCCCGGGGCGCTAACAGGGATCACTGGTGCGTTCTTCTGGGTTTTGAAGACGAGGCCGTCGAGCTCGCTAGCGGAGCTGTATATCAACGGAGTCAGCCAGGGAAGCAAGGCCCTTACCGCTGACTTCAGGAATCCATCCAAGCTCGCCGTGGGGATGACCTTCAATGGCTGCCAGCAGCACGTAGCCGTTGTCGAAGGCGACGTTAGTAGTGGCGATATCCGCGCGCTTCACAAAGCCGCGCGCCTGGGAGTCTGAGCTTGCACTCGATCGATGGCTGCCTGACGATCGACTGGAACACGAGAGCTTGGAACGGTCGATCCCCGAGCGATAGAGCTCGCGACGTGTTTCGCATCCTGATGTAGACACGATTCGTGCAATACCTGGCGCGCTTGTTCTCGTGGCCGCTATAAGGTATGCGCGGTCAGGCAAAGCGGGCAGTTGCTGTCGAAGCACACTGCATCTGACTAGGGATATCGACACAAATGAACGCGGGAGCATTATCCAACTCGACGGAGGGATCCGATCTACGGTCGATTCTGGCCCCATTCCGCCGGCATATCGCCCTGATCGTTCTCTGCTTCGTCCTGGTAACGGCATCAGCGTTTGTGTTTTCTTCGCTCCAGGAAAAGCAATACTCGGCTACCGCCTCGCTGCTCTTTCGCGACCCAGGGTTCGACGAGCGTGTCTTTGGAGCGCCGAGCTTCGTCGGCACGGCTGATCCAGCTCGCGAAGCGGCTACGAACGTCCACCTGGTTTCGCTTGATGTCGTCGCTGATCAGACCGCCGACGCTCTCGACCGGCCGCTTACGGGCACAGACGTTTCCAACGCGGTCGAAGTCGAGGCCGAGGGTCAGTCCGACGTGGTTTCAGTAACGGCGACCGATACGGATCCCAGGTTCGCTGCCACGCTCGCTAACACCTTCGTCGAGCAATACATCCTCTTCCGTCGCCAGGCAGACCGGGCTAAGGTGGCAGAGTCTCGTGAACTCGTGGAGCAGGATCTTGCTCGGCTCTCCCTTACCGAGCGCACCGGGCAGGAGGGCGAAACGCTTCAGGACCAGATCAGCGCCCTCAAGACACTTGAGGCATTGCAAACCGGAAATGCAGAACTGGTGCAGAGGGCTGATGTTCCACGTTCGAGCTCGTCGCCAAAGGTGCTTCGCAACACTGTCTTCGGTGCGGTGGTCGGTCTTTTCCTCGGACTGGGCCTGGCGCTCCTGCGCCAGCGTCTCGATCGCCGCCTACGAGACTCGGACGAACTGGGGGCGTCGTTCGATTTCCCCGTTCTCGGCACGGTCCCGGACAGCACGATCCTCGGCGGACACCATGACGCAGGGACGCGTGACCTACCGTTCGCTGAGGGGGAGGCGTTCCGGATGTTGCGCACGAAACTGCGTTACTTCAATGTCGATCGCAACGTTCGCAGCGTGCTCGTAAGCTCACCCGGCCCGGGTGAAGGCAAGAGCACCGTCGCCTGGAATCTGGCGTGCACCGCGGCCGAGGCCGGGACGTCCACACTGCTACTGGAGGCTGATCTCCATCAGCCTACAGTCGCCGCAAGGCACAATCTGGCCCCGCTGCCAGGCCTGTCTGAGCTACTCACACATCAGGTCTCACGCCAGTCAGCGACTCAGTACGTCCCCGTTGCATCACGGACAAACGGGACAGACGCCGAGCGAAAGCTCGCCGTCATCACTGCTGGATCAACGCCGCCGAACCCAGTTGAGCTAATGGAGAGCGAGGAGATGGCTCGGCTCATCGATGAATTGATGAGCGAGTATGAGCTCGTTATCGTCGATACCCCGCCAGTTTCCGTGCTGGCCGACGCGATTCCTGTCATGAAGCTGGTTACCGGCGTGATCGTCGTGGGCCAGCTCGGGCGAACAACTCGCGACGATGCGATCCACTTACGCGATCAGCTTCGCAATCTTGACGCGCCGGTACTCGGTGTAGTGGCGAATCGGGCCCGGAAACGGGGCCGAGAATACGGCTACGGCTACGGCTACGGCCGCGGCGCCTAGGTGGCGCCCGCCGGGTTCCTCCTGCCGGGATCACTGGTCGGAACGGAATATCGGCAGCTCAGCACGGCCCGGGGACGCCGCGAGCTTGCCAAGCACGCTGCCGGCTAAGTGTCTTTTATCTCCCCGAGTCAATGAGCCATACAGAGCACGCGCGGGCCCCCTCACTTACCGTGCCGCCCGGTGATTAGCCCGTGCAACGCTTGACCAACTTATCCACGTCCCGCTGGCTGGTTCTCATCGTCTCACTTGCACTAGTTCTGCGGATCAGCTATTTCGCACTCAACGCCGATAAGGATCGTGTTTCCGGACTGGTTCAGGTCCACGGCGAGGTGGCCCACAACATCGTGGACAACGGGCAGTGGTTCACGATTAACACGCGAGCCTCAAGAGTCTTGGCGCAGCGCACAGCCCTCGAGGAGCGTTTGATTGACCCTGAATCAGTAGATCTCACTGCCGTTGACCGCGACCCTAGGTATCGGCCGCTGATTCTTGAGATGCCCGGTCTAGGACTTCTCCTTGCCGGTATCTGGGCGGTGACCGGCGACCAAGATTACGCGTACTTACAACTCACACAAACAATTCTCGACAGCGCCGTGGTGCTCTTGGTGTTCTGGATAGCCATGCGGTTGTACACCCGGCGACGAGCGGCTCTGATCGCGGCGGCGTTGTACGCCATGTTCCCACCGTTAATCGGCCTAACCTCGATCGTCCACCTTGATATTTGGGCTGCCTACGGAACCGCCTTGGTGCTAGCTCTGTTTCTCAAGGCGCGGGATGCACCTCGGCCAGCGGCCTGGCTCGTCGGATTTGGGATCGCAACGGGGATCGGCCTCTACTTTCGTGTAACGCTGATACTTATCCCATTACTTCTTGCGGTTGCCTCGCTCCCTGTCGTCGGCTGGAGGCGCGCTCTACCACTCGGAGCAGTACCGGTGCTGATCAGCCTGGTCCTCTTAGCTCCATGGACGATCCGCAACTACGAGACCTTTGGTCACTTCATTCCAACGCAGGTGGGTGTGGGGCAGCAGCTTTGGGAGGGTCTCGGTGAAAGGCCTAATTCGTTTCACGCTGTACTCGATGACACCGTGACGTTACGGCAAGTGCATGCCGAACGACCCGATCTCAAGTATGCAACGCCGGAGTACGACTCGTATCTCTTTCGGAAAGCTCGAACAGCCATCGCCGCTCATCCTCTTCATTACGCAGAGGTCGTCGCACTCAGAGCCCTACATGCGTCTGTCCTTTACTGGAATACCGACTGGTACGACGGAACAACGATCATCGAGGATTATCGAACAGGCGGACTGAGCAGCGCTATGAACGCGGTTGCATCGCGTCCTCACGAGGCCCTGCTCCTGGGGCTAACGTTCCTGACCGGCCCGGCCCTTTTTGGCGCGTCAATCGTCACAGTGATCGCTACGTGGCGTCGTTGGTGGCGGACGCACTTGCTGCTGCTCACAGTTCCGATCGCGATGGTCGGACCTTTGGTGTTCACCCACTTGGAGCCTCGTTATGCAGTCTCGGCGGCGTTTGTGTACTTGATACTTACGGGCTTCGGGATCGACGGGTTACTCACGCGGAGGGCCACCCGACGAGAAGCCAGGCACACCAGGCGCAGGGACAAGCAGAATTCGACTGCGCCCGGGGTGGTGTGACCATCGCACGGATTCCGTGCGATGATCCATTTGGTGCGCGTCTCTTCACCCGAGCCCGGGGAGGAACACACGGGACCACGAGCCAGGCCGTGGAAGAGCGCCTCGGACGGGGGTACGGCCACCTCCCCACGGTTGGTATCACCGCGCGAGGGGTTCTCAGCCAACCAAACGGCGCCAAGACTTAAGCGGCTCGGTGACATTGCCTCGCGGACGGGGTCGTTGCGACCCGAGGACCCGGTGCGACGGCGAGCCCTTCACATTTGCATCGGAGTGCTCCTGGTACTCGGCGTTGCTGCTATCGCCGTGCCCGCACTCGGAGGATTTCCTGACCTGGACCATCCCTTTCAACCCGCGTGGTGCGCTCTGGGGGTCTTTGGCTTCGTCGCGGTAGCACTCCTGAGCGCAGAGGTCTGGCGCCGGCTTCTCCAGGCCCTTGGTCCGACAATCGACCCAGTCAGGGCAACGTCGATCTGGTGCACTTCTGCACTAGGCCGGTACGTCCCGACGAGCTTGTTGCTTCCGATCATCCGAGCCGCGATGTGTGAGCGCTTGCGCGTGCCGAAACGCATTTGTCTGGCGAGCGTGGTCTACGAGTTCGCCCTGGCGTTCGCTGGGGCGCTGGTGCTCGGTGCTTACTTCGTCGTAAACATGCCCCAACTGAGTGACGACCCCGCGCGCTTCCTCGCGGTCGGGCTGCCTCTCATTGGGCTTATAACACTGCAGCCTGCAATCTTCCGCCGGGCGGCAAATGCGCTACTGCACGCACTGGGGCGCCAACCACTGCCTCTGGTCCTACCGGGGTCGCGGATCCTGGCGTTTGTTGGCCTGTACGCTGGAATCTATGCCGTTGCTGGGCTCAGCGTTTACGCGCTCGCGGCATCCGTCTACCCGGTCAATAGTGGCGACATCGTCACCGTTACCGGTGCCTTTGCGGTCGGAACCACCTTGTCGTTCATTGCATTCGTCCTACCGGGCGGACTGATTGCCCGCGAGGCAGGGCTTGCTGTCGCGCTCTCGTCCGTCATGGCCGCGGGCCCAGCCGTCGCCTGCGCCATCTTGGCGCGAATCGCGCAGATGAGCACGGAGCTTGCGCTCGCAGCGTTGACGCGGGCACCTCGCTCAGTTGAGCAGGCGAACTCTGAAGTGCCAGGATCTCGAACCCCCAAACCCCCAAGCCCTTAACGGCGCACTACACCTCGCAGGCACTCGGCGAGCGACCTTGCTGCAAACCCGAGGTCCGATTTTGCGTCAGTCGAGCCCGGTTCCTTTGCCGCACGTAGCCGGCGTACCTGGTCGGGATAGAGCGGAAGCGGCGCGATCCGAGCTAGGCCCGACAACAGAACCATCGCGAACATTGGGACCGTGACTATCCTACTTTCCGAGCCAAATGCCCGACTGCAGGTCGTCGCGAAGTCACGCACTGTTAAACACTCCCCCGCGAGTGTGTGAGTGCGTCCGGCCGGCGCGTCCAGCGCGGCCACAATCGCTGGTACAACGTCATCCACATGAACTGGGCAAAGGAGCTCGTCGCCCGAACCGACAACCGGGATCGGTCTACCACGCCTAGCCCGGGCGATCACTGCATCTGCCCCTTGCTTGCTGCCTGCGCAGATCACTTCAGACAGCCTCAGGATGACGTACTCGAGCCCAGAAGTCCTCACCTCATTCTCGGCCGCACGTTTCGACCTACTGTACGCGCCGCCATCGGCCGAGATCGCGCGAGTACTTACGTACACAAAGCGGCGAACCCCCGCTCTTTGGGCCGCTGCCAACAGAGCCGCCGTCCCATCTCGGTTGATTGATAGATACTTGCCGGGACGCCTCGCGTGTGTCACGGCCGCCATATGCACGACAGCGCTGACCCCCTCGACTGTGCCCTCGAGGGAAGCGCCGACCGTGAGATCCCCTTTAACCTCCTCATCCGCCTCAGGGGTCGGCCGGCTGTGAACAAGGGCTCTGGCGCGCCAGCCCTCTGCCCTTACTGCCCCGAGCACTCGGCCGCCGAGTCCCCCCGACGCGCCGGTGATGAGGACCGTACCGCGATTGGTCAGCGACGGCGCGACCAAAATCGGACCATGTTGACCAAGAACTCCCCGATCGCGCTGAACCGGACGAATGACGACCGCTCCAAATTTTGCCGAAACACCACAGGGAGCTCGCGAATTGTTAGTCCTTGCCGGTGAGCCTTAATGACGATCTCGGCATCGATGAACCAATCGTCGGAGGTGAAGGGACTTAGCCGATCGTAAGCATCACGCGTGAGTCCCTTGGGCTTCCCGTTGATGTCTCGAACGCCACGCGTGCCGAACATCAGTCTAAACAGCGCGTTGTAGACGTAGCTAATGAATCGTCGATATGGGCCGTCGAATCTCGAGATCCGCCGCCCTTTCATCAAGTGTGCGCCTGTCCTCCGCATTTCCTCGTACATGCGAAGGACGTCCTCGATCGGATTCTGCGCGTCTCCGTCGATCACGATGACGAATGCACCGCGGGCACGCTCGAATCCCGTCCGCATGTCCCAGCCCATTCCCCCTTCCTTCGCTCGTATCACCGTCGTGCACCACTCCCGCTCCCGGGCCAACTCCTGGACGATTTGCGGGGTCGGATCGTCATCCGAGTCATAATTCGCGACCAGAACTAACTCACACTCGACGCCGGAGCGCTCGAGCATTTCCCGAAGAGGCCCCACAACGGCCCGGATGCTCTCCCCGGCTCGATAACAGAGGACTATTGTGCTCAATTCGGGCGGTGGCATCACCGCGCGAGCCGAGAAATCCGAGTCAGATTCACATTCCGCTTCGGGATGACCGCCGACTTTAACGAATACAACGATTCCTACGCCGAACTGCTACAGGACGCTGTTGCGTTCTCTGGGGCCGAGGCGGAGATGTTCATGCGTAAGAAGGCTCGATGTATCACGAATCTTGCGTCGCAATTGGGCGAGACAACTGATCTGGATGTACTTGACGTGGGATGCGGAGCGGGCGAAACCGAGCGGTACCTAAAGGGCAGCTTTGCTCGACTCACCGGCGTGGATATTGCGCCCGACCCGCTCGAGCGGGCTGCAAAGGCCAACCCCTGGGCCTCATATGAGCACTACAACGCTGGCGATCCGATTCCTTTCCCGAGCGCAAGTTTCGATCTCAGCTTTGCGATTTGCGTTCTGCACCACGTTCCGCCACCAGAAAGACGGTGGTTCGTCGCGGAGATGGCCCGAGTGACACGCGCGGGTGGAATCGTGGCGATTTTTGAGCATAATCCGTTTAACCCGTTGACGCGCATCGTCGTACACAAGTGTTCCTTCGATGAGGACGCTGTCCTGTTGTCCCGTCGCCATACGATGCGGTTGTTGAAGCATGAGGGCTTGCGTGTCGTCGCGGCGCCTTACATCATCTTTTTTACTCGCGAAGGACAGCGGCTGGAGAGAATCGAGCGGAGCCTACGCGGTCTGCCGTTTGGTGCCCAGTACTACGTCGCAGCGACACGATAGCCGTCGTACGCGCCGGGGATGCGGAGTCGGCGGCAACCTCCGCGTAGAGATCCAACTTCAGGTGAACCGGCGCGGGATGAATTGCGGCAGCGAGAGATGAACTTGCGCGAATAGAGCCGCTTACCCTCGACATCGTCTCTCCTGTATGCGGATTCACGGCGAAGGCGGGCGCCGCGGTGCCCATCTGCATCGATGATCGAGTGTCAGTGTGGCGCTCAGTGCTTCGTACAACAGGATAGGCGGGCACAAGAGCCGACGCCAGAGTGATTGATGGACACGATTCAAAAAGCCCGGACACTGATGAATAGGCGGCTGGAGGATCTCAGCCGCGAGCGTATGCAGCTTGAGACGGCCCTATCGCACCTAACCGACCGGAGCTTGCTTCGTGCCGGATCCGGCGGGTCGGGCAATGGCGGTCGATCACGCCCACGAGCGCGCCGAGGTCAGCGCGAACTAGAGTTTCTTGCAGCCGTGAAGGCCCGTCCCGGGTCGCGGATGACTGAGATCGCCAGAGAAATCGGCGTCAAGCCACAACAGCTCTATCCAATTGCTCGCCGGCTTAGTGAATCCGGTGCGGTTAAGAAGTCGGGACGGGGATACGAGGTCACGCGCAGGTAAAGCTCGGTCTGCGTCCTCATGGCAGGGAAGAATCGAGCGGTGAGCACGGAGCACAGTTAATCGAGTCGCGCGGCCTCATCGCGATGGTCGCTCGCGCAGTTGCGCTGGATCTCTGACGTCCCGCCGTAGATCGGTCTGGCGCACGAGGCGCTCCATGTCGTAGTCGGACGAGTAGCCGTAGCCGCCCGAGCTTCTGCATTCCCTAGTGATGCCTTCTGCGCGGTCTCGGTGACCTTGTCCTTGAGCTCGGTGGCGATGTCGACCGCCCGAACTGGCGGTGCTGCTTGACGTAGGCGTGGCCAGGCTCGACGTTAGGTCGGTCGTCCCTGCTTCGTTGTTCGGCAGGCTGTATCACTGCAGCCGGATATGGCTCGCAAAGAGACACCACCCTTGAAGGAGCCCCGCGAATCGACGGAGGTTTCGCCGCTGGCAAAGCTCGACCGGGAGATCGCAGCCAAGGAGCGCTCGATTCGGGCGGCGAAGGAGGCCGCGCAGGCGGCACGCGCCACGGCTGCGGCGTCGGCAAAACAGGCGCGCAGTTCGAGCGCCGGCAAGAAGTCGGGCCGGGCAAGGTCCGACGATCCGTCGGCGCGGTTGCGCAATCTCGATCAGGAGATCTCGCGCCGACAGGGTGAGCTGCGCGAGACAAGGGCTAAGCGCAAGCAGGCGTGGCACGCCGAGCGCGCGAAGGTCGAGAAAGCCCCGGCGGCGGCGGTGAAGCCATCCGAGCCGAAGGCGGACGAAGAGAAAGCGCGCCGAGAGCAGGCGACGGAGAGTGCTCCGCAGCCCTCTCCGGTCGACCGGGCCGCCCGTGGGGCGCGGGTGGCGTTCGGCCGCGCCCGCAAGGAGGTTGCGAGACGGGGCCGGGCCCGGGCAGAGCAGCGGGCGCGGGCCCGCAGGGCGGCGCTCAAAGCTCGGAGAGCTGAGCGTCCGGTGCGCGCGCCGGCGCCGGTTGCGTCAGAGAGCAGGCAGCGGGCTCGGCCGACGGAGAAGATAACCGAACGGCCCTCGCGCCTCGGTCGCCGGCTCGCGATCGCAGGCGTGGTGCTCGCGATCCCGGCAGTTGGGCTCGGCGCGGGGGCGCTGAGCGCAGATGACTCGCCGGCGGCGCCAAGCACCGCGCCCCCCAACGCCGAGGACACCAGCTATGTGGAGGAGCTGGAGCGAGAGGCCAAGGACCTCGCCGCGGCAAGGCGCGACGACCTGGGCCGGCTGAACAAGGCCGATACCCCTGCCGAACAGGCGGCCGCGGCAGAGAGCCTCGCGAACTCGCATCGCGCGGCCGCGAAGGCCTTCGCCGCGATCACCGTGCCGGATGCGCTGCGCGCATCGCGGCAGGCGCTGGTCGCGGCCTGCACCTCCGTGGCGCGCGACTACGAGCGGCTCGCGTCGGCGGCCGGCGATCGCGAGGAGAAGGCATACGGCGACGCGCAGCGCGCGGTGAGGGACGCCGAACGCGATCTCGCCAACCAGATGAGGCAACTGGCAAGGCAGGAGACATGAGGAGTGGGCAGGTGACGGTTCAGGCCTCGCGGCTGGCGGCAGTGGTGGTGGCGGTTGTCGTGCTCGGGGTTTGCGCTTCGGCGGCGTTTGCGGCCGACCCGCCGACGGCGAGCTTCACCTTCTCGCCGCCAGCGCCGAAGAGCGGCGAGACCGTGAGCTACGACGGCTCCGGCTCGGCGGCGCCCGCCGGCGAGACGATTACGGGATGGAGCTGGGATCTCGATGGCGATGGGCAGTACGACGACGCCACGGGCTCGACCGCGAGCTTCACCTACCCAACCCCGGGACCGCGGACGGTCCGCCTGCTCGTCACCTCCTCCGGAGGTGGATCCGCGACCACCGAGCAGGTGATCGAGATCGCCAACCGCCGGCCGGTCGCCGACTTCGTCATCAGCCCTGAGTCGCCACGGGTCGGCGAGAGCGTGAGCTTCACGTCGATCTCATCGGACCCGGACGGGCCGATCGTCGAGCAAGACTGGGACCTCGACGAGGATGGAGACTTCGACGACGCCAGCGGTGCCCAGGCTGAGACGATCTTTCCGCAGGCAGCCCGGTACGCGATCGCACTCAGGGTCCGCGACGCCAACGGCACCAGCGACGTGCTCCGGCGCCAGATCGACGTCGACGACGCATCGCTGCCGCTGATGAGCCCGTTCCCAGTGGTCCGGCTGGGCAGCGAGGTGAAGCCGAACGGAAAGACCTCGATCAAGCGGCTCACCGCAAGGGCGCCGAAGGGTGCGAACCTGACGCTTACGTGCAGCGGCAAGAGCTGCTCGTTTGACAGTCGCGAGGCGACGGCCTCGGCGCCGACCGTGAGGTTCGGCGGCTTCGAGAGAGCGCTGGCGCCGGGCACAAAGCTCAGGCTCTACATCACCAAGCCGGACGTGACGGGCAAGTTCACGCGCTTCTCTATGCGTAACGACAAGCCGCCGAAGCGGATTGATCGCTGCGTCGCGGGCGAGCTGACGAAGTCGACCCGCTGTCCGTCTCAATAAGGGCGCCCGTCAGGCGCGATCGAGGTCGGCCAAGGTGAACGGCGGCTCCTGGCCGAACTCTCTCAACATCCGCCGCTGATACAGCTCGTAGCGGCGAACGGCCTCGCTGCGGCGACCGTGGCGGATGCAGATCTCCAGGTGGCGGCGCTGGGCGTCTGTGTCGTAGAGCTCGAGGTCGGCGAGCCTGCGGCTGTAGGCGACGGTCTCCTCGTCGGCCGGGCTGGCCGCAAGCCGGAGCTCAGTCGTCGCGCGTAGAGCGCGACCACATAGCTCCTTCAGCCGCTCTCGCTCGTGAAACGCCCATTCCGCGTAGGGCTCGTCTTCGAGGAGGTCGCCGCGGTAGAGGGCGATCGCCCGCTCGAGCTGGTCCAGGGCGACGGCCTGCTTCCCAGCGGCGAGCGCGGTCAGGCCCCCGTTAACGAGTTGCTCGAACTCGGATGCGTCGACCCAGACGTGCTCGAGGATCAAGTGATAGCCGGCCGGGTCAGAGCCGATGAACGATGACGGCGAACCCGACTCGCGCGCCGGCTCGAGCTGGTTGCGCAGGGCGTGCACGATGTAGCGCACGGCGCCCGTGCCCGTGTTCGAACCCGCTGGCCACAGGGCAGTGATGATCTCGTTCGCGGACACAGGCTTGGCGCCGGCGCAGACGAGGTACTTGAGCAGCTCGCCCGGGCGCTGGTCGATCCACTCGCGATCCGAGCTGTCGGCGATCTCCGTTTCGATCCGGGTCTGCCCGAGCACGAAGACGCGAAGCGGCGGAGCGGCCGGCCCCTGAGCGCGCGACCGCCGCCGCCGATCGCGCGCATGGCCGGGGCGGAGGTGAAAGACGGTGTGGCCCTCGCGATTCAGCGGTGCGACCGTCACCCACGCCGCGCTGCGGGGTCCGCCCGCAGCGAGATCGATCCGCACCTCGGGAAGCGGCCGGCCCAGCGCCCGCGCTCTCTCGCCGAGGCACCCGGCAACTCCTTCATCGGCCGTCCATTCGCAAACGAGCTCACAGCAGGTGACGGGCCGGCTTACGGGCATGGGCTGTCTGACGAGCAGCTCACGACAGGCATCGTTCATCGTGATCACCCGGCTACCGCCGTCAACAGTGAAGAGCCCATAGGGAAAGCCGGAGAAGAGCTCACGAGCCGACGCGGCGCCGGCCGCGGCGGGCGCGCTGTGTTCGGGGTGTGGTTTGGGTGCGGATCCCGCCATAAGCCGCGAACTGACCTGCCCCCTGCGACACAGAAGACTAGACGAATGGACAGGCCGGTCTCTGCAGCCAAACTACCAGCTAACGCGATTATTCACCACCATCTAACACAGCGACTCTATGGTGCGCCACCTCGCTGAGCATGACGCTCGGCCCGCACGGAGGTTAGGGTGAGTCCACTATCGAGTAACCAAGATCGAGACGGCGACCTTGCCGTGTTCAGAATTCGCAGGTCGCTCGCCGAGGAGGGTGCCGTCGATCGCACCCGACTGCGGCTTGTGATCGCCGCCGCGCAGCGCGGGGACAGCGCGGCACTTCACGAGCTCTACAAGCGTTACGCCGACAACGTCTACAGCTACGTGCGCACGATCGTGCAAGACGACCACTCGGCAGAGGATGTCACCCAGCACGTCTTCGCGAAGCTGCTGACCAAGATCAGTACCTACCAGGAGAGGTCGGTCCCGTTCGTCGCCTGGCTGCTGCGAATCGCCCGCAACTGCGCCATCGACCATCTGCGCGGTAACCGGATGATCTACTGCGAGGAAGTCGTGGCCCCCGACGCGGGCGAGCCCGACACCGTGGCGATGGAGCGCCGTGACGCGTTGAAGGAAGCGCTGCGCGCGCTGCCCCAGCGCCAGCGCCACGTGCTGGTGATGCGCCACATCGTCGGGATGTCTCCGCCTGAGATCGCCCAGCAGATGGGCAAGACCGAGGGCGCGATCCACACGCTGCATCACCGCGCTCGCCGGGCATTGCGAGAAGAGCTCCTGATGCGCGACTCGGCGCCGGTGGCCATGGGCGCGGCCAGCTGACGGTTAGCGACCAGGTCCAGCGCGAGGTTTTAAAGTCGTAAATGTAAGAACGGCTCTCATCAAGCCGTAGATCACGCAATGGTCGAAGCGGTCAGCGTGAATCGGGAGGATTCTCCTGCGCGCGAGGCGCGATTGACGGTTGCCATCGTCGACCGCGACTCGGAGGTCGGGGGGCAGATCTACGACGCGTTCAAGCTTCACGACGCGGCAAACGCTGCCGATTCGGATGGCAAGCACACGACGAGCTCGCCGGTGCGGGTGATCCTTCTGCAGCCATCACCCGGCGACGCGGTCACATTCATCGAATGCGAGGAAGATGCGCTCGGGGTGACGATCCGCGAGGTCATCGCGGGCCGCTTCGTCCCGGGTGCGAGCGCAGACGATCCGGCGGCCCCTCTCTCGGCCAGCGAGCGGCGGATCCTTCACCTGGCGACCAAGGGCTGGTCGGACAGCGAGATCGCCGAGCGCCTCGCGCTCGAGACGGCGGAGGTAAAAGCCGAGCTGAGCGCCGCGATCGCCAAGGCAGCTCGCGCCTGCACGCCGAATCCGATCGGTCGTGATGAGGCCGGTGGGTCGGCCTCGAGACCGCGGGCTGAACGAACGCTGCCGCGATAACACAAACTGCCACGGCCGACGCCCGCGTGAGGCTAAGGTAGGCGTGAGCTGCATTGCGCACGGGCGACTGGATCATCCACGACTCGGGCGAGTGGTCAGGCGTCTTCGAGGGCTTTCCGTTCGCGCTCGTCGTCGCCGACCAGCACCGCCGCCTGGTCGCGTCGAACCCGCGCGGCCGCGAGCTGTTGAGGGGCCGAGGCGCCACGTGCTGTGAGTTGATCTGCGCCCGCGCGCCGCGCGAGGCGCTCGGCGGCGCGTGCCTGACCGACGTTGCGCTCAGGGGCGTTACCTCGCCCCAGGAGGTGAGGATCGACCTCACCAGCGATAGCGGCAAGACAGTCGCGACGTGGGTGGCGGCGTTCAAGGTCCGCGAGCGGCCGCCGCTTGTCATCTTTCAGCTGCGCCCGGGCGCGGCGTCGGACCGCAGGCGGGTGTCGACCGTCGACTTCTTCGACCTCCCGGCGCTTCGGATCACCACGCTCGGCAGGCTCGAGGTCACGAGCCCGGAGGGGCCGCTTGTCGGACCGTGGATCAACAACCGCCCGGGCACCCTGCTGCGCTATCTGGTCACGGAGCGGCTGCGCTCGGTTTCGACCGATCAGATCGCTGAGGCTCTGTCGGTGTCGCCGGCGCGGGTCGAGAGCGCAAGCGCGGTGCGCCAGACCGTGTATCAGCTGCGCGCCCACCTCGAGCCGAACCGACCACCACGGGCCCCGTCGGCCTACCTGGTCACCCGCAAGGGAGGCTACGCGCTGGAGGGCGTGTGGATCGACGCAGACGAGTTCGAGCATCGAGTCAAGCTGGGAAAGCGCGCCTTTCGCCGTGGCAACGAAGAAGCCGCCCGCGAATGGATGCTGCAGGGCCGCGCGCTCTACCGCGGCGACTTTCTCGCCGACGAGCTCGCGGCCGAATGGGCCGAGCGCGAGCGCGATCGCCTGCGCTCGCTGGCCGCGCAGATGCTGCGCATCCTCGTCCAGGTCGAGCTGCGCCGATCGGATGTCGAAGCGGCTGCCGTGCACGCCCGCGACCTCGCCGAGATGGAGCCACTCGACGCCGACGTCCAGCGCGAGATGCTCCGCATCTGTCTGATGCTGGACCGCCATTCAGAGGCGGTCCGCCGCCTCGACGTGTTCCGCAGCCGGCTGCAGCGTCACTTCGACCAGGAACCCAACTTCACGCTGGCCGAAGTGGCGCGCGAGACCGCGTCTCGCCCGTAACGCGGCCTACAGCCCGTACGTCTTGGCGATGATGTTGCGCTGGATCTCTGACGTCCCGCCGTAGATCGTCGAGACCAGGGTCTGGCGGACCAGGCGCTCCATGTCGTACTCGGAGGAGTAGCCGTAGCCGCCGAGCATCTGCATTCCCTCCAGTGACGCCTTCTGCGCCGTCTCGGTCACCTTGAGCTTGACCATCGAGGCCTCGCGGGGCAGCAGGCGGTTGGGGTCCTCGTCGACCTTCGAGGCGACCCAGTAGGTCATCAGGCGAGCCGCCTCGAGCTCGGTGGCGATGTCGGCGAGGCGGTGCTGAAGGGCCTGAAAGGAGCCGATCGGGCGGCCGAACTGGCGGCGCTCCTTGACGTAGGCGAGGGTGTCGTCGAAGGCGCGCTGGCCGATGCCGAGCTGGATCGCGGCGAGGATCAGGCGCTCGACGTTGAGCCCGGCCATCAGCTGCATCCAGGCCTGGTCGACCTCGCCGAGCACGGCGTCCTCGGGTGCCTCGCAGTCGGAGAGGTAGAGGTAGTTGGTCTCGCGGCCGCCCATCGTGTCGATCGGCTTGATCTCCATCTGGCCGTTGTCGGTGGGGATGAAGATCATCGAGAGGCCGTCGTGCTTTGACTCGCCCTTGGTGGTGCGGCAGACGACCAGCACGTGGTCGGAGATGTGGGCGTTGGAGCAGAAGACCTTCTGGCCGTTGAGCACGTAGCCGCCGTTGACCCGCTCGGCGCTGGTGGTGAGCGAGCCCACGTCCGAGCCGGCCTCGGGCTCGGTCATCGCGATCGCCTCGACCGAGCCTTTGGCGATGGCTCCGAGGATGCGCTGCTTCTGTTCGTCAGAGCCGAAGCGCTCCACGGCGCCGGCGACGATCAGCGTCGTGCCGTAGCCGCCGATCGGCGCCAGCCCGCGCGCCGTCTCCTCCATGAACAAGCAGGCGTCGACCATGCCGCCGCCCGAGCCGCCGTGCTCCTCGTCGATGGTCACCCCGAGCCAGCCGAGGTCGGCCATCTTCTTATAGATCTCGGCTGAGTGGGCGTGCTCGTAGCCGCCGGTCAGGCGCTCACGCTGCTCCTGCGTTCCACACTCGCGGGCGCAGAAGTCGCGGATCGCCTCGACGAAATTTCGTTGTTCGTCGGTTAGCGAGAAATCCATTGAGCGCGAGAATCTACTCGGCGCAGGGTGTGACAACCGAACCAACCCTTCTCCCACTCCAATCCACCGTAAAATCGCGGCGCATGGGTAGGGGTCGACCCCGTCGCAAGCCTGCGGCTTCCAAAGTTGAGGCGCCAAACGCGAGCGCCGGCAATGGCGTGCCTGAATCGGCAGCTTCAGAGGACGAGATCGCCGAGCGGGTGGGCGAAGCCGCCAGAGCCGCACGGGACGAGGCCGAGCAGCTTGTCGTCGGGGAGATCGAGGCCCTCGAGGCCGACCTGACGGCGGAGACGAGGCGCCGCGAGGAGGCCGAGGCAGAGGTGAGTCGCCTTCGCGCCGAGCTGGAGAGGCGGCGGACCGAGATCGTCGAGCCCGAAACCGACGGGCCCGCCGAAGACGGGGCGGCTGATCACCCAAAGGCCGCGATCATCTTTCCTGCTCCTGTTTCGCCCGAGCAGGGGCCGCGTCGACGCCGTTGGCCGTTCGGCCGGCGCGCCGGCGGCGAACCTTGATCTTCACCGGCGTCGCTTCGCCGGCTTCGTGCAGCTCGTCGGTGTTCAGCATCGCTCCGAAGCTCGCGGTGCGCCGTGGTCGGATGCGGAAGTGGGCGCTGCAGTCCTGGTCGAGGACGTGGAAGGAGTGCTGCCTACCACGCTTGCTCACCGCGACCTCGTCACCCGCGCGACCAGGGCACGGCTCAGCCTGGAGCTCGAGCCGCACCCTGTCGCCCCGCCGAATGCGGCGGCGCTTGGCCTCGATCACGAGGCCGGACTCGAACTTGCGCTCGAACTGCGCGCTGACGGTCTGGTCGGCGAAGAGCGTGAGCGCGCAGCCCGCCGTGCCGCCACAGGCGCCGCCCCAGCCGACGAACCGAGATCCGTCGTCGGGCTGCGCGAAGAGCCGGACCCGTTGTCCGTCGAAGAACGACTGACCACAGTCGCCGAGGCAGTCGATCCCCGGACCGGTCACGCGGCCGCTGCCGGCGCCGATGCCCGTGTTCTGCACCGATAGCGACCGGGTCAGGCAATCGATGCTGGCGCTGCCCGCGAACCGTGAGACCTCGCCGCCCAGCGAGGCGACGTAGACGCGCCCGCAGGCGTCCTCGCCGAAGCTCGACGGGTTGGGGACCGTGATCCCCTCGCCGCGGTCGTCTGTCGCTGCCGGCGTCGCGGGAACGAGGGAGCGGACCGGCCCCGCATAGACGTCCGCATATACGTAGCGGCCGAAGAGATCGGCGACGGCGGGGTCGCGGACGACGTAGCCACCGGTGACCGAGGATGGGCCGCTGGGATCATTCGGGTACTCGAACACGGGCTCGGTGAACGGCCCCGCGCACCCGGCGGGCTCGAACTCGTGCGCGCCCTCGCGGCAGTCCCAGCCGAAGTTCGCGCCCTGGCCCCAGCCGGCGGACTCGGGGACGTAGTCCACTTCTTCCCACGCGTCCTGGCCCACGTCGCCGATCAGCAGGTCGCCGGTGGAGCGGTCGAAGGAGAAGCGCCATGGGTTGCGCAGCCCGTAGCTCCAGATCTCGTCGCCGAAGGGATTGCCGGGCGGGATCGTGTAGGGCGAGCCGCCGGCCTGGCGCGGGTCGATGCGGAGGATCTTGCCGAGCAGCGAGGTCAGGTCCTGGGCGTTCTCGAGCTCGTCGCCACTGCCGCCACCGTCGCCGGTGGCGATGTAGAGGAAGCCATCGGGACCGAACTGAAGCTGGCCGCCGTTGTGGTTGCCGAAAGCGGCGTGATCGATCGTGAGCACCGGGCGACGGGTCGCCGGATCGACCGTGTTGCCCGAGGCGCGGAACTCGTCGATGTGGATGTTGCCCTCGGGCTTGCCCGTGTAGAAGGCGTAGAAGAGGCCGGTCTGGTCGTAATCGGCCGGAAACGCCGCCGAGAGCAACCCCCGCTCGCCGCCGGATAGGACGAGGCTCTTGATGTCGAGGTACGTCGACGTCTCCGAGGGGGTCGTGAGCTCGATCTCGCCCTCCTGCTCGACCACGAACAGCCGGTCGGGATCGTGCGGGTCAGAGGTGACGAACATCGGGCTCACGTAGCTGCCGACCGGCTCCAGCGTCGCGGCAGCCGCCGCGGCCGGTGCGAAGGCGAAGATCACGAATCCGAGGAGGGCCCTGCGCAGCACCGGAGCCAGGATAGGACCCGCAGCCGCAGGCACGCTGGCGCTAGACGAATTACCGGCTCGCAGAGGCCAAATCGACGCTAGTCTCACGGGGCGAGGGGTGACATTTCCCGTAGGCGCGGGGGGTTATTGACATGGGTATGAGACAACGCGGCACGGCACGCCGGATCGTCCTCGGGCTCGAGCTCGCGAGCGTGTTGATCGCGGGCGCGCTCACCCTGCCCTCCCCCGCCGCCGCTCTGCCGGGCTTTCCGCCGACCGCCTCGATCGTCGCCTCCCCGAATCCCACGCTTCGCAACCAGACCGTGACCTTCGACGGGACCGGGTCGACCCGTGACATCGGTGGCGCCGCGATCACGAAGTATGAGTGGGACCTCGACGGCACCGGCGGCTTCGAGGTCAACACCGGAGCCAGCCCCACCGCAAGCCGCAGCTACTCCAGCCTGGGACCGGTGACCGTGAGACTCCGAGTCACCGACGCCGACAACGACGTGAGCTCGCCGGATTCCGACACGCTCCAGGTGGTGAACGCCGATCCGACCGCCGGCTTCATCTTCGAGCCGTCGACGCCGGCGACCAACGAGCAGATCACATTCTCCTCCACCTCCTCCGACCCCGACGGAACGATCCCGTCGGCAAATCACCACTGGGACTTCGACGAGGATGGCCAGTTCGACGACGCGACCGGCGAGACGGTCACGACCTCGTTCGCGACGGCCGACACCTACACGGTCGGCCTCCAGATCACCGACTCCGACGGAGCCTCAGACACAGCGACACGGGACGTGCTCGTGCAGGCCAACCCGCCGAACGCGACGTTCACCTTCTCGCCGCCCACGCCCAGCAGCGGCGACACGATCAGCCTCGACGCCTCGGGCTCGACCGCGCCATCCGGCGAGACCATCACCGCGATCAACTGGGACCTGGACAACGACACCGAGTTCGACGACGCCAGCGGGCCCACCACGACCACGTCCTATCCGACGCCGGGCAATCGCACGATCGGCGTGCGAGTGGATTCCAGCGGCGGCGGCTTCGACATCGTCACCCACGTCGTGCCGATCGCCAACCGCGGCCCCAGCGCCTCGTTCGTCTTCGTCCCTCAGTCGCCCAGGACCGACGACGTGGTGCAGTTCACCTCGACTGCCACCGACCCCGACGACCCGATCGTCGAGTGGAGCTGGGACCTCGACGGCGACAGCGAATTCGACGACGCGAGCGGTGTGACCGCGCAGAGGGCGTTCGCCACGGTCGGCACCCACACCGTCGGCTTGAGGGTTCGCGACGCAAGCGGCGCCACGAACGCCACGACCGTGTCGGTGGCTGTCGTCGAGAAGCCACTCCAGTTGATGAGTCCGTTCCCAGTGGTTCGGCTCTCGGGTGAGCTGAAACCGAACGGCAACACCGAGGTCAACCGGCTTTCGGTTCGCGCCGAATCAGGTACCGATGTCATCGTGACCTGCCGCCACAAGGACTGCCCGTTCGATGAGAAGGTGCGAGCGGTCAAGGTCGTGCGAGTCGGCTTTCCCGCGATCGAGGAGTCGCTCAAGCCCGGCGTCGTGATCGAGGTCTTCGTCACCGATCCCACTGTGATCGGCAAGTACACCCGCTTCAAGATTCGCAAGGACAGGGCGCCCAGGCGCCGTGACAAATGCCTCGAGGGCGAATCCCGCGAGCCGACCAAGTGCCCGAGCTGATGAGCGAGCGTGAGACACCTTGGCGACAGCGATCGATCGTGATCGCACTGGCGCTCGCGGCCCTCGCCGGCTTCTTCCTCATCGGCCGAGCAATCACCGATGACGACGGCGACGAGCCGCCTGCGCCGCGCATCTCAGTTCCGAACCTGAACCTCCCGGCAGCGGATGAGCTGGCGCTGAACGGCAGCATCCCCGACCTCGCCGGGCCCCAGCGTAGGCAGCGCCAGGGCGGCGGAGCGAACGAGGGTCGGCCCGACGAGACGCCGCAGCCCGCTCCGGAGCCGACGACCGAACCCGAGGAGGTCCCGGCTGAGACCGAGCCGGTATCTACCCCAGCGCCGACCCCTGAGCCCGCGCCGACCCCGCCGCCCGAGCCAGCGCCGACCCCGCCGGCGCCAACCCCCGAGCCCGAGCCTCAGCCTGACAAGCCGAACAACTCGTCCGAGAGCACCAGCTTCGACGACTCAGGGTGAGCGCCGGCCCGCGGGCTCGCGGACGTCGACGACGGCGGGTCTCGATGAGCGTCCCTCGACGTCGACGGCTTGGATGAAGAGCTTGCCCGCTCGCTTGCGCACGGGGGCCGTGATCGACCAGCGCGTCTGCCAACGGTAGTCCGAGCGGTAGTCGCCGGAGAGGATCTCCCAATCCAGGCGCGCGACACCGCGATGACCGCGGCCGTCGCTCCATCGCACGGCCCGGATCGCAAGGTCGTCGTTGGCAATGCCCTGAACGGTGATTCGTCCGCCTGCTCTCGCTGCGTCGCTGATCTCGAGCGTCGGGCGTGGGCCCGGTGGTCCGGCCGGCGCCGAGGCCGCGCGCATGGCACCGTAGTAGGGCGAGTAGTCAAAGGCCGCGATCCGCCGGTAGGCGAAGTTGGCGAACTCGCCGCCTGCGCTCCACTTGCGAAACGCCGACAGCTGCTCGGCGACCTGGGCTGCTGAGCGAGGGTCGTCGAAGGCGGGTTTGGGCTGGGGGCCGTCGTCGATCCAGGCGAAGGGCGCGACGTGCACCCGCGACCATGCATAACGCCAGTTGGAAAAGCGCTGCGAGAACGTCGCGTAGACGTTGTTTTCGAGATAGGTGAGCGCGGTGTCCCAGGTGCCCAGATGGGGGGTCTTGTAGAAAGTGGCGTCGAAGAAGCGGATCGCCTTGTAGCCCCTGACGCTGGTCATCCCGTCCCAGAAGTCGATGTCGACGCGCTTGGAAGAGACATCGATGAGACCGTTGACCACGTTGTTGACCACCTCCCTCCAGTCGCCGGGAAAGAACGCGGAGTAGACGGCAAGCTCGGCCCTGGGAAACGAGCCCACGATCGCGTGCATCACCTGCGCGCCGCGCCGACGTGCCTGCTCGCGTACCTGCGCTTCGGAGTGGGTGTTGCGCGGGTAGTCCCAGGCCCAGGTCGCGTCGGCGGCGCCGCCTTGTTGGGGGTAGAGCTCCTGGTCGAAGGCGAGTCCGGAAAAGCCGAGCAGCTTGGCCGCCGCGGCGAGCTCGCCCACGCGGGCCAGCACCTTGTCGTGCCAATCCGGATCGAACCACTCGAGCAGCGGGGTGGCGCGGTTGTAGTAGTTGGCGAGATAGACGCCGAGATAGAGCTTCAGGCCGCGAGCATCGGCGCGTTCGACGATGCGCGAGTTGCGCAGCTCCCGCTGAAGCCGGTATTGGCGGTCACTCAAGTGAGCGTCGGGATCGCCGGTGAACTCCTGGTCTCCGCCGAGGCCGCCCAGGCGGCCGACCATGCAGACGAACCCGTCGACGCCACGGCCCTTCCAGGAGCGCAGTTGCTCGTTGGACATCCCGACGACATCGTGCTCGCAGTTGACCCAGAAGATCAGGCGCGGCGCGGAATTGGACGCTGCGGGCGTCGGCTCATGGGCACGCGCTTGAGCGGCGACGACCAGCGACGCCGCGATCACGCTCACGGTGGCGATCAGCCTCACCCGCGCCCGGGATAGCTCAGTCAGAGCACCTCACGATAGAGAAGAGGAGGGGCCGCAGCCCCTCCTCTTTGCGAATCCTCGCGATTGCGGCTGGAGTCAGGGGTTGGTGATCAGCTCGCAGCTGGTGAACGTGTCGACGCCCGGTCCGCCTTGGCAGCGGTCGAACCCTCCGTTGCCCGTGACCTTGTCATTCCCGGGGCCGCCCTTGATGTCGTCGTCGCCCTCTTCTCCGAAGGCCTTGTCATTCCCGGGGCCGCCGGTGATCTCGTCTTCGCCCGTGTTGCCGTGCAACTCATCGTTGCCCTGTTCGCCACCAACGATGTCCTCATCCGCATCGCCGCCGACGTGGTCGTTGCCCTGGTTGCCGTGCAGGTCATCGTCGCGCGCGCGCCCGCAGACGCGATCGTTCCCGTTGAGGGCCGAGATGCTGTCGGGGTTGTTCGTGCCGATGATGACGTTATTGCCGTTCGTGGGGCCGCCGGTCGGCTTCTTGCCGAAGCAAGTCTCGTAGTAGGGGGGGCCGCCCGCAGTGGCAGTCGAGCCTCCGACCACCAGGGTGAGGGCGACGAGGGCCGCCCCGAAGATCAGGGCGAGCACCAACACATGTGCTCTCTTTACACTCATCAACATGGAATTCTCCCTCTCCGCTGCTGCGGACGAGATAGGGGACACACGTAGGTAGTTACGTCGCGCTGGCGCGATTACTGACGGAGCGTCGCAAATAGTCACCAAAAGTTAGTAGTAGTCAGTAGTAAGGGAAATGCGGCATCCTCAAGGAGTGCCGGCGGCGCCGCTCGATGACGAGGTCTCGCGACTCTACGCTCTGCCGCTGGCGGAGTTCACGGCGCAGCGTGACGCGCTCGCCAAGCGCCTGCGCGCCGATGGCGATCGCGATGCCGCCGCCGAGGTCAAGGCGCTGAAGAAGCCCAACCTCGCCGCCTGGGCGATCAACCAGGCGGTGCGCAGCGATCCGAAGGCCGCCGAGGGCCTGATCGAGGCCGGCGAGCGCTTGAGCGCGGCCCAGGCCGAGGCCCTCGAGGGTGGCCGCGCAGACGAACTGCGCGAGGCGATGACGGGTCAGAACGTCGCAGTCGAGCGGATGATGGGCGCGGTCGAGCAGCAGCTCGAGGCGGGCGGCCGCAGCGCGGCGACCGTCGACCGCGCACGGGAGACCCTGCGCGCAGTCGCCGCAGACGAGGAGCTGCGGGCGCAGTTTCAAGCCGGGCGGCTGACCCGCGACCGCGAGGCGGTCGGGTTCGGCGCCGCGAAAGCAGTGCCGCGCACCGGCGGCCGCGCGACGAAGGCTCGCAAGCAACAGCCCTCCGCCTCAACCGCCCGCCGGCGCGACGCCGAGCGGGCCGCGAAGCGGGCCGCGCGGTCGCTCGAGGCGGCGGTGAGGACGGTTGAGGCGGCGCAACGGCGCTTGGATCGAGCTCAGCAGGCCGTCGACGCCGCCGAGAAGGACCGCGACGAGGCCGAGCGCGAGCGCACCGAGCGCGAGGCCGAGCTCGCCGACGCGCGCGCCATCGTGGAAGAGCTGCGCGAGTAGTCGGCCGCGGCGCTGTCGCTACAGTGACCGCGAGCGCCCGGATAGCTCAGTTGGTAGAGCACCTCCATGGTAAGGAGGGGGTCACGAGTTCGAGTCTCGTTCCGGGCTCTAGCTAGTGCGCTCGCGGCGGCTCTCGCGCGAGAGCTGGCGAACCAGCTTCACCGCGGTCGCCAGCTGCTCGTTGAGCTCCTGGCAGCGCACGCCGGCGAGCTCGGCGTACTGGGCGAGCACGTCGACGGCCTTATGCCGCCGAGGGTCATCGGACTCAAGCGTGCGCAGAGCCTCGCGGGCGTCGATCAGCTCACGCATCTCGGACAGGTTGAAGCCGAGCGGTTTCATCTGCTTGATCAGCTTCAGCCGATCGATCGTCTCCTCGGTGAAGAGGCGAAAGCCGCCGTCGGTCCGCTGCTCGGGGGCGATCAGTCCCATCTCCTCGTAGTAGCGGACCGTCCGCAGCGAGAGATCGACGCGCTCGGCAACCTCGCCGATCTGATGCATGTCCGAGCGCACCGCCGGTTCGGGCGCCGATTCGCTCATGCGGCAAGCCTAACGGCGCGATCCAGACCGTTCTGCAAGCCGACCGCCACGACAACATGCACGCAACACACCAACGTGTACGTAACGGTAGGGTTTGCGTCCGGATGGCGAAGCGGGGTCCAGCGCAGGAGGCGCAAGGCAGGAGCGGACAGGGGTTCAAGGCCAAGGTCGCGCTGGTCACCGGCGCCAGCAGCGGGGTCGGAAAGTCGGTGAGCCTGGCCCTGGCCGAGCAGGGCGCCACGGTCTACCTGGTCGGCCGCGACGAGGATCGACTCGCCGGCACCCAATCCGAGGCGACTGCTCGAGGCGGCCTCACCCTGCCGCACAAGGCGGACCTGACCGTCGATGACGATCTCCGGGGGATTGCCGACCGGATCTTCGCGGACTTCGGAGGACTCGACGTGCTGGTGCACGCCGCCGGAGTGATCGCCGGAGGCACCACGGACGTGGCGACGATGTCGGACCTGGACCGGCAGTACCGGACCAACCTACGCGCGCCGTATGGCCTGACTCAGCTCCTCCTGCCCGCGCTGCGCGAGCGGCAGGGACAGGTCGTGTTCATCAACTCCACCCAGGGAGCGAGTGCGGCGCCAAGCGCCGGTCAGTACGCGGCCTCGAAGCACGGCCTTCGGGCGGTGGCCGACAGCCTCCGGGCCGAGGTAAACGAACACGGCGTGCGCGTGCTGACGATCCTGCTGGGACAGACCGCGACGCCGATGCAGCAGAGGCTGTACGAGGCCGAGGGGCGTCCGTATAACGCAGAGGTGCTGATCCAACCGCGCGATGTCGCCGACATGGTGCTCGGCGCGCTGGCCGTTCCGCCGACCGCTCAGGTCGCCGAGATGACGGTGCTGCCGACCACGCCTCCCGAAGAGGCTCCGGGCAACAACGGTTTCCGGAATTCGCTGCGACTCATAGACCCCAACCTGATCGCCGCGTCTAGCCTCCTGGCCGAAACCGGGTTCTAGGTACCTACTTCTCCTTGACCTTGAACCCGTCCTTGTCGGGCGAGGAGTCGGTGTTGCCGGCCGCGTCGGTCGCCTTGACCTGGAACTTGTGCTTGCCGAGATCGGCAACCAGCTTCTCGGGCGAGGTGCACGGCTCGAAGCTCTCCTTGTCGAACTTGCACTCGAAGGTCGAGCCGGGCTCGTTGGAGGTGAACTTGTACTTCGCCTTCACCTCGTCCTTGCTCGTCTCCAGCTTGTTCTTCGGTTCCTTCGTGATCGTCGTCTCGGGCGGGAAGAGGTCCAGCACGATCTCGTCGAGGCAGGTGACGGCGACCGAGACGGTCGCCGTATCTCCGCCCGAGAGGGTGTAGGTGAATGAGTCCGGACCGCAGAAGTTGGCGTTCGGGGCGTACGTGAGGTCCGCGCCGCCGTTGGTGAGGGTGACGAGGCCGTTGGCGCCGTTGGTCTTCGCGGTGATGAGGTCCTTGGTCGGGTCGGTGTCGGTGTCGTTGGCGCGGACGGTGATCGTGTTCGCGCCCGAATCCTCGTTCACGGTGGCGGAGTCGTCGACCGCGACGGCCGGGTCCTCGATGCAGGTGACCGTCACCGAGACGGTTCCCACGGAGCCGCCATTGAGCGTGTAGGTGAACGAGGTCGCGCCGCAGAAGTTGGGGCTGGGCGCGTAGGTGAGGTCGGCACCACCGTTGGTGATCACGACCGTGCCGTTGGCGCCGTCCGTCTTCGAGACGATCGTCTTCGTGCCACCGTCGACGTCCGTGTCGTTGGCGAGCACGTCGATCGTGGTCGCCGCCGAGTCCTCGGCCACCGTGGACGAATCGCCGACGGCGACTGGACCGTCGTCGAGACAGGTGACTGTCACCGACACGGTTCCGACGGAGCCGCCGTTCAGCGTGTACGTGAACGAGTCGGGGCCGCAGTAGTTGGCGTTCGGGGCGTAGGTGAGGTCGGCGCCGCCGTTGGTGATCGTCACGGTGCCATTGGTGCCGTTGGTCTTCGCAGCGATCGCCTTGGGGCCGCCGTCGGGATCAGTGTCGTTGGCGAGCACATCGATCGGGTTCGGACCGGAGTCCTCGGCGACGGTGTCCGCATCGTCGACCGCGGTCGGCGGTGTCCCGGGGTCGTGGATTAGGGCAAAGTTCTGGGTCGTCCAGTGGGCCGGGGGGCCACCGCCACCGATAGCGGGGCCGACAGCCTGATTCGAGCCCCAGACGACCGTTGTGTTGGTCGGGTCGGGGCTGGCCGCGGCGTAGTCGCCCCAGCGGCACAGGTCGTCGGGCTCGACGCAGCTGAAGTCGTTCATGAACGTGCTGCTGGTATCGAGCACGACCTCGATCGCCATCGTGCCGAGCGCGGTGGAGCCGTCGCGGGACTGGGCGCGGATCTCCGGCAGCAACGTAGCGCTGCCGACGTTGTAGTTGATCGCCGCGTCGGTCCCGTTGAGGGCGGGCGAGATGGCGCCGTTGAAGACGAAATGCGTCGGGTCCGAGATCGTGCCCTCCTGGCGGACCGCGTCGGTCGCCGGGAGAAGCTCATACCAGCGCACCACCGAGCGCCCGCCCGCCCCGGCGATGGTGTGCTGGGTCCAGACGGCGTCGGCCCCTCCCGCTCCCGGGTCGTCGTGCGCCACTGCCTGGGTGAGCCGGGTGTCGAGCGAGTCGAGCACGTTGTCGGTGCCGGGCTGGGGGACGGGGGCGGGAGGCGCAGCGCCGAAGGCGGTGACCGCGATGTTGCCGTCCGCGGTCAGTGTCGGCGTGGCCGCCGGGCCGCTGATGTGCCACGCCATGATCTGGGCGTCGCCGGTGAAGAAGTCGGCGGCGACCACGTAGCCGTTCGCGGAGCTGTCGGCGGTGTTCGCGGGCATCGGCGTGAAGACGGTGTCGCCGTCGGCAGTCAGCAGCGGCGAGGCGGCGGAGCCGAACGAAGTCGCGGGGGCAGGAGCCGTACAGGTCGTGTCGCCCAGCGCTGGCTTCGCCACCGCCCAGATCCGCGCGGTGAGGAAGTTCCCCGGGCCACCCACCGAGTCCTCGAAGACGTTGGCGCCGATGATGATGTGGTTGTCGTTGTGGCCGAGCTTGGGGTAGTCGTCGAACTCGTCGTCCGTGTCGATGAAGAACCGGCACCAGCCGGTGGCGAGGTCGGAGGGATCGGTGGTCTTCGACCAGCCGAAAGCGATGAAGTTATCCCCCTCGGCCGCATCTCGCCTGTCCGCGGCGTAGAGCCAGCGGTTGGCGGTCGGATCCCATTTGACCTGAACATCGAAGACGTTCGTTCCGGGCGCGCCGACGAAGTCGTCGATGTCCATCGAGCTGCCGACGATCGACAGATCGGTCTTCGAATAGACGGCGACCTCGCGGTTGATCATCTCGACGTAATGACTCGGGCCGATGGCGCCTGTGGTGTCGGGCGGCGTGGACGTGGCCTCCACGAGCCCCGCCGCGTTGAGGCCGCCAAAGACAGCGGCGTTCGGGGTCGGGGAGAAGGCGCCACCGGGCTCGCGCAATTCGCGTGTTGCGGCGGCCTCCGCGCCGGCGGAACCGGCGGGCCCCGGGGTCCGGAGCGGAACCTCGAACATCTGCGCGTCGGCTCGAGCACCCGGCGGGGGCGGCGCTTCGCTTGCGGGCAGGACCGGGACTCGCGCTGCCGGCTCGATCACCTTGCCGGAATCCGCACCGGCGGTGGCGGGAAGCGCGCATGCGGCCAGACCGACCAACGACACGGCTGCCCTTCGAAAGAACACCATGCGCGACCCTCCCACCTCGAGGGCGCCGCGTCAACAGCGAAAGCCGGGCTCTACGTGCCGCGTGCAAGCCCGGCGCGCAGCGCCGCGACGATCCCCTGCGCGGCCTCCTGCGCGCGCCCGCCGAGGCCGACCGCGTTGATGAAGCCGTGGACCAGGTCGGACTCGCGGCGCCGCGTCACCCGTACGCCCGCCTGCTCGAGCGCCTTGGCGTAGTCCTCACCCTCGTCTCGCAGCGGATCGAAGCCGGAGGTGACCACGTGCGCCGGCGGCAGGTTGGAGAGGTCTGCGGCGAGGATCGGCGATGCTCGCGGGTCGCCGCGGTCTTCGGCCGTGGCGAAGTAGTTGTCGCGGTACCAGTCCATCTCCTCGCGAGTGAGGAAGAACCCCTCGCCGAAGAGCTCGTACGAGCGCCGCTTGGCCGAGTAGTCGATCACGGGGTAGATGAGCGCCTGAAAGCACGGCTGCGGACCGCCCTCGTCGCGGGCGATCTGGCAGACGACCGCGGCGAGGTTGCCGCCGGCGCTGTCGCCGGCGACGGCGATCCGCTCGGGG
>DAIRGH010000017.1:0-38462 GCA_036794585.1 Solirubrobacterales bacterium | reverse complement strand
AGTAGGTTCGCGGCCTCGCCGCCGTAGTCGAGCGCGAGCCCCGTCGCCAGGCCGCGCCATAGCTGCGCGCGACGCTCGGGGTCGGCGACCGTCTCGCCCTCGATCTCGAAGATCGCCGCCACCTCCCTCCCGCTCACGTCGAGCAACATCGTCGCGGTCAGCAGCCCCGGGCGGCGCCGGGCCTCGGCCAGGCCGCGCGCCCACATCAGCGCGCTGCCCTCCAGCGGCCCCTCCCCGTCGACGGCGTGAGCGCGCGCGTAGCCGGTGCGATGGTCGATCGCGCAGAGGAAGATCGCCGCGTCGGCATCGGGCACGTGGGCGAACGTCGGCGGACGGTAATCGGCGAGCAGCTCGCGCACCCGCGCCGCGACGCGATCCACCGCGTGCTCGTCGACGGTCACTCGCGACGCAGGACGATGAAGTCCCGATCGACGTTGAGGATGCTGAGCCCGCCCAGCTCGAGCGAGCTGTCGGCCTCCGAGACGGCGAAGCGCTCGACCTCCCGGTAGGAGGCCGCGGCCTCGGGATAGGCGAGCTCGAGGAACTCGACCTCGCCCGGGCGCAGGACGAGCCAGTCGGGCTGAAGCAGCGGGACCAGGCCGACGGTGGTGGAGGCCTCCGGGTGCTCGTCGAGCGCGTCGGTAACCGTGGTCGACGTCAGCCCGGGGAAGTCATAGAGGGTCGCGTTGGTGTAGAAGCCGACAAAGCCGGCGGGCTCGGTGACGATCGTCTCGCCCGGCTTTGCGACCTCGCCGAGGTACCGGCCGACCTGGTCTCTGACCGGGTCTTCGATCTCGTGCTGGACCCTCGCCTCGAGCGGCAGCGTGAACGGAATATGGATTGCGTACGCGAGCACGAGCGCGGTGGCGGCGACGGCGGCCAGCGGCCGCGCCCGTGTCGCGGTTAGCCACTGCAGGCCGGCGCCGGCGAGCAGGAAGATCACGGCGAGTGCCGGCACCCCATACCACTCGAAGTAGCCGACGGTCAGGAAGACGATCTTGTAGGCGATCCACAGCAGCACGAAGACGATCGCCGGGCGCCACGACGGCCGCCGCCAGGTCGCAAAGGCACCCACGATCGCCAGGGCGCCGACGGTCCAAGCGACCAGCTTCAAGACCACGCGAGGCAGCGGCGTGTCGAGGATGAAGGCGCGCTCGAGGAACGGGGCGAGCGTGGTCCAGTCGTCCTTGTGGCTCTTCAGCAGGTTCCAGCCGAAGTCGAGCCAGTCGCCCGGGGCGCCGAGCGGCGGGAAGTCGGGCGAGAACGCCTGCGACTTGGCGACGATCGTGTTCGCGATCGGCGAGCCGTAGTAGATCGTCGCGAAGATCACCCATGGGGCGACGACCGCGATCGCGGCCAGCCACGTCCTCGCGACGCCGTCGCGGCTGCGGATCAACAGGAAGACGAACGCCGGCGCGACCCAGAGCGCGAAGTCCGGGCGCGCGAGCATCGCGAGGCCGAGCCAGATCCCGCTCTTGGTGAAGTCCTCGACGAGCACGTAGTAGACGCCGGCGAGGAGGATGGCGACGGCGATCTGGGTCTCCAACCCGGCCGTGCCGTAGAAGATCTGGTTTTGGTCGAGGGCCAGATAGCCGAGCACCAGCGCGGTCGGCCACGTCCCGAGCCCGAGCTCCCGGGCGATCCGGTAGGCATAGGCGACCGCGACCACGAACGCCACCAGCGAGGCCAGCCGGATGACCAGCAGGCCGCCGCCCTCGGCGACGAGCTCGCCGGGCAGCGGGACGAGCACCGAGAGGGCCGATGTGAACCCGTGCACCGGCCCGTCCTCGCCCAGGTGATGGATCAGGCCATGGCCGTCGGCGAAGTTCTTGGCGTGCTTGATGGTGATCAGCGCGTCGTCGAGGCGCCGCTCGGCCACGGCCCAGGTGACGATCCGGGCGGCGAGGCCGGCGACGATCGCTCCCACCAGCACGGGATTGGCCCGGCCCCAGTCGACCGCGCGGCGCCAGCTCACGCTAGGCGCCTCAACAGCGGCGCGGCTCGGCTTCGCTTCGCTCCGCCTCACGGTCCCACCCGCCGCAGCACCGCGAACTCGCGGTCGATGTTCAGGTAGACGAGCCCGCCGCGATCCAGCGAAGTGCTCTCCGCGGGAACCTCGAACCGCCGCGCCACCTCGTACTCGCTCGCCGTCTGGGGATCGGCCTGGTTCAGGAACTCGATCTCGTCGGGACGCATGATCAGCCAATCCGGGTCGAGCAGCTGGGCGAGGCCGTAGATGCCCGGCAGGGCGCCGGCCGAGCCCTCGAGCGTCTCGACCGCGGTCGGCGAGGTGAGCCCGGGAAAGTCATAGAGGGTGGCGTTGGTCTCGTAGGCGACGTAGCCGGCCGATTCTGAGGCCATGGTGTCGCCGGGCTTCGCCACCTCGCCCAGGTAGCGCCCCAGCGGCAGGCGCACCTGGTCTTCGATCTCGTGCTGGATCCGCTCCTCGAGTGGGAACGAGAGCGGGATGTGGATCGCGTAGGCGAGCGCCAGGGCGACGGCCGGGACGGCGGCGAGCGCCGGCCGCGCCGCCGTAAGCCGGCTGAGGCCTGCGGCCGCGAGCAGGACGATCACCGCGATCGCCGGCGGGCCGTACCACTCGTTGTAGCCGTTGGCGACGACGAACACCTTGTATGCGACGAACAGCGCCGCGAAGGCGATCGCCGGCCGCCACGAGCGCCGGTGCCAGGTCGCAAACGCGCCGACCACCGCGAGGAGCAGGACGCAGTAGGCGATCGCCTTCAGCAGCTCGTACGGAAGCGGGGTGTCGAACACGAACAGCCGCTCGAGGAATGGCGCGACCAGGGTCCAGTCATGGTCGGCGGCGGCGAGCGAGTCGCCGGCGAAGCTGATCCAGCCGCCGACATCCAACAGCGACGGCGGATCGGGCCCGAAGAAGGCGGACTTCGCCTCGACCGTCTGCGGCGCCGGCGAGCCGTAGTAGGCGGTGGTGAAGATCAGCCACGGCCCGACGATCGCCGTCACGATCAGCCCCGCCCTCGCGGTGCCGCGACGACTGCGGACGAGCAGGAAGACGAACGCCGGCGCCACCCAGAGCAGAAGGTCGGGCCTGGCCAGGAGCGCGAGCCCGAGCCAGATCCCGCTCTTGGTGAAGTCCTCGACCAGCACGTAGTAGACGCCCGCGAGGACGACGCCGACGGCGATCTGCGTCTCCATCCCCGCCATGCCGAAGAAGATCTGGTTCTGGTCGAAGCACAGGTAGGCGAGCACGAGGCCCGTCGGCCACGGCCCCAGCTCGAGCTCGCGGGCGATCCGGTACGCATAGGTGACCGCGACCACGAAGGCCGCGAGCGAGACCAGCCGCAGCGCGACGAACCCGCCGTCAGTCACCAGAAGCTCGCCGGGCAGGGGGACAAGCGCCGAGAGCGCCGAGGTGAAGCCGTGCACGTGGCCCTCGCCCAGATGGTGCACGAGTCCGACCCCGTCGACGGCGTTGGCCGAGTGCTTGACCGTGATCAGTGCGTCGTCGATGCGCCGATCGGTCATCGCCCAGAAGACCACGCGCGCCGTCAGGCCGGCGACGATCGCGCCGGCGAGCAGCGGATGCGCGCGCACCACCCTCACGAGGCGCCCCCGCAGACCGTCACGACCTCGCCGGAGAAGAGCTGCAGCGCCCACGGGGCCTCCCCGCGGTCGCCAGGGATCCGGATCAGGATCGACCGGCCCGCAGGCACCCGGGCAAGCGGGTTGGGAAACGACTCGGTCGCGTAGCGGCGGATGCGCACCCGCACGTCCTCCGACCGTCCGGCGCGCACGACTGCACCCCCCGGCGGCAGGGTGACGGCGGAGATGTCGAACTCGGTCGGCTCGACCTCGGTGCACGCCGGCTCGCCCGCGACCACGCGGTCGCCGCCGAGCAGGCTGACCGGCGGCGGGCCGCTCGTGCTTACGTCACCCGGAGTCGCGTCGACCTCGACCGGGAGCGCGGCGAGCAGCGCCCGCTCTGCCACCTCGCGCACCGACTCGGGCGCCTCGCGAAGCTCGTCCTCGGTGTAGGCGGGAGAACCGAAGGCGTCGACCGCCGACAGGTACGAGCCGGCGTCGATGAAGTCGAAGAACTCGGTACCGGAGTTCTGCTTGGTCAGTAGGAAGTCGTCGGGAACCGTGTCGCGGGCGAGCTCGATGGCCGTGATCCCCGCGCGGTGGCTCTGCCCCGCGCTCTTGAAGATCCGGTAGCCCTCGCGCAGGTTCACGAGATTGCTCGCCACGGTGGCGACCCCGATGATCGCGACCGCGATCAGTGCCGCCCGTGAGAGCCGCACTCCGCGCAGCAGCTCGGCCGCGATCAGCAGCGCGAAGATCCCGCCGATGTACACGTAACGCGGCAGCGTCGGCACGCGGAACAGCGACGCGTTCACGCCCGCGAGCAGCCAGAACGCCGCCGTCAGCGCGACAACGATCCACAACCGGCGCGGCACTCCGCGGAGCCGGTGAATGCGCCATGCGGCAAGCGCGAGCACCGCGATCAGCAGCGGTCGACCCCAGTCGAGCTGCCCCAGCACCCCCGCCGTGTCGGCGGGACCGAGGCCAAACAGCGCCGAGACGCTCGATGCGACGCCGTCGAGCATGTAGCCGGGCGCCGTCGCGACGCGGTCGAACGAAAGCCGAGTATCAGCGGTGTGGCCCCAGCCGATCCACCAGAGCGCGAACAGCAGCGCCGGCACGGCGACGACCCAGGCTCGCCGCCAGCCCTCGCGCCGCAGGGCGAGCGCCACCGCGACCCCGGCCAGGAACGCAAGGCCGAGGCTCGAGAAGGAGATGCAGACGATCAGCAGTCCGCAGGCGAGGACGTCGGCGCGGCCGGTCTGGCGCTCGAGCGCGAGCATGGCCCCGAGGCCGGCCGCCATCGAGCCGAAGAACCCGATCTGAAACGCCGACAGCAGGTCCTCCCAGGCGCTGCCGAGGAACAGGATCGCAACCGCCGCGAACAGCGCCAGCCACTCCCCGACCAGCCGCCGCGTCCAGATGAACACCAAGACGGCGCTGGTCACGAACACGGCGATGGCGGCGAGCTGATACGGGATCGTCGAGTCCATGCCGAAGGTCGCTTGGATCGCCTTGTAGACGGCGGTCGGCCCGACGATGATGTGCTCGTTGTGGGGCCGGAAGAAGGCGTCGGCGTCGAAGCCGCGGCGGTGCAGAAGCAGGTCCCACTCGTCGACGAAGAAGCCGAGCTGCGAGTTGAGCAGCGCGAGCATCACCGCCGACGCGGTCGCGGCGGCGACGAGCAGCCCGACCGGCAGGCTCGGTCGCGTGCCGGCGAGGCGGCTCACGAATCCTCCAGCGGGCAGACGGCGATCGCCCCCCGGCCGCTCAGACCGAGCTCCCAGGGCTGCGACGAGAGATCCCGCGGGATTTCGACCAGCGCCTCGTCGCCGCCGCCGATCGTGCCGATCTCAACCGGGAACAGGCTCTCGGCGTAACGCCGAATCCGCACCTCGGCGGTCGCCCCCGGCTGCGCGCGCAGCACCGCGCCGGCCAGACCGATCTCGACCCCGGCGGGCTCTCGCCCCAGGGTGATCTCGGCGCAGCCCTCCGGCGGGTCGGCGGGCGCGGCCCTGAGGCGGATCGCATACGCAGCCGTGAACACCTGATCGGCGGAGATCCGCGATCCCTCGCTGGCGGCCGCGAGCTCGGCGGGCGAGTACGCGGGCGAGCCGTAGGCGTCGACGGCGGAGAAGTAGGAGCCCGCGTCGAGGTAGCCGACGTAGTAGACGCCGGAGTTCTGCTCGGTGAGCTCGAAGCTCGGATCGACCACATTTCGGCTGAGCTCGAGCGCAGCGAGGCCGCCCCGCTGCAGGCGGCCGAAGCCGCTGAAGTCCTCGGCCCATTCGCGGTGGAGGTCCGAGACATTGCTGAGTGCGGCGAGGCCGGCGACGGCGAGCGTCGCGCCGGTGGCCGCTCGGCCGACGTGCACACCGCGCAGCAGCTCGGCCGCGATCAGGACGACGAAGATCGCCCCCATGTACTGATAGCGGCCCGAGAAGGGTTCGCGAAAGAGCGGGGCGTTGACGCCGGCGAGCACCCAAAACGCGAGGGCGATCGCCGTGACCACCGCGAGCGGGCGCCAGGCGCCGCGGAAGCGACGGAGCCGCCAGATCGCCAGCGCCACGACGATCACGAGCAGCCCCCTCCCCCACGCAAGCGGCGATTCGACCACGGCGGTGTCGGTCGACAGCCCGAGCAGTGAGGCGGTGCTCGAGGCGAAGCCGTCGAGCACGTAGCCGGGCAGCGTGACGAGGTTGTGCAGCGAGAGGTGGTTGTCGGCCTCGCTGCCCCAGACCAGCCACCACAGGCCATAGAGGGCCAGCGGCACCGCGGCGACGTACGCACGGCGAAGCCGGTCACGTCCCCAGGCGACGTCGACTGCGACGCCAACCACGAAGGGCAGGCCGAGGCTCGAGAAGCTGATCGAGACCAGGACCAGCGCGCACGCGAGCTGGTCGCCGAGCCGGTCGCGGCGCTCGAGCGCCAACAGCGCCCCCAGACCGGCGCTCATCGAGGCGAAGAAGCCGACCTGAAATGGCCACAACAGGTCGTCGGCCGCCGGACCAAGGACGAGGATCGGCAACGCGCCCGCGAGCGCCAGCCACGGCCCGACCCGGCGGCTCGCGTAGACGAACATCAGCGCCACACTGGTGAGGAAGACGAGCGTCGCGACGACCTGAAACGGGAGCGGCGAGTCCATCCCGAACGTCTCGACCAGCCCCTTGTAGAGGGCGATCAGGCTGATCGCGATGTGCTCCAGGTGCGGGTCGAGGAAGACGTCGGGGTCGGATCCGCGACGGTGCAGCAAAAAGCCCCACTCGTCGCGCCAGAAGGTCACGTCGGAGAGCCAGACCAGCAACAGCACCCCGCTGCCCGCGAGCGCGACGGCGAACGCGAGCCAGGCAAGCGACGGTCGCCGCGGGCTCGCGCTCACGGGGCCTCGCAGACGGATGCGCGTCCGCGCATCTCCAAGTCGAGCCGCCATGGCCGCGCCGAGCGATCGGTCGGGACGTCCAGGACGGCGGTCTCACCCGCCGCAACCTCGCCGGCGAGCACGGGCGAAGAGCTCGCGGCAAAGCGCCGCAGCCGGACGGTTGCCGGCGAGTTCGCCGGCGCCTCGATCAGCGCGCCCCCGGGGGGCAGGTCGATCAGCGTGCTTGCCCCGTCGTTCGGCGGCCCGACAACCAGGCAGTCTCGCCCGACCGGTTCGTCAACCGCGGTCGTGAAGCTGACGCCCAGCGCGTTTGCAAGCACGACGTCGGCCGCGGCTCGCGCGTGTTCGGGAGCCGCGGCGAGCTCATCCTGCGTGTATGCCGGAGAGCCGAACGCGTCTGCCGCCGACAGGTAGTGGCCGGCGTCGACGCCGACATAGCTGGTGCGAGCGATCTCCTCGGTCAGCACGAAGCCGGGATCGACGCGGTCACGAGCGATCTCGACGGCGGCCAGGTCGGCGCGCTCGAGCTCGCTGATCGCCTTGTAGCTGCGATAGCTCTGGTGCAGGAACGAGAGGTTGCTGGCCACCGCCAGCGCGGTCGCCGCAAAGATCGCGGCGAGCGCGAGCCGGCCGATCCTGACGCCACGCAGTAGCTCGGCCGCGATCAGCAGCACGAATATCCCGCCGACGTACTGATAGCGGCTGACGACCGGGTCGCGACCCGGCTTTTCGTTGATCCCGGCCAGCAGCCAAAAGGCAGCCGCGATCGCAACGACGACAATCAAGCCGCGCGGCAGCCGTCCGAGCCGCCAGAGGCGCCACGCGGCGAGGGCCATGGCGACGATCAAGAGCGGCCGGCCCCAGTCCAGCGGGCCGATCGCGGTGTCGTCGCGCGGCGTCGCCAGCCCGAGTAGCGACGACAGGTTGCCGGCGAGGCCATCGAACATGAACACCGGCGCCGTGGCGATGTTGGCCGCCGTGATCTCGGTGTCGGCTTCGTGGCCCCAGCCGAGCCACCAGATTGCAAACAGCGCCGCCGGCACGGCGACGACGTAGGCGCGAGCGCGCCAGGCCTCGCGCGGGCCGAGCAGGATCGCCGCCGCGGCGCCGGCGACGAACGGCAGGCCGAGGCTCGAGAACGCGATCGAGACCGTCAGCACGACGCAGGCGAGGCGGTCGCCCCGGGCGTCTTGCCGCTCGAGCGCCATCAACGTGCCGAGCCCGCCGGCCATCGAGACGAAATAGCCGACCTGAAACGGCCACAGCAGGTCCTCCCAGGCGGCGCCGAGGAAGAGGATCGCGACCGCGCCGGCAAGCGCCGGCCACTCGCCGACCCGGCGGCGCAGGTAGACGAACAGCAGGGCGACGCTGGCGATGAACGCCGCCGTCGAGACGACCCGGAAGGGCAGCGCGGAATCCATCCCGAGCGTCGCGAGCAGCGTCTTGTAGACGAGCACCGGCCCGATCGCGATGTTCTCGCCGTGCGGCAGCAGGATCGCGTCGGCGTTGAACCCTCGCCGGTAGAGCAGGAACTCCCAGTCGTCAAGCAGGAACGTCAGCCGCGAGCCGAGCAGCAGCAGGACGCCGGCCGAGACGGCCGCCGCGGCGGCGAACAGCAGCGTCGCGGGGCGGGCGTCGGCCGCCCTTCTGATCACGGTCGCCACCGGGGCTAACTCTATGCCCGCGGGCGGTCTAGGCTGCGGGCCGCTTGACCCGAGCACTGGTCACAGGAGGCGCCGGATTCGTGGGCGCGAACCTCGCCGTCGCACTGGCCGACAGGCATCCCGACTGGGAGCTCGTCGCCTTCGACAACCTGCATCGGGCGGGGTCGGCGCTGAACCTCCCAAGGCTCGAGCGAGCCGGGGTGAGGTTCGTCCAAGGCGACGTCCGCGACCGCGAGGCGCTGGCGGCGATCCCGCCGATCGAGGTGCTGGTCGAATGCTCGGCCGAGCCATCGGCGCTCGTCGGGATGAGCGGCGACACTTCCTACCCGTTCGAGACCAACCTCGTGGGCGCCTACAACTGCCTGGAGCTGGCGCGCCGCGACCAGGCGCAGTTCCTGTTCCTCTCGACCAGCCGGGTCTATCCGTACTCGCTCCTCAACGAACTCGCGCTCGACCGCGAAGCCACGCGCTTCGAGCTGTCGGCGGAACAGCCGGCCGCGGGCGTCTCCGCCGCTGGGATCTCCGAGCGGTTTCCGCTCGACGGTCCCAGGACGCTCTACGGCGCGACGAAGCTCGCCGCTGAGCTGCTCGTGACCGAGTACGCCGCCAATTTCGACCTGGCCACGGTGGTCGACCGCTGTGGGGTGATCGCGGGACCGTGGCAGATGGGCCGCGTCGACCAGGGTGTGTTCACGTTCTGGCTGCTCTCCCATCACTTCGGCCGCCCGCTCACCTACATCGGCTACGGCGGCGAGGGGCACCAGGTCCGCGATCTCCTCCACGTCGACGACCTGGTCGAGCTGGTCGACGAGCAGCTCGCCGACCGCGAGCGCTGGAACGGCTTCGTCGGCAACGTCGGCGGCGGACGCGAGTGCAGCCTGTCGCTGGCCGAGACGACCGCGGTCTGTCGCGAGCTGACCGGCAACGAGGTGCCGATCGGGGGCACCGACGAGAGGCGGCCCGGAGACGTTCCGTTATACCTCTCCGACTGCTCGCGGCTGTTCGAGGCGACCACCTGGCGCCCACGGAAGGGCGCGCGGGAGATTCTCAACGAGATCTTGGCCTGGGTACGCGATAACGAGTCGGCGGTCGCCGAATCGCTGGGATTTCAGCGATGAAGCTCTCGGTGGTGATCCCCGCAAACGACGAGGCGGGCTCGATCGCCGAGACCCTGCGGACGACCGTTCGCACCCTGGAGGCGGCCGGGATCGACCACGAGGTGCTGGTGATCGACGACGCGAGCGCCGACGGAACGGCCGCCGTGGTCGAGGAGATCGCCGCCGACCACCCGGCGATCCGCTGCCTGCGCTCGCATCACCCGCGCGGCTTCGGCTACGCGGTCCGCTCCGGGCTCGAGGTGTTCACGGGCGACGCGGTGGCGGTGATGATGGCCGACGGCTCCGACGACCCGGCCGATCTCGTGCGCTACCACGAGCTGCTCGAGCAGGGCTACGACTGCGCCTTCGGCTCGCGCTTCATGCGCGGTTCGCACGTCGATCACTACCCGAGGGTGAAGCTGGTGATCAACCGGATCGCGAACTGGTTCGTCCGGGTGCTGTTCCAGCACCACTTCAACGACACGACCAACGCCTTCAAGGCCTACAGGCGCGAGGTGATCGAGACGATCCAGCCGCTGCTGTCCAACCACTTCAACCTCACGGTCGAGATGCCGCTGAAGGCGATCGTCCGCGGCCACAGCTACGCGGTGATCCCGATCTCGTGGCGACACCGCGTCTCCGGGCACAGCAAGCTCGCGATGCGCGAGATGGGCAGCCGCTATCTGTTCATCGTCCTCTACGTCTTCCTCGAGGCCCACCTGAGCCGCGGCGACTACCGCCGCGAGCAGATGCGCACCGGCTCGTCGGCGTAGAGCCGCCACGGGTCGGGGGCCGCGTCGCCCGGGATCTGTAGCCGCGTCCAGCCGGCCGCGGGCACGGTGCCCACGGTTACGCTCGGCCCCGAGTGCGCGAACCGGCTGAGCCCGATCTCGACCTCTGCGGAGGCGGCCGAGGCGATCAGCGCGCCACCGCGGGGAAGGTCGGAGGAGCCGACGTCTTCGCCGCCGCCGCCGACCCGGCACGAGCTCGAGTCCGCAGGGGGCGGCGAGCGCTCGAGGCTCAGCGCCAGCGCCACCGCGAGGGTCGCGTCGGCGCCGCGCCGGTACGGCTCCTCCAGGGCCCTGACCTCCTCCAGGGAATAGGCCAGCGAGCCGACCCTCTCGGCGGCGTCGAAGTACGTGGCGGCGTCGAGGCTGAAGGACGGCACTGGACCGGCGGCCCGCACCACCGGGTTGGCCGCGGGGCTCAATCCTTCAGAGACGTGATCGCGGGCAAGCTCGAGCATGGCGTATTCCGCGCGGCTCGCTTGCGACTCGAGCAGCTGCGAGGCGCGGCCGTCGGAGAGCTTGGCCAATCCGTTTGGCAAAGACACCGCGCACGCCACCGCGAGGATCGCCGTCACCGCCGCCGGGTGCCAGCTCTTGGGAACCGCGGCGGCGCCAGTCAGCAGGAGCAACGTCGCCCCGGCGAGGACGTAGCGCGACGAGTCCGGCGGCCGGTCGGCGAGGCCGATGAACGCCCAGTAGGCGAGCAGCACTCCGAGCCAGGGCACGACCTGGCGCCACGCACCCGGTCGGGCGAGCGCCAGGACCAAGGCGCCGATCGCGATCACGGCCAGGACCGTGGCGAGCCCCGTCGGGGCGACGAGGCTGGGAAAGGCATCGGGAACGGTCTCGAGCCGGCCCGTGAGCGAAGCGAGAACGGCGGTAAGCGACTCGAACATCGAGCCGGGCACACCGGGGAGGTTGGAGAGCAAAAGCTCCGTCTGATCGAAGCGCCGAGCCCAGATCCACCAGATCGCGTAGAAGGCGAGCGGGACCAGCACGATCCATGCCCGCGAGACCCGGTCGCGACCGACGGCGATCAGCAGCGCCGCCCCGCCCACGAAGGCGAGGCCGAGCTCGAGCGTGGTGACCGCGACCAGCAGCAGGACGCAAGCCGCGGCGTCGGCGGCCCGCGATCCTCGATCGAGCATCAGCATGGCGCCCAGGCCCGCCGCCAGCGCGTAGACCGTGTGCAGGTTGAAAGCCCACAACATCGACTCCCATGCCGCTCCCATGAAGAGGAGCAGGACGGCGGCGGCAAGCGCCGGGGCGGCACCCAAGCGCGGATGCGCGAGCGCGAAGAACAGGCCGACGCAGAGCAGAATGCCGGCTAGCACGATCACCCTGAACACCGCGTAGTTCGGTCCGGCCACCGCGAACACCGCCTCGTAGATCAGCTTGCCGACGAGTTGCAGATGCCCGTTGTGCGGGGCGAGAAGGTATTCAGCGCTTGCGGCGTCGTAGTGAAGCCGGCTTCCTGCGTGGTCGACCAGCCTGGCGTAGTAGTAGGGCTCGTCGCCCGTAAAGCTGAGGTCGCGACCGGCGTCCAGGATGACCACGGCCGCGGCGACCATGGCCCCGGCGAGCAGGACCCAGGCGAAGCGCTGCCTTAGAGTCTCACGCGCGCGCATGGGGAAAGTCGCTGTCGTCACCGGCTCCGGCGGGTTGATCGGTTCGGAAGCCGTCCGCCACCTCGCCACCCAGGGCTTCGACGTCGTCGGGCTCGAAAACGACATGCGCAGTCATTTCTTCGGCCCCGAAGCCTCGACCGCGCCGGTCACCGAGGAGCTCGAGCGCGACCTCGACGCGTTTCGCTCGGAGGAGATCGACATCCGCGACGTCGACGCAGTCGAACGGATCTTCGCCGCGCACGCCGGGGCGATCGAGGTCGTCGTCCACACCGCCGCTCAGCCGTCTCACGACTGGGCAGCGCGCGAGCCCCAGACCGACTTCGGGGTCAACGCCAACGGGACGATGAACCTGCTCGAGGCCGCCCGCGCGCACTGTGCCGACGCGCCGTTCATCTTCTGCTCGACCAACAAGGTCTACGGCGACACCGCCAACCGGCTGCCGCTTAAAGAGCGCGAGACGCGGCTCGAGCTGCCCTCCTCGCATCGCTATCACGAGGGGATCGACACCTCGATGACGATCGATTGCTCGACGCATTCTCTGTTCGGAGTCTCCAAGGCGGCCGCGGACCTGCTGGTGCAGGAGTACGGACGCTATTTCGGGATGCCGACGGTCTGCTTTCGCGGCGGCTGTTTGACCGGGCCCCAGCACGCCGGCGCGATGCTGCACGGCTTTCTCGCCTACCTGATGAAGTGCGTCGTCACCGGGGCGCCCTACACCGTGTTCGGCTACGGCGGCAAGCAGGTGCGCGACAACATCCACTCAGCCGACCTCGTCGCCGCGTTCGAGGCGTTTCGGGCCGAGCCTCGCACCGCGGCCGTCTACAACATCGGCGGCGGGCGCTTTTCGAACTGCTCGATGCTCGAGGCGATCGAGGCCTGCGAGCGAATCGCCGGCCGCGAGCTCGACTGGGAGCTCTCCGAGGAGGCCCGGATCGGCGATCACCGCTGGTGGATCTCCGACCTGGCGGAATTCCAGTCCGACTATCCGGATTGGGCGCCGCGATACGGGATCGACGACATTCTCCGCGAGATCCACGAGGAGAACGTCGAGCGCTGGTCGGTCGTAACGTAGGGCGCCTATGGCGCTCGAGGAGATCGTCCCGGCGACGCCGGAGGCGCCACAGCCGGAGGTGGCGGCCCAGCCGACGGTGATCGAGGTGCGCGGGGTCGAGAAGAGCTTCAACATCCCCACGCACCGCGTCGACTCGATCAAGGAGCGGGTCCTGCACCCGCTGGCGGCCGGCGAGACGCGACGGCTGCACGCGCTTCACGACGTCTCGTTCGACGTCCACCGGGGCGAGTTCTTCGGCGTCGTCGGCCGCAACGGCACCGGCAAGAGCACGCTGCTGAAGATCCTCGCCGGGATCTACGGCGCCGACGCTGGCAGGATCAGGATGGCGGGCCGTGTCGCGCCCTTCATCGAGCTCGGGGTCGGCTTCAATGTCGAGCTGACAGCGCGCGAGAACATCGTCCTGAACGGCGTGCTGGTCGGGCTGACCCGCCGGCAGGCTGAATCGCGGATCGACTCGGTGATCGAGTTCGCCGAGCTGGAGGAGTTCGTCGACCTCAAGCTCAAGAACTACTCCTCGGGCATGCTGGTCCGGCTCGCGTTCTCGGTGATGATCCAGTCGGACGCCGACATCCTCCTGATCGATGAGGTGCTCGCGGTCGGCGACGCTTCCTTCCAGCAGAAGTGCAAAGACGTCTTCTCGGAGATGCGCGGCTCCGATCGGACCGTGGTCCTGGTCACGCACGACATGGCGGCGGTCGAGCAGTTCTGCCATCGCGCCATGCTGCTCGACGCCGGCGAGGCGGTCCAGGTCGGACCGCCCGACGAGATCGCCGAGCGCTACCTGCGGCTCAACTTCGCCAAGCCCGCCGGCATCGGGGGCGACGAGCATCCGGTGGCGCCGGAAGGCGTCGAGATCCACGTGGTCGACGCGTGGCTCGAGTCAAACGGCGCCCGCGTCACGAGCGTCGGGCAGGACGACCCGCTCGAGCTGCACGCGGTGTTCGAGGCCCCCACGGAGATCCCCGGCCCGAGCTTCGGGTTCGCGATCAACAACGAGGAGGGCGTGCGGATCGGAGACTTCGGGGTCAGGCTCGCCGACGGGGCCGACCGGATCGAGGCAGGCGAGCGGGTCCACGTGCGGGCGGAGCTGGTCAACGGACTCGCGCCGGGCCGCTACACGATCCCGTGCTGGGTCTACCGCGCGCACTCGCTCGCCGAGCCGGTGCTGGCGATGCCGCGGATCCTCGACTTCGTCGTCTACGGCAGCACGCAGACGCTCGGCGTGGTGAAGGTCGCACGGGAGACGAGCGCGCGACGCGAGGAGCGGTGAGCGGGGTGCCTGAAAGCGTCGTCCTGCGGGACATTCGCGGGCCCTCGGCGCTCGGGGGCGAGCGCCAGCGGTTCTTCGAGCTGCTCTGGCTGATGGCCGTGACCGAGTTCAAGCGCGCCTACTTCGGCACCGTGCTCGGCTACGTCTGGTCGCTGCTTCGGCCGCTGATCCTGTTCGCCGTCCTGCTCTTCGTCTTCACCAAGATCATCCGCCTGGGAAGCCTGGTGGAGAACTATCCGGTCCTGCTGCTCTTCAACATCGTGCTCTTCGGGTTCTTCCAGGACACGACGGTCACCTCGGTCACCTCGATGGTCGCCCAGGAGGGGATCGTGCGAAAGACCCACTTCCCGCGGCTGGTGATCCCGCTGTCGATCGTGGTCACCGGGCTGATGAACCTCGCCCTGAACATGATCGCGGTCTTCGCGTTCCTACTCGCGTACGGGGTCGACCCACAATGGACGTGGCTGCTGCTACCGACGCTGCTGGTGCCGCTCACCCTGCTCACGACCTGCATCTCACTGCTGCTCTCGGCGCTCTACGTGCGCTTTCGCGACATGCTGATCATCTGGACCGTCGCCGCGACAGTGCTCTTCTACGGCACGCCGCTGCTGTATCCGATCGAGGTCGCGCCCGAGGAGCTGCAGGAGCCGATGATGGTCAACCCGCTCGCGGTGATCTTCGAGCAGGCGCGCGTCTGGGTCATCAGCCCCTCCGCACCCAGCGCGGCCGAGGCCGCCGGGGGGGCCGCCGGGCTGATCCCCGCGGCGCTGATCTTCGTCGCCGTCTGCGTGCTCGGGTGGCGGGCGTTCACCCGCGAGTCGCGGCGGATTGCGGAAGCCCTCTAGGGCTCAGCCCGGCCGGCTGAACAGGTTGACCGAGCCGATCCTGCGCATCGGATAGGAGTCGTAGGGAACCGCGCCCCGCCACAGGTTGTGAGCCTCGGCGGAGACGAGGTATGTCTCCGGGTCGCGCTCCATCGCCTCGATCGTCTCCTCGAGCAGCGCCGGGTCAAGGCCGGCCGCCTCGACGATCCGCTCGAGGCCGTCGCGATGCGCGTCGGCCCCCCAACCGGCAAGCACGTGGTCGACCGCATGGATCGAGCAGCCGCCGCGCTCAGCGACCAGCGACGAGGCCCTTTCGACCAGCTCCTCGATCGCCGGCTGCGGGACGTGCTCGAGCACGGAGATCGAGTAGACGGCGTCATAGCTCGCGGCGATCGGCTGCCGCGGGGGAAACCGGTCGCGGACGAACCGCAGATCGGGATAGAGCGCCTTGAACCAGTCGTACTCGAGCGGGCCGTTGCCGCTGCCGTCGTATGGATCGACGACCGTGACCTCGTACCCCAGCCGCGAGAGCAGGCCCGCGACCAGAGGCTCTCCGGCCCCGATCTCCAGCAGGCGGCCGCCGGCCGGAACGCTTCCGAGCACGGCCTTGACCATCCAGCAGCGCTGCGCGTTCTTCATGTCGGCCGTCGCGGTGGCGAGCCCTGCCATGGTCTCGGTCGAGGCGGCGTAGTCGCGCACCGTGGCGTAGGAGATCGGCGCGACCTCGAAGCGTCCCTCGTAGAGCTCGCGCAGCGGCCACAGCGCCGCGTCGTCGACCATCATCGCCGAGAGGTTCTGGCCGCCGGCCGGAATGCCGTTCCCCGCGCCCCCGAAGCGCCGCTTGAGCCCCCGGCGGATCGCCCCCCTGGCCCGCCTCAGCTCGTGCGCAAGCAGTGCCCGCTCCATGGTGCTCGCTAGGAGACCGTTTGCGGGCTGACCGCGCTCGGGGTGCCGGGCGGGGTCCCAACCGCGGCGATCCGGTTGAAGAACCGCGCCAGCGCGACCGCGTTGTGGTTGCCCGTCGGCTGGTCGAGCGCGAACCTGCGGGCGCCGGCCGCGAGTCGCCGGCGAAGATCGGGATCGTCGAGCAATCGCTCGAGCGCCGCGGCGATCTCGATCCCGTCGCCGCGGCGAAGCAACAGCGCGTTCTCGCCGTCCTCGAGGCTGGCGCCGATGTTGCACTCGGGCAGGATCACCGGCCTGCCCATCGCCAGGAACTCGGGCAGCTTCGAGGGCAGGCGGTAGCGGTTGAAGGCGTCCGGCGCCCCGGGCTGCACGAACGCGTCCGCCAGCGCCAGGTGCGCCGGGATGTCGCGCCAGCCGATCGGGCCGAGCTCGACCACGCCGTCGCGCAGGGCGCCGAAGCCGCGCGGGTCGACCCCACCCAGATCGGTATGGCCGATGCGGACGAGCCGCACGCGACGGCCCCGGCGCTGCAGCAGCTTGATCGCCAGGTAGAGGCTGAGCATCTCGTGATGGTTGGCGTAGTGGACGGTGCCGTGGTAGACGATCACTAACTCGTCGTCGTCGATCCCGAGCGCCGCCCGAGACACCGGGGGCTCGAGATCGGGGCGGAAGCGCTCTGGGTCGATGGTGGGCTGGAACAGATGCGTCGGCCGCGATCCGAAGTTGAACTCCTCGAGGTCGTCGACGATCATCGTCACCCCGGCGGCCCCCCGCATGAAGCCCTCCCAGCGCTCTGGATCGATCAGCGTGAACGGTAAGAGCCCGTTCCGCTCGGCAGCGGGAAGCCGCCAGGCCTCCTCGACCGGGACTCCGACCGCGGCCTCGTAGAGGTAGGGCTCGTTGTCCTCGAGATGGACGACATACGGGACCCCCAGTCCGGATGCGAAGTCGAGGGTCGCGCGGGCCACGTTCTCGCGCGGTGTCCACCCGTAGACAAGCGTGGGCTGGTCGCCGTGACGGCTCTCCTCGAGGACGCTCGAGAGATCGTGATGGGTGACGCAGTCAAAGCGCGGATCGCCGACATTGCGCATGCTCGCGGGGTCGCCGACGCCGGCGAAGGTGACCTTCCATCCCATGTCGGTCAGGTCGTTGCCCAGCCGGAAGGCCTGGATCGCGCTGTTGACGTCGAAGGGTCCGAAGTAGACGATCACCAGCCGCATCGGGGTGACGGCGCCGTTGGAGGGCGAAACGTGGCTCATCGATCCGTGACGAAGTTTCCGTCGCTTGCTGCGAAGTTGGGGTTGAAGAAGGGGTCGTTCCGTTTCAGGTTGTCGTACCAGCGATCGACGAAGAGGGCCCGGTCGACGACGTCGAGCGCCTCGCGGCGGGCGACCGGGGTCTCGTGGACGACGACCCGCGGGCGCGGCGCATAGACGATCGCGTCGCCGGCATCCCGCAATCGCTGGCACAGGTCGAAGTCCTCATAGCCGCTGAGGTAGTTCTCCTCGAACCCGCCCAGCCGGCGGAAGGCCGAGGTCCGAACGAGCATGAACTCGCCGCTGACGGCGGAGACGTCACGTGCACAACAAAGCGAACCGTAATACCCGTCGCCCGACGCGTCCACGTCGGCGAGCATCGGCACGACCGGATCGTGGAGCCCGGTCGCGAAGCCGGCGGCCTCCGTGCGGCCGTCGGGCCGGACGATGAGCGGCCCCACGGCGCCGACGCCCGGAAGCGCGGCGTGCACCATCAACACCGTCAGCCAGTCGCGTTCGACCACCTCGACGGCGTCGGAGGAGAACACGATCCACTCGCCGGTCGCCGCACCGGCCCCCCCGTTGGCGGCTTGGCCGCGGCTCTGGCCGGCACTCGGGTCGGCGACCACGTGGACCGGGTGGTCGGTGCTCCAATCCGGGTTCGCCGTCACCACGATGACCTCGGCCGGCGGGTGCTCGGAGACTTCGAAGACCGAGTCGAGGAGCCGCTCGAGGCAGCCATGCCGCGCTCGCGAGACGATCACCATGCTGACTCGCTCGGCGAGCTGCCTGGTGGTCGAAGCGCGAGCGGGGTCGGGCGCGAGCCGGGCGCGATGCGGGATCGTCGGGTGCGAGACGGCGACCGCACCGACGCCGATACGGCGCAGGTGCGAGGTCACCGCCTTGGCCTGCAGCTCGGAGACCCCGCGCTTCTGGTCGGCGCCGGCGGCGATGCTGCCGGGGACCGCGCGCCAGTGGTAGAGGATCCGCGGGATGTGGTGAATGCGCTCGGTGACCTCGGAGAGCCGGAGCATCAGCTCGAAGTCCTGGATCGTGTCGTACTCCGGATCGAGGCCCCCGACCTGCTCGACCAGCGCCCGGCGCACGACCAATAGATGGCCGACGTACATCGCGCCGAGTGCATACGTCGGCGACCAGTCGGGCTTGAAGAACGGATCGGCACGCGTGCCCAGCGGCGTCAGCTTGTCGGAGTCGGAGTAGACGACGTCCAACTCCGGATCCTCGGCCAGCGCCTGCGCGACGCGGAGCAGCGCGTCCGGCGCCAGCACATCGTCGTGGTCCAGGAAGGCGACGAACTGTCCCGAGCACAGCTCGAGCGCGGCGTTGGTCGTCGCCGCGATCCCTGCGTTGTGCTCGCCGAAGACGACCTTGATCCGCTCGTCGGCGCGCCGGAAGCGGTCGAGCTGCCGGCGGACGGCGGGACGGCGCGACCCGTCGTCGGCGACGCACAGCTCCCATTCGGGGTACCGCTGCCGGCGCACGGACTCGATCGCCTCGCGCAGGTGCCGCGGCTCGGTCTCATAGGTCGGCATCACGACCGAGATCAGGGGTCGCGAGGAGAGCGCGTCAACCTCGGAGAGCGCGACTCGCGCCTGGGTCGCCGCCTCCCTGCGCGCCCGACGGAGTCGGTCGATCATCTGCCGGGTCGTGCGTGGCGCAGGCGCTCTCGCACCCGGCCCGCCATCCGCACCGGCCTCGTCAATCGCCAGCTGAGCGACTCCTCGTAGTTGGTCCGCGTCTGCTCGAGCAGCAGCTCGAGCTCCGCTATGCGCATCGACTTGCGCATCAGCTCGCGGTGAAACTGCTCGCGCTGGACGTCGGTCTCGCTACGCACGCTGGGACCATCATATGCACCCGGTTCGTGCGCGCCCGGTTTGGGTCCCGCTACCACCAGACCGTGGTCTCGATCCCTTCGAGCTCGTCGACCGGCTTGGTGTAGACGCCCGAGGACAGGTACTTCCAGCCATCGTCGGGGACCACGAAGACGATGTTGCCCGGCTCGAGCTCGGCGGCGATGCGAACGCAGATCGCCGCAATCGCGCCCGAGGAGACGCCCGCGAACAGCCCTTCCTCGCGCAGCAGCCGCTGGGTCCAGACGATCGCGTCGCGGTTGGAGACCATGATCTTCCGGTCCAGCAGCGAGAGATCGATGATCGGCGGGATGAAGCCATCGTCGAGCGAGCGCAGCCCCTGGACGAGCTCGCCCTGCATCGGCTCGGCGGCAACGATCTTGGTCTCGGGGTCGTGCTCCTTCAACCGCCGCCCCACGCCCATGAGCGTGCCGCCCGTGCCCAGGCCGGCGACGAAGGCGCTCACCTGGTCGAGCTCGTCGAGGATCTCCACCGCGGTGCCGTGGTAGTGCGCGCCCGGGTTGGCCTCGTTGCCGTACTGGTAGGGCATGTAGTAGCTCGACTCGGCCTCGGCCATCTCCAGCGCCAGCTCGACCGCGCCGTTGGAGCCCTTGGCGCCCTCGGAGTAGACGATCTCGGCTCCGAACATGCGCAGCAGCTGGGTGCGCTCCTCGGTCACGTTGTCGGGCATCACGACCTTGACCGGATAGCCCTTGAGCCGGCAGATCATCGCCAGCGAGATCCCGGTGTTGCCCGACGTAGGCTCGAGAACCGTCTGGCCCGGCGCGATCGCGCCCTTCTCCTCGGCGGCCTCGATCATCGCCTTCGCGACCCGGTCCTTGACCGACCCGGTCGGGTTGCGGCCCTCGAGCTTGGCGAAGATGCGGACCTCGGGCTTCGGCGACAGGCTGGGCAGCTCGACCAGCGGCGTGTTACCGACCGCCTCGATGACGTTGGCGTAGCGCCCGCCGCAGGGGCGGTTGAGCGTCGGCTCGACCGTCACTTCAGTAAGTGTAGTGACGCAGACCCGGGCGCGAGGCCGGCTCTGGCCAGCCAGCGGATCGCCCGGCGCGCGTTTCGCCTGTAGACGGAGGGGTCGTCGGGATCGCCCAGGTGCTCTCCCGGAACGCCGAGGCCGAGGACGTCGGCATCGCTGCGATCCCAGCGGGCGATGTCGCGGTTGAACCAGCGCGAGTCGCGCCGGGCGCGCAGCACCCGAATCGGCGCCTCGGACTCGTGCCGGTTCGGCGAGAAGCGACGCAGGTCGCGGTCGGAGGCCTGGATCATCTGCTGGTAGAGCTCGGGGTTGTCGTGGTGGCGGGTAAAGCTGGCCATGTCGGGGACCGGGCAGTAGGTGGAAGCCGCAAGCGCGAGCTGCCCCTGGGCGAGCAGCGCCGCGAGCGTCCCGCCGGCCGACTCCCCGTAGGCGAAGACCCGGTGCCCGTTGCGCTCGGCACGGATGGCCGCTCTGCGCGCGGCGCGCACGGCGCCGGGCAGGTCGCCGGCCGGATAGTCGACGAAGCGCGGCCTGAAACCGAATCGCCTCGCCGTGCGCTCCGCGTAGGGCATCTCGGAGACGCCGAACACGAACCCGCCGGCATGGAGGAGCAGCAGGACGGGGCGACCCGAGGCGGGCGAGCTCGCCGCGGCGGGCGCCGCCGACAGCGCCAGACACGTGGTGGCGATCGCGAACACGCCGATGACCCTGGCCACGAGGCCGAGCATAGGAGACCGTGTGCGGGCTGAGGCGCCTAGCCTGCGCTGCGATGGACGATCCCGCTTGGGCGCTGACGCCGGCCGCGCTGGCTCGCGTGCTCGCCGAGCTCGACGCCGGTCGCGACTCGATCGTCGAATGCGGTTCCGGCGACAGCACCGTCGCGATCGCGCACGCCCTCGCCGAGCGCGGTCATGGGCGCCTGCACAGCCTCGAGCACGATCCGCGGTGGGTCGCACGCGTTCGCGCGCGGCTGGGCGCACAGGCAGTCGAGGAGCGAGTCGAGATCCTCGACGCGCCCCTTCGGCCCCGCGCTCCCACGGGGGTCTGGTATGACGAGCGCGCGCTGGCGGCGCTGCCCGACCGCATCGACCTGCTGCTGGTCGACGGACCGCCGGCAGACCTGGCTCCGGATGGCGAGATCCGCTACCCGGCGCTGCCGGCGCTCGCCTCTCGGCTCGAGGAGGGGGCGCTGGTGATCCTCGACGACATCCACCGCCCGGGCGAGCAGGCGGTGCTCGAGCGCTGGCGGTGCGAGTTTCCCGTCAGGTTTGACCTGCATCGGCGAGAAAGGATCGCGATCGGTGTATTTTCCGAACCTCAAGATCCGGGGCAGGCCCGGACGTCTGAGAGGGAAACATGAGAGGAACTCGGCTCTGGTTGGTAATCGGCCTCCTGGCGCTGCTCGCGAGCGGCTTCGTCGCGGCGGGCTGCGGCGACGACGACGAAGGCGACGGCGGCGGTGAGACGACCGCGGCCGGCGAGGACCTCGGGCTGATCACCGACGGGACGCTGTTCGTTGGGATCGACACTCCTTACCCGCCGTTCGCTGACGGCCAGCCCCCTGACGTGACCGGTTACGACGTCGGCGTGATCAACGCGATCGCCGAGAATCTCGGCCTCGAGGTCGAGTACCAGGACACAGGCTTCGCGACGATCTTCCGCGACGTTGCGGCGGGTCAGTTCGACACGGCGGCGGCGGCGTCGACGATCAAGGCAGGACGCGAGAACGTCGTCGACTTCACCGATCCCTATTACGCGAGCGCGACTGCGCTCGTGGTGCCAGAGGGCTCGGACATCGCCTCGGTGGACGACCTGAGCGGCAAGATCGTGGGGACCCAGGACGGAACCATCCAGGAGGAATTCGCCAACGAGGAGACCGACGCCTCAGAGGTGCGCGGATTCCCGGAGGGCACGAACGCCCTCTCCTCGCTCCTCACCGGAGCGGTGGACGCGGCACTGATCGACGAGGCGGTCGCCGCCGACGCGATCGAGAAGCAGGGCGGAATGGAAATCGCCGAAAGCTTCGCAGCGACGGCTCCCGACTATTTCGGGTTCGCGGTCGCGCCCGACAACGACGCGCTGCGCGAGGCGATGAACGAGGCGCTGGCGACGATCAAGGAAGACGGCACGATGGCCGAGCTGTACGACCAGTACTTCGGCAGCGAGCCCCCGCCCGAGATTCTCGAGGGCAAGAACGAGCTCCTGACCGACAACTAGCGCAAGCGCGAGACCAACTCAGAAGGGGCGCCGCACGGCGCCCCTTCTCGTTCCGCAAAAGCGGCTAGCCTCGCGCCGATCCCGAGCGAAGGAGAGTCATGGACTTCATCACCAACTACTACTTCGATTTCGGCGTCATGGGCGACGAGTTCGGCCGCGTCATCGACGGGTTCTGGGTCACGGTCAAGCTCTCAATCATCTCGGGAGTCCTGTCGCTTGCCTGGGGGCTCGTGCTGGCGTTGTTGCGCCAGCTCCCGGGAAAGGCGCTGGCGCCGATTCGCTTTCTCAGCATCGCCTACATCGACGTCTTCCGTGGCATTCCGCTGCTGCTCGTGCTGTTGCTGCTCTCGGGGTTTCTCTCCGCCGCCCAAAACGAGGGCGTGATCCCAAGGGAGCTCGGGCTACCCACGTGGCTGGGCGAGACCTCGCCGTTCTGGTGGGGCGTGATGGGACTGACGCTCACCTACGGCGCCTACATGGCCGAGGTCTACCGGGCCGGGATCGAGGCGGTGCCGCGTGGACAGATGGAGGCAGCGCGCTCGCTCGGGATGAGCCACGGCCAGGCGATGCGCTTCGTGATCGTCCCGCAGGCGGTGCGAAAGGTGATCCCGCCGCTGCTCAACGACTTCATCGCGCTGATGAAGGACACCTCGCTGGTCGGCATCCTCGGGGCGCTCGAGGTGGTGCAGGTCGGCTTCGACGTCCAGACTGAGCAGATCAACGGTTCCGCCCTGACGCTGGGAGCGATTCTGTTCCTCATCATCACGATCCCGCTTGCGCGCTTCGTCGATTTGCTGATCGCCCGCGAGCAGCGCAAGACCGAGCGCGGTGGCGCCGGGCCGCCGGACGCGACGGTGTTAGCCGGCGGCGTGACCCCGAGGACCGGAGACGCGGGAGTGTGACCCGATGACCGGCGACGGGCCGATGCTGCGGCTCGAGAACGTTCACAAGCACTTCGGGCGCCTGCACGTGCTGCGCGGGGTCGACCTCGAACTCGGGCGCGGCGAGGTCGTCTGCGTGATCGGGCCGAGCGGCTCGGGCAAGTCGACGCTGCTGCGCTGCATCAACCTGCTCGAACCGCCCGAGGAGGGACGCATCTTCCTCGAGGGCCGCGAGATCACCCATGCAGCCCGGCGGGAACAGCAGGAGGACGTCGACTTCGTCCGTCAACGGGTCGGGATCGTGTTCCAGCAGTTCAACCTGTTCCCGCACAAGTCGGCGCTCTCCAACGTCGGCCTGGCGCAAACCAAGGTGCTCGGACGCAGCTACGACGAGGCGCGCGCCAAGGCGGAGATGCTGCTCATCCGCGTCGGACTCGCCGACAAGCTCAACGAGTACCCCGACCGGCTCTCCGGCGGTCAGCAACAGCGGGTGGCGATCGCCCGGGCGCTGGCGATGGACCCGCACGTGATGCTCTTCGACGAGGTCACCAGCGCACTCGACCCCGAGCTGATCAAGGAGGTGCTCGACGTGATGCGCGAGCTCGCCGCCGAGGGGATGACGATGATCGTCGTCACCCACGAGATGGGCTTCGCGCGCGACGTCGCGAGCCGGGTCGTGTTCATGGACGAGGGCGTGATCGTCGAGCAGGGCGCCCCCGCGGACGTGCTCGAGCGTCCGCGCGAGGAGCGCACCAAGCAATTCCTCGGGCTGGTGCTCGAGCACTGATGGCGGCGCAGGACGCGGGCACCCCAGCCTGGACCCAGACGGACCGGCTCGACAGCTTCGACTCGACGCTGGCGAACCTGGCCGAGGTCGTCTTCGCCTGCCTGGACGCCGCGGGCGCGCGCTCGGTCGTCGAGATCGGCGCCGAGTACGGGCTGTTCACCAAGGAGCTCCTGGCCTGGGCGGAGCGGTCGGGCGGGGTCCGCGTGATCGCGGTCGACCCGGCGCCGGCGCCGCTGCTCACCGAGCTCGCCTCGGAGCACCCGGAGCTCGAGCTCGCGATCGAGACCAGCTTCGAGGCGCTGGCGCGCATCGACCCCGCCGACGCCGTGATCATCGACGGCGACCACAACCACTTCACGGTCAGCGAGGAGCTGCGCCTGGTCGCCGAGCGTGCGGGCGACGGCCCGCTGCCGCTGGTGATGCTGCACGACGTCGGCTGGCCACTCGGTCGCCGCGACAGCTACTACGCGCCAGAGCGCGTTCCGGAGGAGCATCGCCAGCCGATCTACGAAGGGGCGTTCCTGGTCCCCGACGAGCCCGGCACGGCTGCCAACGGCCTCTTCTTCGAGCAGGTCGCACCGCGCGAGGGAGGGCCCGCAAACGGCGTGCTGACCGCGGTCGAGGACTTCGTCTCATCGCGCCAGGGACTCGAGCTCGCAATCGTGCCCGCGTTCTTCGGGCTCGGCGTGCTCTGGGACAGCCGCGCTCCCTGGGCCGAATCGGTGGCCGCCGTGGTGGCGCCGTATGACCGCAACCCGTTGCTCGAGCAACTCGAGCGCACGCGGGTCGACCACCTCGTCAGGGAGTTCGTCGGCCTGCAGCAAATCGACGCCCTGCGCAGCGCCGAGTACGACATGCGGTTCGAGGCGGTCGGCAGGCTGCTGCCGATGCACGACTCATCCGCGTTCGCGGTCGGCGAGCGCCTCTCCCGGCTTCACCCCCGTCCCGGAGGGCCGCTCGTCTCGCGCGAGGTCCTCTGGCGGGTCATCACCGACCTGGCTCGCGACGACGTCCGGATCGACCACCTGCGGGGGTAGCGCCGAGCCGCGCTGCCATTGCCGGGGTCCCGGGCGGGTGCCGGACCGCGAGGTCAGTTGGCGCCACGCGATCGCCCGCACCAGGCCGAGCTCCAGCCCGAGCGTCTCGTTCTTGCCGGCGAGCCGGCGCAGCGAGCGCAGCCCCAGCCAGCCGGCCGACGACGGCCGGTCGAGCGCGGCGAGCCGCTCGAGCGTGCGCCGCTTGTGTGGGTCGGGAGGCTCGCAGCGCAAGAGCAGCACGGTGGCGAGCACCTGGATCCGCACGAGCTGGAAGAAGTAGAGCTCGCGCCAGTCGAGCTGGCGCTCGAGCCGGCGGCGGATTCCCTCGGCAAAGCCCGGATGCGCCACCTCGCCCGGCTCGAGCGCGTTGGCGGCCGCGTGGCCGAGCGCGGCGTCGCCGTGCTGGACGTAGTCGTAGAGCGGCTCGTCCAGGTAGCGCACCGAGCCTCTCGTGAGCGCCAGCAGGGCCAGCCAGTGGTCGTGGTACAGCTCGCCGGGGGCTTCGGGAAACGGGAGCGCGAGCTCGACCAGCTCGCGCCTGAACAACGACGCCGCCCCGGTCACCGTGTTCGCGATCGCCAGCGAGGCGAGGTTGGTCGAGTTGTTCGCGCGCCTCGTCCAGTACGTGTCGGCGAGCACGCCGCCCCGCTCGTCGACTATGCGCGAATCGCTGTAGATCAGCTCGGCGTCGCCGAGCGCGCGCGCCAGACGCTCGAGCTTGTCGTCGGCCCAGATGTCGTCCTGGTCGGAGAACGCGACCAGCTCTGCGTCGGCGGGCGCCATCGAAAGCGCGCGCTCGAAGTTGCGGTAGATCCCGAGCCGCCGCGGCGAGCGGCTGACGGCAAAGCGCGAGTCTCCCGCGATCTCGGCCTCGAGCACGGCGAAGCTCTGATCCGAGGAGCAATCGTCTGAGATCACGCAGATCCAGTCGTCGCGCGTCTGGGCGCGGATCGAGTCGAGCTGCGCCCGCAGCAGCGCCGCCGTCGGGTTGTACGTGGCCATGCAAATCGCGATCGCGGCGCCGCGCGGCACAGCGGGCGCGGGCGGACGCCCCGGGATCACCTCGATCGCACCCAGTGCGTGGCGGCGATCCTCACCGCCCTCGAAGCGGACCAGGAGCTCGAGGTCAAGTCGCGGCGCATCGGCCTCTTCGACCCTGACGATGCCCCAGAAGCCACCGGCGCCTTCGCCGAGATCCGGACGCGGCATCAGCGGCGACGAGGCGCCTGCCGGCAGGCCGGCGGCGCATAACTCGATCGACTCGATCTCACGCGTGCGGTGGTCGCAGCCGCCGGCGACGAAGAGCGCGTTCCCGTGACCGGCGTAGATCCGCTCCGGCAGCGGCCGGTCGAGGCGAACCAGAAGCTCCGGGTCGGTGATCTAGAGCTCCTCGGCGATCTTGGGCGCGTTGCGCCTGAACAGCCACGCGCTCAGCGCGCAGAGGCCGACCGCAACCCCGATCGGCACCAGCAGCCGCGGCCAGCTGCCGACCGCCTCGACCGCACCGGGCGCGGTCGGGTCGATGATCCATTCGCGCGCCTGCGCGAGGATTGCCGCGAGCGGGTTGGCGAGGATCACCTCGCGAAAGCTGTCCGGTATCTGCTCGACGGTGTAGAGGACCGGGGTGCCGTAGAAGAGCATCAGCGAGACGACGCTCCAGATGATCGCGGTGTCGCGGAAGCTCACGTAGAGGACCGACAGGAGCGTGGCGACCGCGGCCGTGATGATCCCGAGCGCGATCACGATGAGCGGCAGCAGCGCCCACGTCCATAGCGGCTCGACCCCGTAGATCAGGATGAAGGCGAAGACCGCGATCAGGTTGAGCCCGAGGTTGAAGAGGCCCGTGAGGACGGTCGAGACCGGGATCGCCAGACGCGGGAACTGCATCTTGCGCACCACCCCCTCTTTGGCGACGACCGAGGTGACCGCGAGCTGCGTCGTCTCGGCGAAGAACGTGAACAGCATCACGTTGAGCAGCAGGATCGCGGCGTAGTCCTTGATGTCGTCGCCGAAGTCGAAGATCTGCGTGAACACGACCAGCAGCACGCCGAACAGCGCCAGCGGGCGGATCAGCGACCACACGTAGCCCAGCGCGGTGCCGAAGTAGGTGAGCTTGAAATCGGTCGTGCCGAGCAGCCAGACGAGCTGCCAGAACCTGCGCGTGCCGCCGCCGAGCGCCGACGGGCCCTCGATCGTCCGCAGCTCGCCCTGCTCGCTGTAGGCCGCGCCCGTCATCGCCGGCCCGCCGTGTCCGGGAGCTCGACCTCGACCTCGTAGCGAATGGCGAGCTCTGGGTGCTTGGACTCGAAGACGACGAAGCTGGCGGCGGTCTCGCGCAGGACGAGCTGCTCGATGCCGACCGGGTCGCGGGCGACCGCGCAGTGGACGAAGTAGTTGCCGATCCCCTGCGGCGTCTCGACCGTGGTTCGCACCCGGGTCTCGGAGCCGGGTGCAAGCGGCCCTGCCGCGGTCAGCTCCTGGTACGGGATCGCGAGCACGGCGTGGCCGTCACCGCCGCGGACCTCGAGGCTGAAGTAGGCGCGCTCGACGGTCGCGTGCGCGCGGACGACGGCGTCGACGACAACGTCCTCTCCCCCGCTCACCCCCTCGACCGGCGCGCCCTTGGCGTCGGTGAGCTTCACCGACTCGAAGCTCACCAGCGGCGCCGGCAGCGAGGGCGGGAAGTGGTCCACCTGCTCGATGCTGTGCACGTGGCGGCGCAGGTTGCTCTCGAGATACGCGCGTGCGATCTCGGCGGGCGTCCCCGCGGCGACGATCCGGCCGCGGTCGAACAGCAGCGCGCGATGGCAATGCTGCTCGATCGCTCCCATGTCGTGGGTGACGAGGACGACGGTCTTGCCGCTCGCCCGCATCTCGACGAAGGCGTCCATGCAGCGCTGCTGAAATGCCGCGTCGCCGACCGCCAGGACCTCGTCGAAGATGAGGATGTCGGCGTCGGCCTCGAGCATGCCGGCGAACGCCAGCCGCACCATCATCCCCGAGGAGTAGTTCTTCAACCGCAGATCCGCGAAGTCCTCGAGCTCGGCGAACGCGAGGATGCGCGGGACCCGCGCCCGCGCCTCGCGCGCCGACAGGCCCATCATCACCCCGTTCAGGATCGCGTTCTGGCGGCCGGTGAGCTCGGGGTTGAAGCCGACGCCGAGCTCGATGAAAGGCGCGAGCCGGCCGGCGACGCGCACGGTGCCGCGATCGGCGCGGTACACGCTCGCGAGGATCTTCAACAGCGTGCTCTTGCCCGAGCCGTTCTGGCCCGCGAGGCCGATGAACTCGCCCTCGTGGACGTCGAACGAGATCGACTCGAGCGCCCGCAGCTCGCGCACCTCGCGCGAGCGAAACGGATGCAGAGCCCGCTCCTTGAGGGTGTCGACCCGGGTCCCGGGCATCTTGAACGTCTTGGAGACGTCGCTGACCTCGATCACCTTCCGCGCTCCCGCATCGGGCCCGCGGGGCGCTTCAGCAGTCATCCAAGAAGCCGCGCAGGCGCCCGACCAGCTCGTCGTCGAGCGCCTCGTCCCAGCTCGTGTTCCAGTCGACCTTCGCGCCGCGGGCCCGGCGCTCGACGTCGCCCACGTTTGCGATCGCCTCGGCGATGCCCGCCGCGATGCCCTCGCGTGTCGGCTCGGCCGTGATCAAGTTCTCCGAGATCTTCGCCATCGCCTCGGGCGTCTTGTTGGCATAGCTGTTGGTGACCACGAGCATCCCCGCCGAGGCCATCTCCAGCGGCACGAGGCTGGGATGCGGACTCAGCATCAGCGAGAGGCCGACGTCGTGCTTTCGCAGCATGTCGGCATAGCGGCCCTCGGGCTGGCGCGGCAGCACGTTGAGCTCGACCCCGCCGCCGAGCCGGAACTTGGTCGCCCCCCCGACGGTGCCGATCCCGTAGAGCTCCCACGAGGAGTCGATGGTCCCGTCGGCGATCAGGTCGGCGAGCGCGAGCGTGCCGAGATCGAAGAGGTTGCGCGGGCTGTAGTCCTCCAGGCGCGTGTAGAAGAGCAACCGCCGCCGCGGACCCGCCTCGAGCTCGGCCGCGGTCGGCGGCTCGATCGGCGTGATCGCGTTGCGAAACGAGGTCGCCCGCTCCGCACCGTCGCCATTGGCGAACACCCCGAGCTTGCGCTCGCGGAAGTACTCCTCCAGGAACTCGGTGGAGAACAGCGCCGAGTGGCTGAAGTCGTAGGTCTGCTCGGCCAGCGCGTGCCAGGTTCCCCACGGGTAGAACAGCGGCTCGTAGTCCTGGATCAGGTAGAGGAACCGCTCGCGGCCGAGCGCGCGGCTGGCGTGGTCGGCGAGGTGTGCGCTCCACCACGTGGTGGCGACGAAGCGATCGGCGGGGTTGACCGGCAGGCGGCGGCCGCGGTCGGTGGGAAAGACGACGTCGACGTCGTCGAAAAGGCCCGCGAGACCGCTGTAGCCCTCGACCATCCGCTGCCAGTCGGGCGGCAGCGATCCAGAGCCCCACTCGAAGGAGACCAGGCGCGCCCGGCGCCCCTCAGAGCTCAGCTTGCGGGTCAGGTTGAAGATCCCGATGTAGCCGGCGAACAACCCGCCGAGGTCGATTCCCGGCAGCAGCACGTTCACCCGCTCGGGCTCCTTGGGGTCGACCTCGAGCTCGAGCGGATCGATCTTCACCGGCAGCTCGGCGAGCGCCGGCGGCGTCTGGGGGCTGAGCTCGATCGCGCTCTTGATCCCCTGCGGGAGCGCCGCGTCGACGAGCCGGCGGCCGACATGGGTGCGGGTTGCGAGCCGCGCCATCCGCGGCCAGAGCACGGCGCGGAGCAGGTTGCGCTCCTGTCCGTGCGTCGGATTCGACGGCGTCCGCGGCCGCAGCGACCGCAGCGCGAGCCAGAACGTCCCGGGCCAGGTGGCGCCGGCGATCACCCGCCTGACCGATCGTTTCTTCCTTCGCGTCATCTCAGAGCCGCAACGCAGCAACAGCGTCTGCCCGGTGAGGACCATCCGGCAGTACTCGCCGAAGTACATGCCGCGGAGGCCGAGAAACCTGGTGATCGTCCGCTGCCTCAGCGGCGGACGGCGTGTCTTCTCCTCACGCGATGGGTGTCCCAGCACGGCGCTGCGGTGCTGCACGTAATCGTAGAGCGGCCGATCCACGTATGCGAGCGGTCCCCGGGCCAGCGCAACCAGCGCGATCCACTGGTCGTGGAAGCTGTGGGGTCCGTGGCGGGGCGGGAACGGCAGGATGCTGTCGAGCAGATCGCGGCGAAACAGTGTCGCCGCGCCCGTGACCGTGTTCATCATCAGCAGCGAGCCGATGTCGGTCTGGTTGTTCGGGCGGACGTCGTAGTAGGTCTCGGCGATCACGTTTCCGCCCTCGTCGACCGCGCGCAGGTCGCTGTATGCGAGATGGGACTCGCCGAGCGCGTTGCGCAGGACGCTGAGCTTCTCCGGGTACCAGCGGTCGTCCTGGTCGGCCATCGCGACGAACTCGGCCTCGCGTGGCGCGAGCTCCAGCGCGCGCTCGAAGTTGCGGTAGAAGCCGAGCCGGCGCGAACCGGGGTTAAAAGCGAACCTGGAGTCGTCCGCGAGCATCTTCCGGATCCGGGCCTGGACGTCGGGGCGCGAGTCGTCGTCACTGATCACGCAGATCCAGTTCTCGTGGGTCTGCTCGCGGATGGAGGCGATCTGTCGCTCGAACAGCTCCATCGGCGGGTCGAAGGTCGTCATGCAGATCGCGATCAGCGGTTCGGCGCGGGCCTTAAAGCCCTCTGGAAGCCCAAGGGGCGACGCCTCCAGCCCGGCGCTCGGCAGCACGTCCTGGACGACCACCTGCTCCTCGCCGCCGTCGGCGAAGCGCGCCTCGAGCGCGATGGGGACGGGCTCTCCGCTCGCGCTGGGACGAACCGGGATCGTCGCCCAGAAGCCGCTGCGGTAGCTGGGGTCGTCGGGATCGACGCTGCGCCTGGCCGCCGCGGCGTGCCGCGAAGCGGGCAGCGCGCCGAAGTCGTCGGCCAGCGCGGCTCGCTCCGCGACCACCTCCTGGTAGGCCTCGAGGCGAGGCATGCGCGTCGCCATCGAGGCCGACCGCTCGCCACCGCAGAGGAAGCGCACGTCGACCACCCGGCGGTGCTCATGCCAGCACCAGCCGTTGACGAACAGGACGGTGCCGCGGCCCACGGCCAGGCGGCCGGGGAACTCCACATCGAGGCGTACGTGCAGCTCGCCACCGGTGTCCAAGCGGGTCGTCACGGGAGCGGCGACAGGGTAGAGGTAACCACCGTCCGACTCCCTATCCTGACCCGCGCCCGACCGGCGCGTGGGCGGACCCGTGCCGCGGGTCCAGCCGCCTGCGATGACCAATCAGCCCTCACGTTCTCTCAAACCCCGCCGCGCAGCCGGAGCATCGGCGCGGCTGCGCTTAAGAGCCGACAACCCGCTCGACCTGATCGCGGCCGCCGTGCTCGCGGGCCTGCTCTCGGCCGGGGCGGTCATCGTGATCGGCACCAGCGATGTCGGAACTACGGCCGTCGTCGCGCTTGTCGGCGTGGTCGTCATCCCACTCGTGTATCCGGCGCCTACGGCTGAGCGGGTCGCGCTGGCCGTGGCGCTGGTCGGCGCCTGGGCCCTGACGATCGCGCTCGTTTCAGGCCTACCGGAGATCGTCGACCCCGCGCCCTCGGTCGGCCAGGCAGTGGGCGGGGCTGTGTTCCACGGGGTCGAGTACCAGGGCCGCGGCATCGCGCTGGCCGTCTCGTTCCTCGTTCTGCTGGCGGCGGTCGTCGGCGGCCTGATGGTTCGCCGAGGTCACACTCCGGAGGGCGATCAGGAGGCCGCAATGGCCGCGCCCGCGCCCCCGCCGCGCGGGTACTGGCTAGTCGCGCTGACGGTGCTGATCGCTTTGCCGCTGATCCCGTCGATGGACGAGTACTTCCAGACCCAGCGCGCGCTGCTTCCCGACTGGGACGTCGCCAATCTCGAGCTCTGGGACTACCTGGTGACGCAGGGCTTCGTGCCGATGAAGGACTTCTTCTATCCCTACGGCGGTCAGTGGGTCTTCGCGCTCATCCCGGAGGGTCCGCTGCTGCGCTGGATCAGTGAGCTCGCCATGCTCGGCCTGGCCGCGTGGTCGCTGTGGCGGTTGACGTCCGGCAACCTCGTCCGGGTCGGAGGCTGCCTGCTGGCGCTGGCGCTGATCGCGACCTGGAACCCGTTCGTCTGGCGCTTCCTGCCGGGCTTCCTGATCCCGCTGAGCTACGCCGCGATCGGGCCCGCGCAGGGACGCCTGACCCGCGGCCACCTCGTGTTCGGCGCCGCCTGCCTGTTCGGCGTGCTCTACGAAGCCGACCTGCTCGTCTACGGCCTCGCGGGATGCGGACTCGTGCTGCTGGGCGAGCTCGTCGCAGGGCTCGTGCCGCTGAGCCTTCGCCGGCTCGCAGTGGGCGTGCTCGTCGACGCGGTACCGGTCGCGGTGGCGGTCGCGGCGACGGTCGGCGTTTGGGCCGCCACCGACACCCTGGACGGGAATCTCGACTTCTTCGGCCACCTCGGCGCGACGACGGTCTCCGGCGCCGTGCAGCTGACCCCGGATCTCCAAGTCATTCCGACGGTCGACGCGGTGTACGTCGCCCTGCCGGCGGTGCTCGCGGTCGCCGGATTCGCGCTGGCGCGGTCGCGGGAACGCGCCACGTCGGCCCTGCTGCTGGCGGCCGCCGGATTCACGCTGGTCTTCACCCTCAAGCACCTCGTGCGCCCGGTCGACAAGCTGCCGCTGATCCCGATCGTCGCCGGCTCCTGGGCGGTGATCCTGCTCTGGAGGCCACGGTCGTTCGCGCCCACGGTGGCCGCCGCGATCACCGCGGTGGCCCTCGTCGTCCTCCTCCAGGACGGCAGGGCGTTCAAGACATATGCGACAGCGGCACTCGAGGCGCCGGTACGCGTGTTCGAGCTCGGTAAGACCGCGTTCGACTCCAGTCAGGTCGAGGATTCCGCCGCAGACCGCTTCATGGAGCCCACCTACGGCAGCTTCCAGGAAGCCGGTGTGGCGGCCGAGTTCCGGCACGTGGCCGCACGGGAGGACGGGACGGTTCCCGGCTTCGCGGTGCTTGGTGACGCGCAGCTGCTCTACCTGTACTTCGACCAGCCGCCGCCCTTTCACAACCAGCTCTACGACGCGGCGCCGCTGTTTCAGCAGGAACGACTGCTCGAGGCGCTGCGCCGCGAACCGCCGCGAGTGCTCGTCTGGCGCCACCACTACGAGATCGACGACCTGCCCTACGAGGTGCGCGATCCGCTCGTCTTCGAATGGGCGATTCGCAACTACGTCCCGTTGGAGCCCAAGCCCCCGAGCGAGGATTCGTTCGTCGAGGTGCTGCGGCGCCGACGGCCCGGCGAGCCGATCGCCGCCGACTTCTGGCAAGCGTCGCTCGGGACGATGGATCTGGGCTACATCCCCTCCTACTCGAAGGCCGACGAGCTCGAGCCGTGCGACGCCGAGGCCGGCTGCGCCCCCGTGGCCGTGTTCGAGAACGACGCGGCGCCGGCCGGCGGGGGCGTCGGTGTGCACGTCTCCGACGCCGAGGGCGACCGCTTCGGCTTCGTCTTCCGCGTCCGCGAGGGTGTCGACCAGTACCCGGTCCGGCTCGACCGGCTCTGGTTCTGGCCGATGATCGACGGCGATCCGCAACTCATCGCAGCGGCGCCGGGTTGGAGCGTCGAGGTGGTCGACGTGGACGGGTCGGACGACCTGTATTGAGTTTTGGAACACTCCGCGCGCATGGGGAAGGTTCTCGTTGTCGGCGGCGCCGGCTACATCGGCGGCTGGCTGACGGACCGTGCGATCGAAGAGGGTCACGACGTCCGCGTCTACGACCTCCTGCTCTACGAGGACCGTTACCTCAAGGAGGTTCCCTTCATCGCGGGCGACATCCTCGATCGCGAGAACCTCATTCCACACCTGGAATGGGCCGACTCGGTCGTCTGGCTCGCGGCGCTGGTTGGCGACCCGGCCTGCGCGCTCGATCCGGCGCTGACGCGCGAGGTCAACCTCGAGTCGGTCGACTGGCTCTGCGACCACTTCGACGGGCGGATCGTCTTCCCGTCAACGTGCTCTGTCTACGGCGCCCAGGACTTCGTGCTCGACGAGTCGAGCCCGACCGCGCCGCTGTCGCTGTACGCCGAGACCAAGCTGGAGGCCGAGCGCATCCTCCAGGCCAAGCGCCCCGATGCGCTGATCCTGCGGCTGGCGACGCTCGCCGGCGTCGGCGACACCTACGCGCGCATCCGCCTTGACCTCGTCGTCAACCTGCTCGTCATGCGGGCAAAGCTCGTCGGCGAGATGCAGGTCTTCGGCGGCGAGCAGTACCGCCCGCTGCTGCACGTCCGCGACGTGGCGACCGCGGTCGTGCCGCACCTGACCACCGACGCCGCGGGGATCTACAACCTCGGTACCGAGAACTCGACGATCATCGAGCTCGCCGAGCGGGTCGCCAAGCGGGTGCCGGAGGCGACGATCATCCGCGTCGACTCGCCGTTTCAGGACACGCGCAACTACAGGGTCTCCTTCGAGGCGGCCGAGCGCGAGCTCGGCTTTACGGGCCGGTACACGATGGGCGACGCGATCGAGGAAATGGCGCAGCTGCTCGACGAGGGCAGGATCGGCGACGCCAGCCTCGCGGCGTTCTCGAACCTCGAGGCGCTGAAGCCCCACCTGCAGCCCGAGGCGATCCCGCTGGGCCGCGAGATCACCGCCGCGCACAGCCTCGCTCGCCATGCAAAGCTCGCGGGCGGGAGCAACGGAAGCGATGGCTGAGCCACGGCTGATCCAGGGCGGGTCGGCAACCGACGACCGCGGACGCCTGTACTTCGCCAACGACTTCGACCTGGAGCCGGTGCGGCGCTTCTACGTGGTCGAGAACTTCGCCAACCGGACCGTGCGGGCGTGGCACGCCCACAAGCACGAGCGCAAGTGGGTGACCGCGATCGAGGGAGCGGCACTCGCCTGCTGCGTCGAGATCGACGACTGGGAGAACCCGTCGCCCGAGCTGACCGTGCACCGCTTCGTGCTCGACGCGAGCTCGCCCTCGGTGCTCGAGGTCCCGGCCGGTTTCGCCAACGGAGCGATGTCGCTGCTGGACGGCACGAAGCTGCTCTATCTCTCCGATGCGGCGTTGGGCGAGTCGCTCGACGACGACTACCGTTACCCGCCACGGCACTGGGACCCGTGGCAGGTGACGGAGAGATGAGCGTCGAGACCTCGATCCTGATCCCGACGCTCGACGACGAAGAGACGCTCGCGAGCACCGTCGACGGACTCAACAAGGCGCTCGCGGCAAGCGGGGCGCCCGCGGAGGTGCTGGTCGTCGACGCCGGGAGCCGCGACGGGACGCTCGAGATCGCCGCCGACGCGGCGCAGCGACTGCCGCTCCTGCACATGCGGCTGCTGGTCCAGGACCGCGAGCGCAGCGGCTTCGGGACCGCGGTCCGGCTCGGCATGGCGTATGCCCGTGGCCGCTTCTGCATCATCGTCATGCCCGACGCCCGCGACCCGCTCGAGCTGATCCCGAAGATGATCAGCGAGCTGCGCTCGGGAGCTCACCTCGTGCTTGTCTCGCGCTACGAGAGCGATGAGACGTCGGACGTCCCACATCGCTTCGTCTGGTACCAGTCGATGTACCGGCGCGCGATCCGCCTGCTGCTCGGCGCCGACATCCCCGACAGCACCTACGGCTTTCGGGGTTTCAACCGTACGTTCGCCCAGGCGCTCGGGATCAGCAACCGCCGCCTGGCGGTCTGCTCGGAGATCACCTTCAAGGTGCTGCTCGCGGGCGGCAAGACGGTGCGACTCCAGGGGGCCCAGGCGGGCCCGATGGTCAGCGAGCAGTCGAAGTTCAGGCTCGGCAACGAGCTCGGCGGCTATGCGTCGACGCTCTCGCGCGCGGCGCTTCACCGCGCCGGCTGGCGCTGGTTCTAGGTCCCATCAGTAGACGCGCATCTCGGGCAGCGGGACCACCCACAGCCCCTCGTACTCGGGCTCGTTGGCGCGGATCGCGTCGAGGTAGTTCCAGGCAGACGCGAACACGTAGTCGGGGGCGGCGCGCTTGAACTCCTCGGGGCTGACGATCGGCGTGTGCGTGCCCGGCATCAGCTTGCCGGCCCGCAGCGGCGAGGCGTCGACGACCGCCTCGAGATAGTCCATCTCGCAGGCGTTGACCCACATCGTCGCCTTGCCGGCGGCGCCGTAGGCCCAGATCGAGCCCGTCTCGTTCAGCCGCCGCATCGTCTGACCGAAGGCGTCGATCCGGCGGCGGCAGTCGGCGGCGAACGCCGTCCACGTCTGCGGCCGGTTGAGCGCCTGTTCGTCCTCCCACGCCGCGATCGCCTCGAGCTCGGGAGTCGGGTCGGCCTGCTCGCGGCGGGCGGCGACGCGCAGCGAGCCGCCGTGCATCGGGATCCGCTCGGCGTGAAAGACGTTGAATCCGTGCCGCGAGAGCAGCCTGCTGATCGTCGACAGCGAGTAGAAGGTGAGGTGCTCGTGATAGAGCGTGTCCCACTGCAGCTGCTCGAGCAGGTCGCCCGCGTACATCGCCTCGATCAGCAGCACCCCGTCGGGTGCCAGCACCGCGTCGGCGGCCTCGAGGATCGCCTCCGGGCGCTCGTTGTGGGCGAAGACGTTGGAGCCCGTGACCGCGTCGACCGGGCCGCCGGTGCGCTCGAGCAGCTCGGGGACCGTGTCCGGCCCGAAGGCAGCGGCGACCAGGTTGCGGCCCTCCTGGCGCCCGAGCTCGACCACGTTCTCGGCGAGGTCGACGCCGAGGCCGTCGACGCCTCGCTCGGCTAGCGCCGCGATCAGCGTGCCGTCATTGGCGCCGAACTCGATCGCGGAGCCCGGTGAGAACCGGTCGACGATCCAGGCGGCGTAATCGCCGAAGTGCTTGACCAGCCCGGGGATCGTCCCGGTCTTGAACGAGTAGTCGGAGAAGAGGATCGCCGGGTCGACGGGATCGGTGATCTGCACGAGGCCGCAGCTGTGACAGACGCTGCAGGTCAGGTCGTAGCGCTGCTCGGACTCGATCGCCTCGGGGCCGTTCAGAAAGCCGCCGGCGAGCGGCATCTCGCCGAGCTCGAAGAAGGGCTCGACCCTGGGCTCGCCGCAGCCGCGGCACGCTTTGCTCATCTCCGCCTTTCTCTGTTGCGCGCGCGGCGCAGTCGCGACCTCGCCGGATAGCGCAGGTAGGTGAGGACCTGGCTCGGACTGTAGGCAAACGCAGTCGCCCTCTGCGTCTCGTCGCGAGCGCCCAGCGTGGTCGGGAACTCGACCGGCTCGACGCCGTCGCGCAGCGCGAGCTCGAACTCCTCGACGATCACCGCAAATCCGCGCTCGGTCAGCGGCCAGCTCAAGAACAGATCGGTGCGGACAGCGCGAAACCCGTTGGTCACGTCGCGGACCCGGGTGCCGAACAGTGTCCTCGCGACGAAATTGCCGGCCTGGGAGAACATCCGCCGGCTCCACGGCACCGTCGGCATGCCTCCTCCGGGCAGAAAACGCGACGCCTTGACGTATGGATGGCCTTCGCGGATCAGCTCGCCGATCCGCAGGATGTCGGCCGGGGGGTTGGTCAGGTCGGCGTCGATGAAGACGACGTAGTCGAGCCCGAGCTCGGCTGCGCGCTCGGCGCCGGTCCGCAGCGCGGCGCCGTAGCCGCCGTTGGCGTCGCGGATGCAGACCTCCAGCCGTTGCGAGCCCTGCGCGACCTCGCGCAGGACGCCGGCGCTTTCGTCCTCCGAACCGTCATCGACGGCGATCGCCCTGGCTTCGCCCGGATAGCGGTCGAGGACCGCCTCGATCTCGCCGCAGGTACGCCTGATCGTCTCGGCCTCGTTGTAGACCGGGATCACAACCGCAAGCGACGGATATGAGGCAGCCGCCGCCGTCTCGCTCACGGAACCGGGAGGCCGTCCTCGCGATAGGAACGCGAAACGTCGATGTGTGAGTCCTCGGCCCGGTGGCCGCGGACCTCGTCGTTGACGACCCTCTCGACGAGATCGTCGACCAGCCGTTCGGACGCATGGCCGTCGCCGAGCCCGTGGTCGAAGCTCCTGCCGTAGAGCGCGTCGAGCTTCGCGAGCACGATCTCGCGCGGGTAGTCCTGAGGCCGGTCGGGGTCGAACTTGACGCTCGAGGCGCAGTCATAGACCTGAGGGCGCTCGGTCGCCTTGCGGATCTGCAGCGAGGGGACGCCGAGCACCGCG